>JBGCEU010000158.1:0-32326 GCA_045106535.1 Akkermansiaceae bacterium | reverse complement strand
CACTGCTCGGTCTTGGTGGACTTGCCCTGATCCTGCGTCGCCGCAAGTAAGGCAAGCTGTTTAAAAATCTCCGGCGGTGATCTCTAACGAGGTCACCGCCGTTTTCTTTTATGCGAGAATGGGTTTGACGATGTGACCGTGCACATCGGTCAGGCGGAAGTGGCGACCCTGGTATTTGAATGTGAGCTGCTCGTGATTGATGCCTAGCAGGTGCATCATGGTGGCGTGGAAATCGTGGATGTGAACACCGTCTTTGACCACGTTGTATCCGTAGTCGTCGTTTTCGCCGTAGGAAACGCCAGGTTTGATTCCGCCGCCTGCCATCCAGATGGAAAAGCAGCGCGGATGGTGGTCGCGGCCGAAGTTACTGCCCAGTGGTCCTTGACTGTAGTTAGTCCTGCCGAACTCACCGCCCCAGATGACGAGGGTGTCATCAAGCATTCCGCGTGCCTTGAGGTCTGTGACGAGCGCGGCAGACGCCTGATCCGTTTCCCGGCACTGGACACCTATTTTTTTTACAAGGCTACCGTGTTGATCCCAGCCTTGGTGGTAGAGCTGGATGAATTTCACGCCGCGCTCGGCGAGCCTGCGTGCCATCAGGCAGTTGGCGGCATAGGTGCCGGGGGTCTTGGCATCTTTTCCATAAAGATCGTAAGTGGCATCTGATTCATCGCTGAAGTCGGTAACCTCCGGCACAGAAGCCTGCATGCGGAACGCCATTTCGTATTGTGCGATGCGGGTCTCAAGCTCGGGATCGGATGTTTTAGCGAGCTGCTCGTGGTGGATGGCTTGCAGGGCATCGAGTGCCTGACGGCGACTGCTCGCGCTGACACCATCGGGCCGATTTAAATACAGCACCGCGTTCTTATCAGGTCGGAAGCGGACGCCATCGTGTTTTCCGGGGAGGAAGCCGCTGCCCCAGAGGCGCGAAACTAACGGCTGGCCGCTCTTGTTCTTGGTATTCATCACCACGAAGGATGGCAGGTCTTCGTTGTCCGAACCAAGACCGTAGGAAAGCCATGAGCCGATGCAGGGTCGGCCTGCAAGCTGAGAGCCGGTCTGCATCATGGTGATGCCGGGGCCGTGATTGATCGCCTCCGTGTGCATGGACTTAACAAAGCAGAGGTCATCCGCAATTTTTGCGGTGTGCGGCATGAGTTCGCTGATCCACGCGCCAGATTCACCGTGCTGTTTAAATTTAAACGGCGAGCCAACAAGCGGTAGGCTTGCCTGATTTCCAGACATGCCTGTGAGCCGCTGACCTTTTCTAACACTATCTGGAAGCTCCTTGCCGTGCTCTTTTTGTAGCCGTGGTTTGTGATCAAAAAGATCGACCTGAGACGGGCCGCCGGACTGGAAAAGGAAGATCACGCGCTTTGCCTTGGGGGCAAACTGTGGGGAGTCGAGAATACCCTGCGCAATCGCCTCAGGGCTGAGGGCATTCGAGAGCGCTAAGCCACCTAAGCCCATGCCGAGGCTGTTTAGGAAATGACGACGGCTCATACCGACGGGTGAATCGTATCCGGTGCAGTGGTTCATCGTTTTAGCTGACATTCGTCGAGGTTAAAGATCGTGTTCACCAGGATGGCGGCGGCTGCCTGGCGGGCGTCATCGATCTGTTTTGATTTTGGTGCGGCTCCTACTTTAAGTAGAGCGGCGGCTTCGGCTGGTTTTTTCTGGAAATAGGCAAGCTGGTCACGGTAGAGCTTGAGGAAAACTTTCTCCTCGCGGCTGTCTGGCACACGACTTGTTAGGGTACGGAACACAGCCTCGACCATTGCGGATTCATCCTCCGGTTTGGGAAACTGGGTGTGCATTTTCACGCCAAGCATCCGGTGTGCTTCTATGAATTCAGGGCCGTTTAGTAAGACAAGCGCCTGCAGCGGCGAGGCTGTGACATCGCGAGAGACGCGGCAGACCGCGCGTTTCGACGCGTCAAAGGTGGTCATCACGGGTGCGGGTGAGGTGATCTGCCACCAGGTGTAAAGACTGCGGCGGTAAAGGCCGTTTTTCATATCTGGCTTCATCGGCTTAAGACCGTGCGCGACTTCATAGGGCTTAACCGATGGGCCACCAATCTTCGTGTCCAGCAAACCACTGGTGGCGAGAGCTTGGTCACGAATCATTTCTGCGGATAGCCTCGATGCGTTTCCGCGAGAGAGGTAGAGATTCTTTGGGTCTTTTTCACGTATTTCCGGCGTGGTGACCGTGCTCTGACGATAGGTGGCGGAGAGCACCATGCGCTTAAGAAGTTTTCTAACATCCCAGCCGCTGTCCATGAAGTCGCGGGACAGCCAATCGAGTAGCGCAGCATGTGTGGGGCGATCCCCTTGGCTACCAAAGTCCTCTGGTGTAGCGACGATGCCTCGGGAGAAAATCATCTGCCAGTAGCGGTTCACCGTGACGCGTGAGGTCAGTGGGTGATCTTCTGAGAGTAGCCACTTGGCGAGGCCGAGTCGGTCTTTTTTCAGTCCCTCAGGAAATGGCGGCAGGACATCCGGCGTGCCCGCAGAGACCTCTTCCTTACGCTCGCTGTATAGACCGCGATCAAGCAAGTGAGTCTTTTTTGGGGTTTCCATCTCCTTCATCACCATGATCTCGGTAACCTTATCGTAGGCACCAAAACGTGCTGCGCGGGCGGTTTGTAATTCCTTGAGAGCGGTTTCGTAAGCCACGGAATGATTTTGAAGATAGTAATCAAATAGCTGCTTCTTCTCTTGAGCTGTTAGTGAGGCGGGCGTTTTGGTGATGAGTGCATCGAGAGACTTGTTATCACAAAGTTGCTTGGCCTCGATGGGGCTTAGCTCACGTGAGAAGACTTTGAAGTCGTCCAGCTGACCGGTTTTAAATCCCTTGTCACGGTTCCGCTGTCCGATAAAAAGGCCTTTGCCATCACCCTTGCCGAGAATTCCTTTAGTCAATTGATCCCTAATAATCTCACCGGGGTCACGCGAGCCATTGATATAAAACTTGAGTCCTGCAGCGCTGCTTGAACCATCGTAGGTAACGGTGACATGTGTCCACTCGCCAACAGGCAGAGAGCCAGAGGTTTTGACTCTTAATGCATTGCCCGGCCAAAAATGATTCCACGCGGCACTGAGCTTGCCGTTTTCAATCAGAAGCTCGTATCCCCTGCTCGCTGCGTCAGTCCAAGATCTGGTTTGATGAAAAACAACCGCCCGCTGATGATGCTTGTTAGGCTTCATCCAGAAAGAGAACGAAATAGGGACTTCGCGGTTTACTTTTGGCACGCCACCAACGGTTACTGCGTGATCGCCTGTTAGCTGCACGGCTTTGCCGCTGACGCCCTTGGCTACTAGTTTGTTAGCTGCGTTAGTAGGCGATGGCGCCTTTGGGTTCGCACTATTGGGAAATTTATTCCCTTCGGCGGCATCAAATGTTAGATGAGAGAGCATGCCTTTCCAAGAATGGTGTGCTGGGCGATCAGCAAGCCATGCCTCGAATGCTTGTTGCTCGGATTTTTTAGTCGCGGCTACATTTGCTTCCGCTTTTTTTAACGTATCATCTTTGGTAGCGATGTCCTTTTCCTGAGCCTCAGTGGTGAGTGCGAGGACTGGTGGCGGTGGCGCATTTGAATCGTAGTAAGGATAAAGCCCGGCTTCATCAATGTTAGCAAAAAACGCTGACATCTCGTAGTAGGCCTTCATCGGGAGAGGATCGTATTTATGATCATGACAGCGGCAGCATTCCATTGTGAGGCCCATGAAGGCGGTGCCAAAGGTGTGCAGCCGATCTGCGACATACTCAACGCGGAACTCCTCCTCAACACTGCCGCCCTCGGTTTTTTGTGAGTGCAGGCGGTTGAAGGTCGTTGCCTGGATTTGCTCGCGCGTTGCGTTTGGAAGAAGGTCTCCCGCAAGCTGCCAAGTAATAAACTTGCTGTAGGGTTGATTCTTTTTAAATGAACTAATCACCCAATCGCGCCACGGCCAGACGAAGCGCGGCCTATCAGTCTGGTATCCGAAGGTGTCCGCGTAGCGAGCCACGTCCATCCACTCGTTGGTCATGCGTTCGGCGTAGGCGTTGGTCTCAAAAAGCTGATCGACTACTTTCTCGTAAGCGTTCGCGGATTTGTCTGCGAGAAAGGCATCTAGCTCGGCAATCGTTGGGGGTAGGCCTGTGAGATCGAATGTCACCCGACGCAGCCACTTCTCCTTGCTGATTTCCTCGGCGGGCGTCAGTCCGTGCTCAGCGAACTTCGCGTACACAAAGTGATCAATCTCATTGCGTGCCCACGAAGTTTTTTCGGGAACGGGGACATCTTTCGGCACGGGAATGTATGCCCAGTGCTCGGTGTATTCCGCGCCCTGCACGATCCAGGCATCGATGATTGCTTTTTCTTCTTCGCTTAGAGAGCGATTCGAGTCCGCGGGCGGCATCATGTCCTCACCCGTTGCGTGGATTCGCTCATGCACGCTACTTTTTTTCAGACTGCCCGCAACAATTCCCCAGCCACCGTCTTTGAGTGCCTGCTTCGCGTGCTCCTCGGTATCGAGCCGGAATGCAGATTTCTGGTTTTCGGCATCGGGACCGTGACAGTGAAAACACTTATCTGAAAGAATGGGCATGACCTCGTCATTAAAGCTGACCTCACGATGAGGCGAGGTCACAGCCGTATCTTCCGAGCCTTCGCTTTCGCCGGCGGACAATTGCGTTTTCTGTTTGTTACAAGAAATGGCAAACACCGCGACGATGGCGACAAGAGCATATGGATAACGGAAAATCATCAGAACCAAGTCATCAATATACGGTTCGCTCGGGCATTTCTACCACTAAAGTATCGTCTGTTGTCTGTATCGCCAAAATGAGCCATACTCTGCACGTGCGAGAGGAAGAGTCTATGAGTCAGGAGGGTGCGGCGACGTATTTTCGTGTGGGTATTCTTGCCGCCGTTTTGATTGTCACCTGGATTGCGTCGTTTTCTGATTTTTCCGGCAAGGCGTTATGGCCTGCCGCGATTGCCTTTGCCACGATTCTACTTACTCGGCATGCTATGCTTGGGCTTTTTTCAGGTGCGCTGGCAGGATGTTTGTTTCTTGTAAACGGAGATCTTTGGTTGGCGATGCGCCAGCTTTTGGCAGATCACTTTTTTCCATCGATGCAAGGGCCGTGGCGCGTTGGGGCGATTCTTTTTACTCTGATACTGGGTGCTTTTACAGTGGTGATCGAAAAAAGCGGTGGCTTCGAGGCCGTGGCGAAACGCCTGATCGGCAAAGATGGAGGAGATGAGAAAAGGCGACTGGAAACCGCCACGGGACTAATGGGGCTGCTCTGCTTTTTTGACGGGCTGGCAAACAGCCTTTTGTTAGGACGTATCACCCAGCCGCTGGCGGATCGTGCGGGAGTGGCTCGGGCGCGGATGGCATATCTTGTCGATAGCACGAGCAGTTCAATCGCGTGTGTCGCGTTTATTTCGACATGGATCGCGACACAGCTAAGCTTGATCCAGCAATCGATTGAGGGACGCGGCATTGACGATTCCGCATACGGATTGTTTTTCCAATCGATCGGTCAGAATTTCTACTGCCTGTTCACATTGGCGCTCGTCGTAGTGGTGATTTGGCGCCGGTGGAATATCGGGCCGATGCGGAATGCCAAACCAACGGCACCTGCGGCGCTGCCAAGTGACGAAGGCCCGGCTCCATCAATATGGGTCGCGCTGACGCCGATCATCGTGCTGGCAGCCTCAATCGTCGCACTATTTTACCTCTGGGAAACGTCGCCCGTTTTCCCAGTGACTGGCGAAAAGCTAGCTACCGCTTTCAGTGGTAGCGCTGGGCCATATGCCCTAACACTTGGCAGTGTGGTGGGCTTAATGGTGGCGTGGGTGATGTTTCCGCGTAAAAAGAGCCACACCGTGCCGCGCGCGATGCGTGAGGGTGCGGCGGGTATGTTGGCTCCGCTTCTCATCCTGATTATGGCCTGGACATTTGGCAGTGTGATGAAGGAGTTAGGCACTGCGAAGTGGCTCGCGGACGCGATTGGATCAAAATTTTCTCCCAGCTATTTCCCCGCTGCGGTTTTCCTAACAGGATCATGCATTAGTTTTCTGACAGGGAGCTCTTGGGGAACAATGGCACTGCTCATGCCGCTTGCTATTCCAGGTTATCTGGATGTCGCTGGCGATTCTCCGGTGATGCTGCCCGCGGTCATTGGGGCTGTTTTCAGTGGGGCTGTGTTTGGCGATCACTGCAGCCCCTTTAGTGACACCACGGTGGTGAGCGCGTTCGCATGTGGCGTGTCTCCCCGCGAGCACGTGATCACGCAGTTACCCTACGCACTACTTGCGGCGGCTGTCGCACTGGGTATTGGCTACCTTGGTATTGGGGCAGGAGTGCATCCATTATTCTGCCTCGTTCTTGGTGTGTTAGTCTTGGCAGGGCTTGGGTATTTGCAGACACAAAAACAAGCCCGCGAGTAAGAAAAATAGGATCGTTGTGCGCGTCTTTATTTCGCGTTACTGCCTTCCGGTGTATCGTTCGCATCCACGTCTTTCCTCGCAACAGGAATCGCGGGTTTCATTTCTGCTGGAGTTTCATCCTCAGGCTGTATTATCTCGACCGGATTTTCTGTCTCTCCACCCACCTCCGGTTCCTCTGATTCTTTGGCAGCATCATCTTCATCGGGCAAAGGTAGTGCTGGTGTTAGGTTTTTCTTCTCCTTTTCTTCATCTGGCTCTTTCATTCTACGTTCCACTGCGAGTTCTGCTGCCAGCTCCGCTCCATAGAGAAATGCCTGCATCGCGAAGTAGATCCAGAAAAGCACAAGGACGAGTGTCAGCGCACTACCGTAAAAACTCCCCACATCTGTGTGTTTAAGGAACTGAGCAAGCGCTATTTTCAAACCTAACAAAAGAACGGCGCTAACCAACCCGCCCGCCAATGCTTCGCGAAATTTCGGCGGACGCGCCGGCAGCCACCGCATCGCCACGGCAGCGAGGAAAACCATCGCAACAAAGGACAACACCGGAGAAACCGCCGTCGCAACACGGAGTAATATCGGAGAGTCGCTAAGCGAGCCGACGATGACACCCATCATCGTCTCAAAGACCACCGCACTGGCGATGAAGACACCAAGCACGAGGAGCATTCCCATCGCAGCAAGTCGACTCACCAACCCCGCGACCGCTGCTCTACGGCCGCGTTTTCTCTTTTTACCAAAGACCTTACCGAGCGACTTCCTGAGTTCAGCTATCACCTTGGTGGCTGCAAAAAACAGGAAAAGACCACCGATGTAGGGAGAAAACCCCGAGCCCACCCAGCGGATTTCCGTGCGTAGAATCTGCGCGAAGTATCCACCGACTGTTGAGCCCGCCACGCGATCGGCTTCGACCACCAGTATGCGAGTTGCTGTTTCCTCATCGACAAACACAGAGGCAATACTGACACCAACTAACAGAATCGGCACCAGCGATATGAGTGAGTAAAATGCCAACGCCGCCGCCTCGTCAGCATGCTTGCGGCGCCACCACTTTGCAGCCGCCCGCCAGAGCCTCATTGCCCATAGCTTACCAATATCGAGAACTTTCACTTGCTGACAGCATAGACACCACTCGCCCAAAACACCAGAACGGATGGTTCTTTGGGGGTTGCGTCGCGCTCTGATAAATATCATGCTCTCACATCGTTTGCGAGGTGCCACGTCCTAAGGTTTGGCATTCAGTCCGTCACATCATGAATTTACGATTCTTCATAATCCTGCTTTGTTGTTCTCTGCATGCCGTCCATGCACAGAACCTTGAGCTTGAGCGAAAGTCACACCCACATTTCCCTGATGAAAAAGGGCATCAGCTTTCTGTCTATCAGGAAAAAGAGCTCATTCCGGCAAACAGCCTTGAGGCTCTTACCAAGCAGGAAAAGTGGTTACGCAAGCAGCTAGACAGATACCCGCCTTCGGAAAGTCGACTATCCCCACCTCAAGAGAGCTTTGGGTTTTTGTGCCGCATGAACAAGACCGCCTCGGGCGCTACCTCCGAGGAATGGATCCGGGCTCAGCTTAATCCAACCGATGATATATCCATCGAAGGTATCGCTTTAGTACCCGCATACTATCCAGCTCACTCCAGCGATTCCAACTACGGCTTTCCAAAACGTTTCAAGATCGAAGCCTTCAGTCATAGCGATCCTGAGACGCCTATAGTAATCGCGGATTGGACTCGCAAAGACTTTCCTGACCCGGGATTGTATCCGGTTCTATTCAGCGCACCGAATATCGCGGTTAACACGGTCAAGCTCACGGTCACCAAGGGTGCTGTGGAGGATAACACCGAGTTCTTCGCTCTCGATGAAATGATGGTCTTCCGAGCTGGTAACGCCGTCGTTGTCCCCGTTTTAGACAACCTAACATGCTCACAGGGTGAAGACATCAGCCCGTTCTGGCATCTCCACTACCTGATGAACAGAACTACCCATTTGGGCAAATACTTGCATACGCAACAAGATCAGCCGGATTTCATTCAGCACTTCAAAGACAACCAGAAAATCAAACGTGGTGTCTCTGTCACCGTTGATCTGGGTCAAATATACAGCCTTGGTCGCTTTGAGCTACACGCGGCTAAAGATCCAGAGCTGCCTATTCCCGCTATCCCACTACCCCAGCAATACAAGATCGAGCTGCTGAAAAACCTCCGGCAAGGCGCCATCCACTACACTCAATCCATCGAAGACCCAATCCACTCCGTGCGCCAGTGGCACGCCCTCTACTCAAAGGACGCCCGCTACCTGCGCCTAACATTTTATGAGCTGCCGCTACACCAAGGACAACCTACCCTAGCACTCGGCGAACTCCGAGTCATGGGTGACCGAGGTGCTAATCGCGTTAATCTAGCACTCGGTAAAACCATTACCATCAGCGGAGGATCCGCCACTGATTCTCCCTCCTCAACCATGCTTGTGGATGGCTACAGCCGAGGTCGTAAAATTGTTCCTGAACGCCTCTACATGGAGCAGCTTGCAAAGAGAGCCATTGTAGAAAAAGCCCACCTCGATGTATTGGAGCAACTCGCTATTGCCAGTGCCGTACGCACGCAACGCTATTGGACCGCAGGTATTGCCACAGGAATCCTAGTTCTGTTTTTACTGATTCTGTGGCTGCTACACCAAAGGGATGAAAAGAAAAAAGCCGTGCTCGCCGTTCAGCAACAGATCGCAGCTGATCTACACGATGACATCAGTGGAAACCTCGGCACTATCTCCATGATTTCGAACCGCATTCATTCCCTCGTTGATGAATCCCTCGCCAAGCAGAAGCTACGTGAAATCAATCACCTTTCGCAGGAAAGCTACCTTTCCGTCAAAGAAATCATCTGGCACACCGATTCTGAAAACACACATCTGGCCGGTCTATTCTCACAGATCAAGAGAGTTGCCAGAACGATTCTGATCGATTGTCGAGTGACATATGAGTTTCCCGAGGTCTTCAACAATATTATCGTTCCCGTGGCCATGCGGCGTAATGTCATGCTTTTGGTGAAGGAATCTCTCTATAACTGCGCAAAATACGCTGAAGCTCAAAACATGATCATCCGTGCAGGTGTTGATGATTCCTCGCTCTCTCTCTCCATGCGAGATGATGGCTGTGGCTTCGATATGTCAGGCGATGCAGATCCCGACAGCGAATCAGGACGCGGCTTGAAAAACATGGAGCGCCGTGCCAAACTATTAGGTGCCGACCTATCCATTGAAAGTTACCCCAGAAAGGGCACTGAAATCCACTTAACTATTCCGTTAGAAAAATAACGCCATGACTGCACTCAACACAACCCCACGGGACAAACCGATTAAGCTCTGGATTATCGAAGACAACGCCGCCTTCAGATCCAATCTAGCAGAAATACTCAACTCTACTCAGAACATGCATTGTCGCCGTGACTTCTCATCTTGTGAGGAGGCGCTCGAGCACCTCGACATTTGCGAAAGCAAGCCTGAGATTATGCTGGTGGATTTAGCACTCCCCGGGATGAGCGGCATAGAGGGGCTCGAACACTTACAAGCCGATCACCCTGATATACGAAGCATCGTTCTTACGGGTTCTGACAAACAAAAAGATGTCTACAAAGCGATCTGTGCGGGCGCTTCCGGCTATTTACTGAAAAACTCAAATGTCGAGGACATCATCCAGAGCATTGAGGATGTAATGGACGGGGGTGCCTCACTTGATCCACAGGTAGCATCAATGGTTCTCAACGCTTTCCCTAAAGGTAATAGCCCACAACAAGCACACGACCTAACAGAAAGAGAAATAGAAGTTTTACAATACCTTGCTGATGGGAAAATCATCAAGGAAATATCTGATCTCATGAATCTCTCGTCGCACACCGTCAAGTTTCACGTGGCGAACACTTACAAAAAACTCAACGTTCAGTCACAAGCGGGCGCTGTGGCTAAGGGAATCCGTAAAGGGATTATCTAAATACAAAAAGGCCGCCCTTTTCAGGACGACCTCTGAGAATAAATCAGACTCGGTTCGATTACCTGCGGCGGCGCAAGATCAGAGCCAGGCCACCAAGCCCGAGCAGAGCTGTGGATGATGGCTCAGGAATCGTATTGACGGAGACATCGTCTAGCCAATAACCAGAATTGCCACCTTGGTTATTGTTCCAGCTCGTAAATTCCAACTGAGCGATATCCGTTGCCCCAGAATTCTGAGCGAAAGACAATGTTCCACCAGCCGTTCCAGACTCTGAGGCATAAGTCACGAATCCGTTCTGGATGGTAATCGTTAAGGTGTTGAGGTTCGCAGGTTCAACAGTGTTGTTGGTGCCGTTCCAAGCATCAATACTGGTGAAGACCTGGGTGCCTTGTGGTGCACCAGCACTAGTTCCACTGCGTGTGTAAGTTGAGTCACCTACCTCCCGAGCGTATATTCTACGCGTACCGCTGCCACTTCCATGAGTAATCAAAGTTTCGAAAACTTCATCGCCGACCGAGCTCAATCCGCGAACGATAAGCCCTTTGACGGCACCGAGGTTCTGTGTGCCAAAAGCGCCTGTATCAAATTGCACTGTGGCACCGAGGCCACCCGTGATGTCGGCAGCCGCGAAGTTGGCATACATGCGATTAGTAGGAGCAACACCTCTGAAACTTGTGCTGGGTGAAGCTTCAAATGTGGAAATCCCTGCGCCAAGTACGGTCATTCGAGTATTGGCATCATTTCCTGAGGTAAACGCTTTGTCGCCTGATGCCGCATTCGTAATAAAACCGTATGTAGCGGCTCCGGATACTACATTATCAGTCGTGAAAGTTCCTACGGAAGGGGCTCCGAGATCTCCAATAGCATCGACTGCACCAGAAGTGCCATTGTCGAAATCTGCCGAGAAAATGAGTGCCGCTTGTAAGCCTGCATTGTGTGCGAGAACTGCGGTAAGACAGCCCATCATAATTACTGTTTTTTTCATCATTATCTATGTATTTGGTGTGAGATTGCTATTTTTGCTGAAAGCATTGCGAGGTTCATCAGTATTCACAATTTTGAAACCAAGTCTACCTAGCTAATCGGCTAGTCTTCCCAAGGCAGCTTGGTCAAATCTCTTCCCAATCGAATGATTTAGAGGTCAGAATACCTCCACTTCCCATTGCCTGTCTACTAGCCCATTGGCCAGTAGACAAAAGCCCGTAAAGCTTCTTATTGTAGGGGACGGTTTAGCACCACAAGAGAGTTTCTGTAAATTGAACACCAACAGTAAACTCCTGCACATAGCTCAAAACATAAACAATTACAAAATGAACAATACAAGTAAACTCGCAATAGGAGTGGCTATCAGCTCACTCAGTCTTTCTTCCATGTCTTCAGCAGCAAACTTTGCAATGACAGGCGGTAACATCAGACTTGCAGCCAACTGGCAAAATACCGGGGATTTGACTACAGGTAATCTACCTACAGTAGGCGATACTGCAACCATCGCTGTAGCAGGTACTATGAACAATCAATTCGGTGGGATTCTATCTGGGGTTGCTATTACGCAAACTGCAGGTGCAATGACAGCTAGTGGGTTTAACTGGAGCAGTTCCCTTGCCAGCAGTAGTTATTCTCTTGAGGGTGGTACAATTACCGCAACAGGTAACTATAACATTCAAAATACCACTTTTAATTTATCTGGTGGTACCTTCAGTTTTAATGCCCAGCTACTTTCGAATAGCGCCGATGGAACATTCAATGTTAGTGGAAATGCTATTATCAGTGCCGTCAATGATTTTGATCTTCGAATAAATCAAGATGGCGGTACATTTGACATTGCTAGCGACTGGACTGGCAGTTTTATCAGTGCCGACGATGATACCGAGGCTGATTGGATCGCTCAATTAGTTTATGGAGCTGGTATGGAAAACGCAGGAATCGCGGCAAATGAGAATGCAGCTCGTCGTATTAGTGTTGGCGGCACAGATATTACAGATGCCAATTTCGGAAACTTTTTCGTGGTCACAGCTAATAACGGCGGCGGTAGCACTTTAGCACTCGTCCCAGAGCCCTCATCAACAGCACTTCTGGGTCTTGGTGGCCTTGCGCTTCTTTTCCGTCGTCGCAAGTAATCACACTGCACCCTCTTATAAAACCCACCTTTGCCCTGCGCAGATGTGGGTTTTTTTATCTCTAAATGCTGTGCTTTACCGACTCGGCTCCGGCTAATCGTTCCATCAAATAAGAACTCCGCTGGATTACACTTCTGCCTGCAGGGCTAATTTTCCGTTTCTTGACTCCTTTCACATAATGCCCGACATGGCTCATAACCGAGTCACGATTCCAGTTAGAATCAGTGCTGATTCTGATAACCAATCTGAAGATCCACTAACATGCACATGAATAAGAAAATATTTAAAGGTATCGTTGCTGTAGCTAGCACACTGGTATTCATGGCTGGATTTTCAGGAGCTGAATCATTCACCTATGTTGGCAGCGATATTCTAAATAGTAATTCTTGGCAAAACGATAGTGATTCAACAACCGGTAACCTACCTGGATCAGGTGACACTGGCACCATTGCCATGAACGGAACTGTTGGCACTGGAAACTTTGGCGGTGCACTTGCCGGATCGATCATCAATCACACATCAGGAAAAATAACTGGCACGTTCAACATGAACAGCACCGGCCTCATCTATAATCTTCAAGGAGGTACGATTGATAATGCCAACAATTTCAATGCAAATGGCATGACCGTCAATCTTACAAGCGGCTTATTGCAGTTCAGCGGTGACTTGATCATAAATCAAGCGTCTGGCAGGATTAATCTTAGCGGAAGTGCTACGATTGAGGCCGACAGCGGTGACTTTGATCTTCGAATCAACAGTGCCGGCGCTGAATTTAACATTTCTGCTGACTGGACAGGTAGCTTGGTAAGCAACAACGATGCCACAGAGGCACATTGGATCGCCGAGTTGGTTTATGGGGCGGTCGCTACAGGAACAGGCACAAGTGGGGTTAATGCAGTTAGGCTCGTGAGTGTCGGTGGGACTGACATTACCGCCGACAACTTCGGAGATTTTTTTGTGGTCACCCCTGATGGCAGCGGCGGCAGCTCTTTAGCGCTCACCTTGACCCCCGCTCCTGTACTTGATCTGGCATCACCATTTCAGAACCGTATGGTCCTTCAACGGGGGAAACCAATCAATGTATGGGGCACATCCGACCCCAGCGCGGCCGTTTCTGTTAGTATCAATGGAACAACTGTAAGCGGCACGGCCGACGCATCAGGAAACTGGCAGATCGAGCTCCCCTCACAATCCGCAGGCGGCCCCCACAGCCTGGTGGCCACTAGTGGTAGCGCGACAAGAACCATCACAGACGTCCTCTTCGGTGACGTCTGGTTCTGTTTTGGCCAATCTAACATGGTACGCCCGCTCAGCGAGATGACGGGATCCTCGAATTATATCACCGCTATTTCTGGCAACGACAATATCCGTTGCCTCAAGATCGATCAGGACGCCACCCTAACAGAAGATGAAAGCGCCGGTATGAACTGGCTAGATAACTCAAGTGCTGGCACCTGGACTTCGGTAGGCTCAGTTTTTGCCCACCAGTTATATACTGCCACCAATGTTCCCGTTGCAATCGTCTGGGCAGCATGGGGAAGCAGCTCAATCGAAGGCTGGATGCCGCTCGAGCTCCGGGGACAGCTACCGCATTTCGATGAAATGATGAATCTCTACCAGAGTATTAGCGAGTATCAATCTGGTGCCACCACCTCCAGTAGGCTACCATCTATTTACAACACAAATGCCGATGGGATCGCCGGACTGATTGCCAATGGCTGGTCATCCAGTAACGACGATATCTTCATGCGCACACGCCCAAATATCATCTATAACAAAATGATCCACCCGATGCGGAAATATGGTATCTCGGGTTTTATTTGGTATCAGGGTGAGGCAAATGGGGGGAACATCACCGACTGCGCCAGGTATGGGTTTAGCCTGCCGAGACTCGTCACTGAATACCGCGAACGCTTTGATCAGGGCGACCTTCCATTCCTAGGAGTTCAATTGCCCTCTCATAATAAGACCCACTGGCCCTGGTTCCGGGAAGCGCAAGGCCAACTCGAAACACTAAACAACGCTCATGTCGCCATGACGATTGATACTGGCAGCTCATCAAACATCCACCCCACCGACAAAGAACCCATCGGCATTCGCCTCTCTCTCCTCGCGCGGAAATACGCACTCGGCGAGTCCATTGTCGCCCACGGGCCAAGCTTCGGCGCCATGTCCGTGAGCGGCAGTGACGTGACCATTACCTTCACCAACGCAAGCGGGATGAACGCGGGGGCTTCTGCCGGCCTTTTCCAGATCGCTGGCCCCGGTGCAAGCCCGACATTTTACAACGCCGACAGCATCTCCGTCAGCGGTAGCCAAGTAACCATCAGTTCGACTTCCGTGACCGATCCACAGGAAGTCCGCTATGCGTGGATTCCTGTACCAAACGCACAAACTACCCTTGAGAATAGCAGTGGCATTCCGGCAGCTCCGTTCAGGACGGATGCGTTCGCCCTGCCAGGACTTGGCGCTCAAATACCGCAGGGAATCGATGATACCTACGAGACAACTCAAAACACTGCCCTCAACATCTCCGCCAAGGGCGTCTTGATAAACGATATAGACCTCAACCACGATACCCTCACCGCCTCCCTCGTGACCAACGTAAACCACGGTACTCTATCGCTGATTTCCGATGGCTCGTTCACCTACACCCCGCACAACGGCTTTGCAGGAACCGATAGCTTCTCTTACAAATGTAACGATGGCAGCCTTACATCCACCGATACCACCGTCACAATCACCGTTAACGGGACACAAACCGCCTACTACTCCTGGCGGACAGGCATCTCCTGGAACCCCGGCGACGATCAAACCAAAACCGGCGACCCAGATCTCGACGGTATCGACAACTTCCTTGAGTTTGCCCTATCGCTTGATCCTCTCGCAGCAAGCACGGGCGGTCTGCCTAAGGTGACCAACACCGACGCTAACTTTATATACTACGACTTCAACAACGCTCGCGCAGGAATAGCCTATGAAGTCTTACTCTCCACAGATCTTAATAATTGGAATACGCCGCCGTTTGCTACGTTAACAAACACCTCAACAACACCTGTTAAGATCCCCCGAACCGAGGAAGTAGACGGTAGGCTTTTTCTTCGCCTTCGAGTCTCTGAACAGTAGCCGAGACCAGCGCACGTAGCAAAAATCGTTTTATCGACTGAATTCGATAGCCCAGTCACAGGAACGGTCTTCTACTAGCCCATTGGCTAGTAGACAAAAGCCCGAGTTGCTCCTAACTTGATTTTTGTGTATATGTTGTATATCACAAGTTGATTAAAACAGGCTCAATTTCATGGTGCTATAGAGACCCTAGAGCATTCCCAGATAATGCTAATAATAAATACAAACAAATCCGTACCCAGTCCACGCGGATTCGCGCTGATCGCCACCATATCTGTGATGGTTCTGCTTGTCATGGTGGCCCTAGCAATGCTCGGGCTTAGCACGATTGAATCACGTGCCAGCCGCCACGACAACGCGCAAGCTGAAGCTCAGGCGAACGCCCGGCTAGGATTGATGCTGGCTATCGGGCAACTCCAGAAAAGCCTTGGGCCAGACGCTAGAGCTACAGCTAATTCTTCGATCCTTGATACTGACCCCACAACACTGGATATCGAGGGAGTCCCGCACACACACTGGCTTGGAGCCTACCCTACGATCAACCCCGATAACCCAGACGATGGCTTACTTTCTCCTGATTCCTTCCGCACATGGAGTCTGAGTAAGGTCGACTGGTTAGTTTCCTCATCGAGTGGAAACCCGAACCCCTCTGCCGCTCTTGCCGGTGATGCCGTAACGTTGGGTCAGTTCATTAAAGACGGCTCACTGACGGTTCCGGATCAATCAGGCATCGACTCTCTCTCGCCTGACCTTCTCAGTAAGGTGCAGGCTGGACTCGTCAACGTCCAAGGCGACTCTGGCCGCTACGCCTGGTGGGTCAGTGATGAGAGCACGAAAGCACGAATCGACACCCAAGCGTCAAAAGATGGCAGCGATGTGTTAGACGGGTTACAAGTTGACGCTGTAGCGCAACAACGTAGCAACTATACCGTCACACAGGGAACAGACTTTTCCAATCTTTTACCAAGCTACAACAACTCAACTAAAAATCTTTCCAAGGTGGTCACACACAGCGAGCTTGAGCTCTTGGGTAGCGAAGCTGCGGATTCCTCATGGAAAAACTGGAGCAAACTCAATCAGGACAAATTCACGCCTTATGCCCTGTCGCTTCCAGTTGACGTCGTCAATGGAAGACTAAAGCAGGATCTAACCGCTTACCTCAATGGAACCTACACGGGTCTCGATTCGCAACCGATCATCGATGATCGTTTCGCTATTACTGCTGAGCGAAAACCAAGCTTCGACCTGCTGAAGCAGTGGGCGAAAATGGTCGATGACAACAAGACCCCTCAAGATGTCATAGCGCCAGATCACAGTGCAGCCAGCCCACAGCACGGTCTCCACCCAGTCATCACTCAGGGTGCCGTGGCAATGAAGCATAGCTACAAAATCTTAAGCCCTAAAACATTTAGCCCCGTCTATATTTTTCAGCCTCAAATCCAGATATGGAATCCACACAACGTGCCACTTAAGGCGCAAGACTATATTGTGCAGCTTGGCTATCAATTCAGATGGGCCATGCAAACCAATGGCACCAGAGGCACGGATGTCGCCACCTACAACAACGGCCAACCTGCGTTTTACTCATGGCAACAACACAATAGCCAACAGCCGCTGCCACCACATAAGCCCGCCGACAACGAAAAGATTCAGTATCAGAACAACAAACGCTTCTTCACGTTTGTGATTAAAAATCAGGCATTCAAACCTGGAGAATCATTGCTCTTTCATGCCAAGCCTCCGTCATCTGGAGCAATCTCAGGTGTTCCATACAACCTGAATAACGATGCTGATACTGACATCCTCAAAAACTATTCCAACGATCAAGAGCTCAACTTACTATTTAATGAAGGTAATCTGGATGAGTTCTTTTACGTGGTCAGCCCGCTAATCGGAACCCTCTCAGATAGCTCCAACGCAAACCTAGCCACACAAATCAAATCCGAATCAAATTTCCTATCCAGAACCAATGGATCAGGTGCTAGCTCTGAAGAAGACCTAGACATGCATTTGAACTTATATGCATTTCAAAACGACAAGCCGACACTGCTTCATGCGATCAAGAAGCCACAAAGAAATACTCGCTTCGGTAACTGGCAGCGACCTACCTACCCACTCAACCGATACCAGCAAGGTGAGACATTTAACTCCGACACGTCTGGTTTTTTTGCGGCGAAGAACCCTCTGATCAATCTGGGGTGCTCAATGCTGGCTAGTAATTTTGATGTCTTCCAAGGAGGTAGCAATATGAACCTGCCACCGAAAGCGGGTCAGCCGCATGCCCAGCTCGGCTATTGGAACATTCGCAATCAAGAAAGCTTCTCCGCATCAGATGCCTGGTCATCGGGTTCAAAGGAAGCGTCCTCATGGCTGAACACTTTTTCTTTCCGCGACGTCCTTGTGTTCCTCAACACGTGGGAGTCGACTAACAATCTGCACGGCAACCTCTCAACAGATCGCCTCGGAGGCTGGCACAAGTCACAAGTCCAGAATATGGTTTACCCATTTTTTGATTACCCCACCAACCCGTACGGACCGGCTTCTCTGGGCACCTTCCAGCATGCCAATCTCTCGGTCTACTCGTGGCAGCCCACCTATGCGTTTGGAAACTCCCAGGCACCACCCCGCTTTGACCGTAGTAAAATTAAAGACGATACCCAAGCAGACTTGTATGATCTTTCTTACCTCATGAATGCATCCACTTGGGATCAGTATTACCTCAGTACTATCCCGCAGTCTGGCGTGACATTGGCTAGTAATATGCGACTACCTAACAGCAGGCAGGTGCTAACAAGTGTTAATGGCGAAAGCACACTTAACACTTCTAAATTAACAAATGACGGCGGGTTTGATCTCTCTGCTTCAAGTGTGCTGATACATGGGGGCTTTAATGTTAACTCCACATCACTCATCGCATGGAAAGCGCTCCTTTCGGGTGCACTAGGTTACAGTGTTGAAACATTACACGATTCACAAAACAGCAACGTTAGTACTGCGGCAGCCATGGGGCGCTTCTTGGCGCCTCTACTTGAGGAGCCTGCCGCCATTGCCACTGACCGGAACAACACGGACTTCGCAGACCCTAACAGCTGGGCTGCTGGTCGCACATTAAACCCAGCGGAAATTGATACACTTGCAAAACGAATCACAGAGGAAGTAAAACGCCGCGGGCCGTTTCTCTCGCTCGCTGATTTTGTCAATCGCAGACCTATACCGGATACCAGCGTCACAGGTGACGAGCGCGTGTATCAACAGGTCTTGGGAACGCTTCAAGCAGCTATCAACAAGGCAACACTCGAAGACCAACAAATCAATTACCACTACTACACGAGCGAAATCAATGGAGGCACAAAAATGACCATCAAACCAGATGCTGATTGGAACAACGGCACGATGGCTTTCAGTGTCACTACAGAGGCTCAGGAGTCCATGTTTGGAGTGCCCGCATCAAAGTTATCCAGCGACGGCGGCCTCATCCATAACTATGCACCCAATTTCCTCTCACAGGCAGATGTCCTGACAAAGATCGGTCCGAGTATCACCGTACGTGGCGATACCTATGTCATCCGCTCCTACGGTGACTCGAAGAATCCAAATACAGGTGAAATTACGGCACGCGCATGGTGTGAGGCTGTTGTGCAGCGTGTAGCCAAGCCTCTTGGCTGGAACGGCACTGACAATCAGCTAATTCAACCACAGGCACCGGCTGAGACAGGCTTCGGACGTAGGTTTAAGATGATTAGCTTCCGCTGGCTCAGCAAGGAGGACGTCATGCCTTTCGAGAATGATGGCGCTATCACTAACTAATCGCTTATCTACATTTATGAGTTCACGCATTCCCCTCTGCATCCTTTTTGCATTGATCACTTTCACTTCCTTGACGGCTCAAGGACAGGACAATAATCCCGCGCATATTCCAGCACTTCCGCCAGCACAAGAGGGCGACATCATTTGCCATTGCGTCAGCACATTTTTACCTAAGAATAATCAAATCTTCTATTTTAAAATTGGCAGTAGCTTTCACAAAGTCAGCTTGGCAGGAGAGGGTATGTCACTGCCTTTTCCCGTGCGCGAATCCACGACGTTTACTCTCTATAAAAAAACTCCTGAGGGCAAAGACGCACCACCTTACGTGCCTGTAGTCCAACAAGCGCTCCAGGGTGGAGGCAAGAAGTTTCTGGTTATCCTAAGTCGTAAGGATGACAAGTCACCCATCAAGGGCAAGGCATACAATATCAGCAAAACCCAACGTCCCGCGAATAATATCTACCTCTTTAATGAAAGCCCAGTGGCGATAGGTATACAGGTGAACAAAACACAGGGTGTGGTAAAGCCTTTCAAAAAGTATAAATACGCTTACCCTAATGCTTCTCGCAATACCTACACATCCGCAAATATTATCATGCGATATAAAGGTGAGAAGCGTATCATGGCGAGTAAAAGGCTGCGTCTGATCCCGAATCGTCGTATTATTTTGGTATGCTTCCTGAGTAAATCACGCGCAAACCTTGGTGCGACACCACTGCGTATGATCACATACCAAGATATGCCATAGACTCTCTAATAAAATAAGAACGTTAGGCGTTTGCAGCAATCACAACGCTTGTAATGCTAGTCCAATTTTGGATAAAGATCCGTCCTTGTTCCACATCGATCCAGGCTCCCCTTTTTTCTTACTGAAATAGGAATAGCGCTCTACACGACGATGCTTTTCAAGGATCTTGAACGCAGCGAGTGCAAATTTATCCATCTCCTTGTGCGTGCCGCTCCAGCCGTTGAATTCAGTCAGCCACATGGGCAATCGGTATGTCTTGTACATGCGGTCGAGATATTTCTCAAACTCCTTGATATTCGTGCCGCCGTACCAGTGAATGGCTAGGAAATCCACCTTGAACTTCCGGCGTTTCGCCCCCTTCATAAAGTCAGCGAGCCACTTCAGCCCAAGTGCATCACTAGATACCGCAGGACTGCCAAGACGTAGGTTTTTTTCCTTCGCTAGCTTTTCTAATTTTGGCCAGTGTTTGAGACCATCAGCAACCGATATGTTCCCCTGTTTTTTGCGCTCAGGCTCGTTGTAACCGAGCAGGTGTTTGATATTTTTTTGCCCTCGAATCGTCTGGAAAGTTTTAGGTGTGAGGTTGATTCGGCCTTTTATCATCGGCACAAATTCAAGCTCTTTCGTGCTGCCTTTACCAGACCGACTCCACGTGTAATACCAAACTGGCTTGATCTGTTTGTGCCCCTGAGTGTTCCCACCGCAGTAGCCCTTTTTCTTCGATCTTGAGCCCGATGGTGCAGCATGCAGTGACGCTGGTAAAAACCCAGCCCACCCAGCCGTGGCAAAAGAGAAAGTCTTCAGAAAAACACGACGGTCAGTGTAGTTGGTCATTTTAATGATAAGTGGCGACCACTTACCTACACCACGCTATGATAGCGGTCTACCTAGCCAATGGGTTAGCCAGCCTCACTTCACTCTGTAATGCCCGGTTAATGGAAACCCGAACAGCTGATCCTCCTCCTTGGCACCACTGCCAATGTTGTGGATGATCAGCGGCGTTCCGTCTGCCGATTTCTTATCACTCACAATCATGATATGAGGCAGATTGCCCGCCACGGTGCATGTCACCAGATCGCCCGGTTTGTAATTTTCTTTCTTCTTCGTCACCGCAAGCGACCAGCCCTTGCGTTTGAAAAACGTCCTCAAATTCGGCACGCGGCGGTGATCGATATTTTTGTCCGTACGCTTCAGTCCCCAGATCTTTGGGTACTTGGAAAAATTCCGCCGCATGTCCTCGTGAACCAGCTTTTGCAGATCCATCTTGCGAGCCTTGCGCAGTGCGCGGATTACCACATCAGTGCAAACACCTTTAGAAATAGGTATGTCTCCACCCGGATATTTTAAACTGACGTAGGCAGGGTCGTAATCGACGGTCTTACCTATCTGGGAGCGTGCCGCATCGACAATACCGCTCTCCGCAACCAGTTGAGCTTGCCCAAAAACTGCCTGAGCATAGACAACAAATAGAGTCAGAATGACTGAGACTGGAGACCTCATTTAGCTAGCTACGCTACAAACCTAACGAAACTTACGGCTCTCGATGTATTCTTTAAGCGCGGTATTAAAGGCTGCCTTATTTTCATACCCAAAGCACTCTAGGATCAGATCCGTTGAGGGCTTTTCACCGGCTCTGAGTTTATTCAAGTAAGTGTGATGCTTCTGCACCATCTCATCTGTGTGACACAAGAAATGAGCAAACGCAAAAAGCATCCCTGACCGCGGTGGGTTCAGCTGCGCGACCGTTGTGTTATAGATCAGCGTGAGGTCTGGCTTCAAGTCGCCCTTCTTCACAAGCTTCTGCACTGGCCGTGTCCACGGTGAATTTCCATCGAGAATTGCCCCCCTAACAACTTCAGCCTTTTCATAGTAGCGACTGAAATCCAAGTAGTGGACTCGGCACTTTTTAAAGATCAGATGTTCCACGTAGTAACCATAACCCGCAGTATGGAAAAAACTATTGCTCCTCATCCTGCCGTGTCCAGCAAGGATGGTCGAAGCCACCGAGTGAACTAACAGGGCATCGATGTCGCCCTTTCTTTCCTCCATGCAAAAGACCACATACCGCCGTTTTGCGTCGGGCATCATCTTGGTTTGCATGCATACCTGTTTGAAGCCATCTGCACGATCACCCTTGTCTTTCGCTATTTTATTCACCATTTCTGAGAACGGAGAAATATATTTTACGAGATAGATCGTAAAACGATACGGCTTCTCATCCGAGCCCGATTCGCCAGTGGGTGTTTTAAAAGTATTGTTCGCAAACTCATCCGCCAAGCCAGGCATCGTACGGTTACAAATTTCCCAGACTTTCTCAGCATACTTTTTTGCCGTCGTCGGGCTGACACCTTGAGTCCGAATTGTAAAGTGATCCGTTTTTGTTTCCTTCCACTTTTGATCAGGAAAATGATCTACCTGCGCTAAGCACGGAAGTGCCGAAACGATCATACCCACAAGACACAGTAGTTTTTTCATTCCTCAGGTATAGTCGCCATCCGCTGCATGGCAAGCTCGCTAATAACAACCTAAATCACGTTCATGAAGGTAGAGGCTATCGAGGCGGGTATCCTAGTTACGGCGAACCCGGAGGAAATCCCGATCCGACTCCATGGCGACCTCAAATGTCATCTGAAAATCATCCGCTACAAAAGGATCTCCAACGGGAATAAAATTCTCTAGAGTAGAAGCCTTTTCGAATTGGTAGCTCAAACCGGGAAAGGTCGCTATCGTGATCGACATCACTGGGCTGTCCGGATCAAAATTAGCGACTTGGACAAATGTGATCACCCGAAAGTAATCGGTATTATCATAGAGGTTCGTCATATCAGCAATCTCGTCAGCGTCAGATGAACCGTCTCCATCGGTATCGACCGCTGAGTCATCGGTGCCTGGCTCAAGGTGCGGGTAGGGCCCATCGGGACCTTCCAGAAGGTCGGGGATGGTGTCACCGTCGTTTGATGCAAGTCCCAATTTTTCAAGGGGAAGCGCCTCGACGGCTCCGATGTCTGGATGGGGGCCAGACAGGCGCGGGTTGCCGAGCTGATCCGTGGCAGGCGTAGACGGCAGGACGAGCGCACCTTCGATGGCAGGAGATCCCGGCAGCGGCGGCATGACCTGGGTGGGGCCACCGTAGTCGCCAAGAGGGGCAAGAAGGGGGTCGGCAACGAGGACGTTCTGGCCTGCGGTGAGGGTTGAGTCGGCGAGGTCACTGAGGAGATTTACGCCGGTGGGTTCCACGGTGCCATACAAAACCCTGATGTCTGGCCCAGCGGGGGCCGAGTTAGCGGCGACGATGGAGTTGATGAGCGTCAGGGTCGCGGTGCCTTGGTTGCCGATGCTGTAGATGCTGCCGCCGTAGGAGGTGGCAGAATTGCCCGAGAGCGTGGAGTGGTTGAGCCTCAGGGTTGCGGTGCCTTGGTTGCCGTTGCAGTAGATGCCACCGCCTAAACCGGCGGAATTGCCCGAGAGCGTGGAGTGGTTGAGCGTCAGGGTTGCGGTGCCTTGCAAACCGTTACTGTAGATGCCACCGCCGAAGACAGCGGAGTTCCCCGAGAGCGTGGAGTAGTTGAGCGTCAGGGTGGCGTGGTGGTTGTAGATCGCCCCTCCGATATTGCCTGGGGAAGCTCCCGAGGCAAGGCCGTTGGAGAGGGTAAGGCGCGAGAGGGTGACGGTGTGACCGGGGGTGATCTCCATGATGCGGGAATGTTTATTCGCGTCGATGGTGATGCCGCCTGGAATATCGGAGGCATCGATGGTCAGGGATTTGTCGATGAGGAGTTGCGTGCCCCCGAGGGCGAGGGTGTTGCTGGCACCGCCGGTGAAGACGGAGGGATCGAAGGCAAGATAGCTGGCAAATGGCTCGGCGATGGCATTACGGAGGGAGCCGGAGCCGGAGTCATTGTTGCTGGTGACGAAAAGGGGGTGGAATTCGACAGCCCCGATGTCAGCGAAACCCGAACCGTCTCCATCACCATCGACGGAGCGCACAGCACCACGCTGGTCGGTGAGAGCGGTGGCGGCGGAGGCCATATCAATGGCGGGTGATCCCGGCTGGGGCGGCATGGTCTTGGTGGGGCCACCGTAGTCGCCGAGAGGGGCAAGAAGGGGATCGGCAACGAGCACGTTCGGGCCTGCGGTGAGAGTTGTGTCAGAGAGATCGCTGATGAGATTGACTCCGGTGGGTGTCACAGTGCCGGAGACGTAGCTAATGTCGGGTCCGTCAGGAGCGGAGTTAGCGGCGACGATGGAATTGATTAGGTTGATAGTCGCGGTGCCTTGGAAGCCGCCACTGTAGATGCCGCCGCCGTCATTCTCGGCGGAATTGCCCGAGAGTGTGGAGTGGTTGAGCGTCAGGGCCGCGGTGCCTTGGAAGCCGCCACTGTAGATGCCGCCGCCACTCGGGGCGATATTGCCCGAGAGCGTGGAGGGGTTGAGCGTCAGGGTCGCGGTGCCGAAGAATCTGCCGTCACTGAAGATGCCACCGCCAAAGGCACTAGCGGAATTGCCCGAGAGCGTGGAGTGGTTGAGCGTCACGGTGGCGTGGTTGTTGTAGATCGCCCCTCCGATATTTTCTGGGGAAGCTCCCGAGGCATCGCCGTTACAGAGGGTGAGGTGGGAGAGGGCAACGGTTTGACCGGAGGTGATATACATGATGCGGGATTGTTCGTTGGCGTCGATGGTGATGCCGCCTGGAATGTTGGACGCATCGATGGTCAGGGATTTGTCGATGAGGAGTTGAGTGCCCCCTAGGGTGAGGGTGTTGTTGGCACCGCCGGTGAAGACGGAGGGATCAAAGATGATGGTCGTGCCAAGGTCTGCCGCATTAGCCAAGGCGTCACGGAGGGAGCCGGAGCCGGAGTCGTTGTTGGTGGTGACAAATAGGGGGTGGAGTTCGACAGCCCCAATGTCTGGAGCAGGGTCCGCATCGCGATCACCATCGACGGAGCGAGCCACACCACGCTGGTCGGTGATAACGGTGGAGGCAGAGGCCCTGTCGATGACGGGTGATCCCGGCAGCGGCGGCATGGTCTGGGTAGGGCCGCCGTAGTCCCCGAGGGGGGCGAGAAGGGGATCGGCAGCGAACGCGTTCGGGCCTACGGTGAGGGTTGATTCGCCGAAATCACTGAGGAGATTGACGCCGGTGGGTGTCACAGTGCCGGAGACGTTCTTGATGTCCGGTCCGTTGGGAGCCGAGTTCGCGGCGACGATGGAATTGGCGAGGTTGAGGGTCGCGGTGCCGGTGCCTCTGCCGTCACTTAAGATGCCGCCGCCGAAGGTGGCGGAATTTCCCGCAAGCGTGGAGTGGTTGAGTGTGAGGGTCGCGGTGCCCAGGTTGCCGTTGCTGTAGATGCCGCCGCCGCGCACGGCGGTATTGCCCGCGAGCGTGGAGTGGTTGAGTGTGAGGGTCACGGTGCCTTGGGAGCCGTTACTGTAGATGCAGCCGCCGTCGACCTCGGCGGAATTGCCCGAGAGCGTGGAGTGGTTGAGCGTGAGGGTCGCGTGGTCATTGTAGATCGCCCCGCCGCGATCGTCTGGGGATTGTCCCGAGGCACGGCCGTTGGAGAGGGTGAGGTGGGAGAGGGCAACGGTGTGACTGGGGGTGATCTCCATGACGCGGGATTGTTCGTTGGCGTCGATGGTGATGCCTCCTGGAATGTTGGACGCATCGATGGTCAGGGATTTGTCGATGAGGAGTTGCGTGCCCCCGAGGGTGAGGGTGTTGTTGGCACCGCCGGTGAAGACGGAGGGATCGAAGGCAAGATAGCTGGCAAATGGCTCGGCAATGGCATTACGGAGGGAGCCGGGGCCGGAGTCGTTGTTGCTGGTGACGAATAGGGGGTGCAATTCGACAGCCCCGATGTCCGCTAAACCCGAACCATCTCCATCACCATCGACAGAACGAACAGCACCGCGCTGGTCGGTGAGAGCGGTTGAGGCAGAGACCCTATCGATGGCGGGAGATCCCGGGCGGGGAGGCATGGTCTGGGTGGGGCCACCGTAGTCGCCGAGAGGGGCAAGAAGGGGATCGGCAACGTCCACCTTCGGGCCTGCGCTGAGAGTTGTGTCAGAGAGATCGCTGATGAGATTGACGCCGGTGGGTGTAACAGTGCCTAGAAAGTTGCTAATGTCTGGCCCAGTGGGGGCCGAGTTAGCGGCGACGATGGAGTTGATGAGCTTGAGGGTCGCGGTGCCTTGGTTACCCCTGCTGCAGATGCCGCCGCCCAAGGAACTAGCGGAATTGCCCGAGAGCGTGGAGTGGTTGAGAGTGAGGGTCGCGGTACCTTGGTTGCCGTGGCTGTAGATGCCGCCGCCCAAGGAGCCAGCGAAATTGCCCGAGAGCGTGGAGTGGTTGAGCGTGAGGGTCGCTGTGCCTTCGTGGCCGGTACTGTAGATGCCGCCGCCCAGGGAGCTAACGGAATTTCCGGAGAGCGTGGTGTGGTTAAGCGTGAGGGTCGCTGTGCCTTGGTAGCCGCTGCTGTAGATGCCACCGCCGCGCACGGCGGTATTGCCCGAGAGCGTGCTCTGGTTCAGCGTCAGAGTTGCGTGGTCGTTGTAGATCGCCCCGCCGATATTGTCTGGGAAAGCTCCCGAGGCACGGCCGTTGGAGAGGGTGAGGTGGGAGAGGGCAACGGTGTGACCAGGGGTGATCGCCATGACGCGGGATTGTTCGTTGGCGTCGATGGTGATGCCACCTGGAATGTTGGACGCATCGATGGTCAGGGATTTGTCGATGAGGAGTTGGGTGCCCCCGAGGGTGACGGTGTTGTTGGCACCGCCGGTGAAGACAGAGGGATGGAAGGTGATGGCCGTGCCAAGGTCTGCCGCATTAGCCACGGCGTCACGGAGGGAACCGGCGCCGGAGTCGTTGTTGTTGGTGACGTAAAGGGGGTGGAGTTCTACAGCCCCTATGTCTGGAGCGGAGACGGTATCGCGATCACCATCGACGGAGCGAGCCACACCGCGCTGGTCGGTGAGAGCGGTCGAGGCAGAAGCCCTGTCGATGGCGGGAGATCCTGGGTGGGGTGGCATGGTCTGGGTGGGGCCGCCGTAGTCCCCGAGGGGGGCAAGAAGGGGATCGGCAACGAGAACGTTCGGGCCTGCCGTAAGTGTTGAGTTGGCGAGGTCACTGAGGAGATTGACGCCGGTGGGTGTCACTGTGCCGGAAATGTTCCTAATGTCTGGCCCAGTGGGAGCC
Source organism: Akkermansiaceae bacterium (assembly GCA_045106535.1). Lineage (GTDB taxonomy): Bacteria > Verrucomicrobiota > Verrucomicrobiia > Verrucomicrobiales > Akkermansiaceae > Oceaniferula. The sequence goes on along the minus strand of JBGCEU010000158.1, from coordinate 4,902 downwards.
GAGTTAGCGGCGACGATGGAGTTGATGAGTGTCAGGGTCGCGGTGCCGGAGCCACTGCCGCTACTGTAGATGCCGCCGCCGTAGGAGGTGGCGGAATTGCCCGAGAGCGTGGAGTGGTTGAGCGTGAGGGTCGCGGTGCCTTGGTAGCCGTTACTGTAGATGCCGCCGCCGTAGGAGGTGGAGGAATTGCCCGAGAGCGTGGAGTGGTTGAGCGTGAGGGTCGCTGTGCCTTGGTTGCCGTTACTGTAGATGCCGCCGCCGAACTCGGCGGTATTGCCCGAGAGTGTGGTGTGGTTGAGCGTAAGGTTGGAGCGGTCGTTGTAGATCGCCCCACCGCGATTGCCTGGGGAATCTCCCGAGGCAAGGGTGAGGTGGGAGAGGGTGACGGTGTGACCGGGGTTGATCTTCATGACGCGGGATCCTTTATTGGCGTCGATGGTGATGCCGCCTGGAATGCTGGACGCATCGATGGTGAGGTCTCGGTCAATGAAAAGCTCGGTACCGAGAAGAACGATGGTATCTCCGTCGAGTAATCCGTCGAAGGTGATACTCTCGCCGGGAGGACCATATTTGATCGCCTCGCGGAGCGATCCGCTGCCAAAATCCACGCTGCTGGAGACAATGGGAGAAACCAACTCGGCTGCACCGATGCCGGGGTCTTGGGATCGTTCGATTCCTCGCTGATCAGTGGCGATAGCGGAGTCTTCAGCGGCGCCAACAACCGGGGAGCCTGTGAAAGGCGTCATGGTCTGGGTGGGGCCGCCATAATCGCCTAGGGGTGCGAGAAGAGCATCGAGGGGGGCGGCAGATGTGCCGACTAAGTCGTTTGGACTTCCCGCCGGGAACTCTGCGGCGACGGAAGAGTTGTCACCGATGAAGTTGACGCCTCGCCGGACGATGTCGTTGTTGGCGGCAGTCTTGGATATCTCGTTGACGGTCTGCGCGGTGTTGTTGGCGACGATGGTGTTTTCCAAGGTGAGGTCACAAGTGGCCAGCCGGATGCCGCCGCCGCGGTTGGAGGCGGTGTTGTTGGCAATGGTGCCGTGGATGATTTCCATGGCGGCTTGGTTGGCGCCCCAGATTCCTGCGCCATCGTCACTCTGGTTTCCGCTGACAGTGCAGTTGGTGAAGACAGCGGTGGCGTTATTGATGGCCGCACCACCCCCGTCGCCGATCGCTACGTTGCCGGAAAACGTGCAACGACTGATGCTGACCTCGGATCCGGGATCACTGCGGAGCCCGCCGCCAGCCCGATCAGTGCGGTTCCCGGAGATAGTGGAGTCGGTGATCATCAGGTATCCATGGTTCAAGATGCCTCCGCCATGGTCGGCACTATCTCCGCCGGTGAGGGTCAGGCGGTGGAGGCTGACGTGTTGATCGCTGGCGATTTCGAGCACGCGGTGATTAGCAGCGGCCTCGATGGTGAGACTGCCCGAGAGTCCGGAGGCGTCGATGGTGAGAGGCTGGTCAATCAGGAGCTGGCCATTGGTGAGAGTGAGCTTGGGATTTGTGTTAAAGACGCTGGGTTTGAAGGTGATGACGTCACCGGTTATGGCGTTATCAATAGCGTGACGTAGCGAGCCGGCTCCAGAGTCGGCTTTTCTGGTGACCACTACTTGGCGTGCCTCCCGCAGCGCCAGTCCACAATGGTGCCAGGTGGCACCGGCCGTGGGCGTGAGCGTAACAATCTGGGTCCCGGCAGTCGCCGTGAAAACGTAATCAACCCGGATGCCATTATCATTGCCATAGTAATGCTGGTCGATCACGCGGGAGTCACCGCCACTGGAAAACTCGACCTTGCGCAGGCCGACAGCCTCCCAGGCGACACTGAGGAAGGTGGCGACGTAGGTCTTGCCCTCCTCGAGTCCGCCGAGGAAGACGAAGGAAGGACTCCCATCGTAGATGAAGCCATTCGCGATGGCGCTACTGGCGGGATTGGTGATGGCGTTGCCCGGGTCTGTGGCGATGGCGCCGGTGCCCGTGATCAATAAGTCGCCAGGGATGACGGGGTTTGCCCCCGGAGCAGCCTTGACCTCGGTTCCTGCGATTGTCGTTGTGGCCGGGCTCCCTCCGAAATTATAGGCCCACATTGTCGTACTGGTGATGCCAGAGGAGGCGTCGTCGGTCCAAGGTGAGACCACGAAGTAGCCAGCTTGTGCGAGCGGTGCAAGAAGCAGAGTCAGACCCACGATGGCGTTCAGCAAGGGGCAGCGGGTTTGGGATAAAATGGTTTTCATGATTGAGATAACAGGTCGTTATCCAGTCATGCGCTCTTTCGGGAGAGAATGGCTCAGAAAAAGTGGAAAATAATTACTTTTTGCTAAAACAAGAAGCCGGTTGAGGGCTGGCTTGGGAGGCTACTGTTCTTTTGCCTCCTTCATCTCGTATCCCTTGCGGGCGTCCCAAATTTTGATAGTACCATCTGTGCCACAGGTGGCAAGGGAGCGGCCGTCGGGATGCCATCTTACTGCCTGAACAACTCCGTGCCCAGTAATCAGGGTTAGGAGAAGATCCCCGGTAACAGGATTCCAAATTCGGCAGATCCCGTCGTAACTGGCGGTGGCAACGCGTGAACCGTCGGGGTTCCAGACCCCCGCAGTGACCCAGCCTCCGTGGCCAGACAGTGTTTGGAGCAGCTCTCCCGAATTAACGTCCCAGATTCGTGCGATATTGTCCTTCGCTGCAGCCAGTATTATTTTCCCATTGGGGTGCCAGGAAACCCCTTTGAAGATGGTCGTCTTTGGAGATTGTCCATCATAAGGAATACGCTGAATCTTGCGCCCGGTCTCAGTTTCCCAAATTCCGATTGAACGGCTGTCTGCAGTTGCGATGAGGCTGCTATCGGGGCTCAGGCTGGCGGAGGTGCCTGAATTACTTACATTGGGGAGAGGCACTGAGAACCGGATCTTTCCAGCCTCCCTTTCCCAGAGCACCATGTTGTCCCAGGCTCGACCTAGAATTGTTTTTCCATCGGCGGAAATTTCACAATCTAACCCACGGCCAGCCAGACCTTGGAGTTTCGGGTGTGCTAGATCGTTCTCCATATTCCATAGATTGACTCCTCCAGACCACCCGGTCGAGGTCAGCCATTTTCCATCAGTGCTCCAGTTTACGGACATGACTCGATCTCGATCCTCAATCATCGTCCTGAGATGTTCACCTGATTCAAAGTCCCAGATACTGACGTTGCCTGTGATGGTCGCTGACGCCAAACGTGTTCCTTCTGGGTTCCAACATAGATCGGAGACCCACTGATTGCTAACCTTGATGGTGCGGAGATTTGCTTGTTTATAGATCGGCCAAATCTTGATTCTGTGTTGTTCGTCTGAGGAGATGATCCTGTTTCCATCTGGTGACCATGCGATTCTCTCGACCGAATGTAGATGCTCACCAAGGACGCGGGATGAGAAAGCTTCATCTGGATCCCATAGTCGAATACTGTAGCCGCTAGCCGAGGCTAAAAGTCTACCCTCCGGGGACCAGGCAACCATCGGGATCGAACCGTTATGACCTGAGAGATGGTGGAGATATTCGCCCGATTCAGCGTCTAGTATATGGACTTTCTGATCAGTGCCTGCTACTGCGATGAGAGTGCTATCAAAGTTCAACGATAGAGTTCGTTCAAATCTCATCCCCTTTGTGGCTGACGTTTGCCAGTCGACGATTCCTGTTTCTACGTTTAACCGCAGGATCTTTCGCGGGCTCGCGAGAACAATAGCCCGGTCATCTTGACTCCATGCAAACGCATCGATAGTGCCTATTTCTTTTATGTGATGGGAGTCGATCGGCTTCGGAGATTTCCAATTCCAAATGGTGACCTTGTTTTTACTAGCCGAGGCAAATCTGTCTCCATGGTTGGACCTAACGACGCTCTTGTTCAGCTCGAAATTTTTAGCATCTTTGTAATCTAGAAGTTCTTTGCCAGTTACCGCATCAAATGATTTTAGGAATCCCTCAACTCCACCACAAACGACAATCCCCCCACTGGAGTCCCAAGCAATGGAACGAAGATGAACGCTGAATGGCCCAATTTTAAGAGGATCGGAACTGAAATCGGAGGGCCAGATACGAATCCTATTATCAAGGGAAACATTGGCGACACGGTTGCCGTTCGGGCTGAATTTATACTCCCCGACATATCCCGGGTGAATATGTTGACTAAGTTCTCGTGCGGTTGTGGCACGTAAGTAGTACCACTCCCATCCACGGAAGTCTTCAGGCTGCGACCTTGACTGCCAGCGGTCGGTAATAAGCAAGACTTCGGCCAAGCCGCCGCCATCCGCAGATGCGTTGCCTGCCAGATTCATCTCCGCAACATATAGATTTTGCCTAATCGTCTTCGCTCGATCCTCAGCGATTTGAAGAGCACGGATCGCCTTATACTCGGAATCGATGGCCGCATTTTCTGAGAGCCGTGCTTGCTCTGTCAGAGCTTTTTGCTGAAACGCCACAATAGGGCCACCGATTCCAAGAGTGAAAATAAAGAGGGCTGCGACCGCCCAGAGTGTCGCGACGACGGGTTTTCGTTTGACCCACTTGATGGTGCGTTCAACGGAGGTGATGGGCCGGGCGTTGATCGGTCTTCCTTCGAGCCAGTTTTCGAGATCGTCGGCGAGGTCATTGGCGGTCGAGTAGCGTGCGGCGGGATTTTTCTCGAGACACTTTGTAGTAATAGTCTCGAGATCTCGGTCCACAGCTGAAATCGTCGAGAGACGGGGGGCTTCTTCTTCTCGAGCTTTTCGTAGGGTTTCCAGGATGGTGTCACCTTGGAAGGGTGGTTGGCCTGAGAGGAGTTCGTAAAGAATAGCCCCAAGGCTGTATATGTCGGCGGCCGTGGTCAGGTTATTCGTTTCGCCGGCAGCTTGTTCGGGAGCCATGTAGAGGGGGCTACCCATGATCTGT
>JBGCEU010000157.1:0-12953 GCA_045106535.1 Akkermansiaceae bacterium | reverse complement strand
TTTTTCTTCAGTCCGTTGAGTAGCTCTTGCAGCAAGTTAGCTGGGCCTTCAAAGACTTCGGCGATGTTACCTCCACCTTCTAATAATCCGACCAGAGCCGCGTCCGCCATTTTTGCTGCAGCACCTGACTGGGCTTTCTTGAGTTTCTTCTCAGCACTAACACCTGCTGCACGTAGCCCTTCGATATGCTGCCGGAACTGCTTGAATGTGGCGTTGATCTGATGAAAATCACCTCCCTCAACGAGCATGGCACCCATGATGTGGGGGAATTGGGGAAACTCAATTTTGTCCTCACCAAGTTCTGCGAGTGCGGCATTTGCCTTGTCGAGCTTCACACGGAGTTCATCACCTTCGGCATCGGTGTTCTGCACCTCCTCGCTCATCCATTGCCAGGCGGCCTCGCCGCAGACGGCTTCGATCCTTCGGATGCCAGAAGCAATGGCACCTTCGGATTTGATTTTGAAAATACCAAGATCCTTGGTGTTTCGCACGTGCGTGCCACCGCATAGCTCCATTGAGTAGCCATCTAACTGACCGGCCTCACCACCGACCTGCACAACGCGCACAACGTCGCCGTATTTATCTCCAAAGAACTGCTGGATGTCTTTGCGACCTTGGATATCGGCATGCTCGACTTCCGTCCATGAGACAGAATCGCCTGCACTAATCCATGCGTTCACCTTTTCCTCGATTGCTTCGAGTTTGTCATTAGAAACAGCTCCGGAATTAAAGTCGAAACGTAATCGGGTCCGGCTCACCATCGATCCCTGCTGCGATGCGTCTTCGGAAACAATTTCGTGCAGGGCTAAATGAAGTAAATGCGTGGCGGTGTGATGCGCCTCGATCGGTCTACGTCGTTCGACTTCCAGGCTGAGCGTCACCGTGTCACCAACAATAATATTTGCTTCTAACGAAACCGAATGTGCACGTGCCTCGCCAAGCTGCTGCACGGCGGCAACTTGAAACTCCTCGCCCTCGTGCGTGAGTGTTCCTTGGTCGCCCATCTGACCACCCATCTCAACGTAGAATGGTGTCTTATCAGTGATCACTAACAGGTGATCTGGTTGCTGGTGAATCTCCAGCACCTTGGCTTCTGTGGTATCCTCTTCGAACCCTGTGAACTCGGTCACAGCATTCGTGGAAATATCGGCCGCACGAACAAGCTCACGTGTGCGGGCGGCACGACCTTTCTCACGCTGCTCTTCCATGAGCTGATTAAATTTTGTCATATCCACCTTGAGGCCGCGCTCGGCGCAGAGAAGCTCGGTGAGATCGATTGGGAAACCAAAGGTGTCGTAGAGCTGGAATGCAAACGCACCATCAAGCTCACCACCTGCCTCGGCGACCTTTTGCTCAAACATCGCAAGTCCACGGTCCAAAGTCTCGTTGAAGCTCGTCTCCTCGCGCTGGAGATTTTCCTTAATCGCATCAGCCCTCTCAGCAAGCTCGGGGAACACGCCCGACATCTGCTCAACGAGCGTATCAACCAGCTCAGGCATGAATGGCTTGTCACCGGAAAACCCAAGTGTCCGGCCATATCTTACAGCACGGCGGAGGATGCGGCGCAGCACGTAGTTACGACCATTGTTTCCTAACAAAATACCATCAGCGAGCGAAAATGACAACGTACGGATGTGGTCGGCGATCACGCGAAACGCAATCGCTTCTTTCATTTCGTCAGACAGCGCTGCCTTATCGGCATCCACCGACTCCGGATAGATATCATTGTATTTCCTACCGCTGAGTTCTTCGAGTTTTTGAAAAATCGGCTGGAACGCATCGGTCGCGTAGTTGGTGGGTTTTTTGGAGAAATCCTTAAAGCCATTGGTGCCCTGATAGATCGAAACCGCACGTTCAAAGCCCATTCCGGTATCGACGTGTTTAGCGGGCAAATCTCGGAACGAGCCATCGGCCTCGGCGTTGTATTGAATGAACACGAGGTTCCAGATCTCAATACAGAGATCGGAGTCCATGTTGACAAGCTTGCCATCGGTGTCGCCCTCCGGTGTTAGATCCACATGAAGCTCGGAGCACGGGCCACAGGGACCGGTCTCGCCCATCATCCAGAAGTTGTCTTTGACGTTGCCGTTGACGATTTGACGTTTCGGATCACAGCCTACTTTTTCAAACAAGGCAGCCCAGAAGTCATAAGCCTCTTGGTCGAACTGACCCGGATCACCTTCGCCCGGCATGTAAACGGTCGCATAGAGTCGGTCGGCGGGAAAACCCCACCGCTCCACCACAAGCTCCCACGCCCACTCGATGGCTTCCTTTTTGAAGTAATCACCAAAGCTCCAGTTACCGAGCATCTCGAACATCGTGTGGTGATAGGTATCGTAACCAACATCTTCGAGGTCGTTGTGCTTACCACCGGCACGGATGCACTTCTGAGTATCCGCAGCCCGTGGTGGGGAGTAAGGTGCCTTTTCTGTTCCTAGGAAATACGGCACAAACTGGTTCATACCCGCGTTGGTAAACAGCAGTCCGGGGCTCTGTGGCATCAGGGAAGCCGAGGGCACGATGCTATGCTGCTTTTCCTTGAAGAAATCGAGGAAGCTCTGGCGAATTTCGGAGGCGGTCATCTTTAGAATGGTGAATTTAGAATAGTGAATAGCGAATGCTTATTCACTGGAAGCGATGCCATAGAAGAAATGAGCGCTTGAGTAAAGTCTCAGTTGCTTAGGTCGTTAAGCAGATCCAGCCAAGATGCGGACTCGCGCTCATGAGCAAACAAAGGCGCACGGGCTGCGACTTGTTTTTTCAAAAGGGCATAGAAATCCGAATCGTTCGCTGCCTTCTCAATTAGATTTACGAGTGCTTCAAGATCATCAGACGGAAATAGCCCAGCATAGTCCTCACCAAGCATGCCGATGTTTCCAGGGATAGCAGTCGCAAGAACAGGCAAACCCATGCTTATCGCTTCGCAGATCGCGTTTGCCCCACCCTCTTGGAATGAAGTGTTAAGCAGCACGTGCGCTTTTGACATTGCTCTGAGCATTTCCTTGTGTGGAACCACTCCGTGAAAATTGAGCTTGGAGGATCTGAGATCGCCTGCATCACCATAAAGTTCGAGCTGTATAGCGGAAGGTAATTTTTTAGCTACAGCAAGCAGGAGTGCAGGATTTTTTTCCTGCCGTATATTGCCAGCGTAGATGATCGTAAAGTCGTCATCGGCTGAGTGCTTTACATCTGAAGGGATCGTTACACTGGGATAAACTACGCTTGTTTTTTCACGAAAAATCTCAGGCACTTGCTTCAGCGATGCCTCGTGCAGCACCACCAAGCGGTCGGCGAGCCTCATGGATATCCGAGTCGTAGATTTCTTATCAATCACATCCGGATGATTAATATCCGTCCCTGTGAGCACGATGATTATTTGCGACGCTGGATGCAGATAGCGGAACCTAGCTATGGCTTTCGCACTCTTCCGCGCATTCAGGGCAATCATGACGTCCGCAGCCTCACCGGAATATTCCTGCTGACTATGCGCTACCTTAAAACCATGCTCAGTGAAGATCCCCTCCATCCGAGTCGCCGTGACAGAGTTCCCCTGACTAGCGCTCTCGGAATAAGGTGAGTGGATGATAACTTTTCTCATCAATTCTTATGCTGCCCGACGTTGGCTAGAACCTCCCTGCCAATGGGCGGTGATTTTCTCAAGTTCATCCTGATTAGGTGGATTGCTGCCGGAACTGAACGAGCGTAACTCCAATTCTTCGATAGCTGTCATCAGCTCTGTTTTTTGAGTATCGTCCAAACCTGCGTTCTGATGAATTCGCTTCAAAAATGCGATTGCCGTCACAGGCGTCAGGATACTCGGCAGCTGCGGCCCCTTGATCACACCCTCATCTGGATCTGTATTATTACGTGTGAAAATCCAGTAGCCGAGTCCAAGAACCGGCACAGCGAGTAACCACCACCATGCATTGAACTGAGAATTTTTCCCAGCACCCAAGGTGACTACGGCTGCTGCAGGAACAAGGTCAACATCGTCATACTGCTGCAAGGTCAGGGGATCTTCATCCGCCATGACTAGGTATTTTTTGAGTTTAGGAAACGTAATAGTGGACGGCAAATGATCGGATTTAGGCGTCAGAATTAGCCGCCACTCACGCGTGCTGATTGGAGCGCCGTCATCGGTCTCTGCATCTAATTCTGAGACAAGTAAATCGTTATCAGCATCCGCACTGACTTCAAAACCTTCGACATTTAGATCAAGAATACGGTCAAGTGGAGGAACTAGCCCGTGGGCTGAGGCTCTAACTTCGAGTGCTATCTCATTTTTCTTTTCCGCATCACGTTCATCAAGTGTTAGGGTTAGCTTTAGGTCTCGGTGAGGACGCATCGCCCCTTTTGCTGATGCGTCAATCGGGATCGCAGCAGAAGCAATCGGAAGCACGACGTATCCCGAGGTATCCATAAAATCGAGATCGATCTTCATAGGTGGGATCGAGTCAATTTCCGGCCCCTTGGGTTTCAGCAAAAAGTATGCATAAGGCGTGACGCTCCACCCGGGTTCGGCATCGGCTCTCGATTGAACTTTTGAGTGATGAAATGTAAGCGACACCACCTCGAAGTGCTCTTCGAGCGCAGCACGGGCAGACTTTTCAAACTTATCACGGTAGTCTTCACTTGGGCGTCCGTAATTATATGAATACCGAGCGTTATTTTGATTGATTAGGTAACGCTGAAACCCACCAGACTCGCGTTCGATCTCACGGGTATGGCGAAGGTTCACGAACAGTCCAAATGGTGCGGATGCATCGATACTGTCGCTACCATCGAGGCGGACATCGAGCTCGATCTCAGTGATTAGATCTTGGTAATATTGAAAAATCTTAGTCGCGCTTGAGATTTTTTCGTGCTCGCCAGTGATAGGCAGCGCAGACTCCAAATAACGATATTTCAGATCGGCTCCAACATTGGCTAACCGAGTGTTAAGCATTTTTGCGAAGCGATCCATGTGGCGCTTTCTACAAGACTCATGCAGACCTTCGAGAGCCCCTTTTATCTTGGGAAGTTCACTAGGAACTGGCTGATGGTGACTTTTGAGCGCAGCAAGATCGGGCGACCCCAGAGCAGCGTAAAACCATGTGGTAAATGGTTCGTCGGATTCGTCTTTCTTGTCCTCAAGGGGAAGTGTGGCTGAATAGATAGCAGCAGCTTCGGCCAGACCATTCAGCGCCTGACGCTTGTTAGCGGTGTGCTCAGGATGAGACCCCAAGGTCGCGCGGTAGTTAGACTCTTCATAAATAAGCGAGGCCTGCTGGATCAGCAGTGTCCAATCTTCGGGATGGTGCTTGAGGACATTCGCACAGAGCTCTTTTGCTGCAGCATATCCTTTCAGCATTTGAGCCTGAAGTTCCTTGTCCTTTCTCTTGGTCTTCGCCTCCTCCTGGAGTTTGGCTTTTGGCCAGAGATTAGCTAGATTACCCCGCATCCGGCGGAGTAGTGATGCTGCCGTTTTTGGATCCAGTTTTTCAAGATCACCAAAGACCGTTTCCAGAGACTCAACGCGCCAGACCTCGGCTTTCGAGTGACATTCGATAAAGGCATCGGCAAATTCTTTGTCGAATTTCTCGCCCAGATCAAATTTTTGAATCCGCTGCATGAGTTTAGTGAGTTCACGTAGATTCCTCTCTTGCTTGGATCGAGTCAGCGGGATCGTCTGCGCACGTTGGTTATATCCTGAAAAATAATAGTATGGTGACCTATACCTACTTTTCTGATTCGGATTATTGCTTTCCGCCCAAACCCGAATCATTTCCCGGCACAAGCTCTTGGCATCCTTGGGATTTGCCGACGCTAACTTTTCCAGCAATGGCAGGGCTTTTTTATACTCTTTTACTTTGAGATAAAGCCTCGCGGATATCGTAAGAACTTGAGTTCTGACGGATTCATCCAGTAACGCCAGCCACTTCTCGCCCAAGCCCTCTCGGAGTATTTCGCCCGTTGCGATGGCGGGCACGATCTTTCGACTACTTCCAGAGCGCGAAGGCATCGACGAGGCAAAGCTCCGGCGCATGTAGTATGGATTACCATATGAATCCATTGACATTTCAGGCCTCATGGAAGTGGAACTATCGTATCTGTTAGAATGGTTCGCTTCGTGTAGCCAGTTCCGTGCATAGAGAGTCAGGATTTCCTGCCATGGTTTCGGGTCAATGCCACGTGTGCCAAGCAGTGCCTGAGCCGCTGCACGTTGGAGCTTGATCTGTTCAAGCCGATATCCAGCAGATGGATGTTGGCGAACTTGGGCTGCGAGAGTTCCAATCGTTGTTAGAATCTCAAAACCCTCGCCATCAGCACTGGCAAAAGTTTTGTGAAGCCAATCACGCCCAGCTTCACCTTCTAAATCAGGCACTAAACCAAGGGCTCTGTATAAGGCTTCACCTCGGGCATCAAAGGGAGCTTTTTTGTTACCTACCAGATCGAGAGAAATCGCCCATGCTATCGGCAAGTGCTCGTTTCCCTTATCAGCACGATGCGATTGCGCGTGCCATCGCGCAATGAGGTTCAGCGCTTTGAAGTCTCCGTTTTTTTGTGCCACTTCACGATCGGGCAAGTATGACTTAGCTTCTTCAAGATGGCCGGCATCAAACAAAAACAAAGCCGTTCGCATGGAAGTAGCCGCGTCCTTGGCTCCAAAATATCGAGTGCCATTCTTAACAGCCACAAAAAACTCCGCGGGTGGAGAATCACAATTTTTCAATAACAAAGAGAGTTTCTTTAACGTCTCTTTATTGGGCTCCACAGCTGGCATGTCAGAAATAGCCAGTACGTCCGAGGCACGGAGATATTGTTTTTGACGGTGAGGTTTAGCTCCTGAAGCCGCAAGTTCAGGGCGAGGCGTGACATTCACCGAGGATGACAACTGCTGGAGAATTCTAGCATAGGCTGCCGTAACATCGCTCTCTTTGAGGGTCGTTAGATACTCCCCCGCTTTTTTCCATTCACCTAAATTTAAGTTAAGACGCAATTGCTCAACCTCTTGTTTTACTTTGGCTAACTCAGCAGATGCTGGTGTCGCTGAGGCTTGAGCGGGAGCAGTCTCTTTATTCTTTCGCGTTGATTCCAATCTAGCTTGAAGAATACCCGCATTGGTACGGTCAATAGTCAGCTTTTTTAGTAGCTGAAGTCTCAGCTTCACAGGGTCGGTCGAACTGGCGGCACTTTTGGAAGATGAGCTAGCCCCGGATTTCGCGGCAGACATCTGGGCTTTTAATCTAGCCTGAATTTCAGGCGGCAGGCTATCGATCTGTGCAGCAAGAGGCATCAGCAGTGATCCGCCCATCAAGATGGGTAACAAATAAGTACGCATATAATTTAGAATGTAGAGAGATTAGAATAGATACCGCCTGACTAAGATCCGGCACCATCCGGCGGAGGACCTTGGCCAGCACCGCGTGAGTCCTTGGCCTTTTTCTTTGATGGCTTAGAACTAGGTTTCGGGCGACCGCCCGAAGAGCATCCCTGTCATTGGTTGGGAATGGGTAAACCATAGAGTTCCGTGGGCTCAGCACGTGCAAGGCGAACTGCGGCATCCAGATCCAGCTTATGTTTCTTTTTATCGCTACCTATTTGAGCGAGTAATTTGTATTCCTGTCTGGCAGCTTCGATTTCAGGCTCCCAGTCAGCGGCTGGCAGACCCTCCAGCTTCATGAGGTAAGTCATGTAGTAGCGGGCATTCGCGAGGGTAGACAGGGCATCTTCTTTAAGATCATCTGGAGCACTGGCATCGCCATTTAATTCGTTAACCAGCTCTGCAAGATCTTGTCGCGCTTCTGGAAGCCCTGCGTTCTGCATTTTTGCCTTCGCTATTTCCAACTGAATGCGACGCGAAGCATTTTTCTGATCCTTAGGAAGCTTGGACAGTGCCTTCTGATAGGCCTCAATGGCAACGTCCCATTTTTCACTAGCAACAGCTTCTCTAGCAATAAGCAAATGGTCTTCGGTATGGTCTAAAGCGAGCTTCTTCTGACCAGGGCCATAATGATAGGCTGCTAAGCCAAGCGGGACGAGCAGCCATAAGGTGGCGAGCAGGATACGTGATTTCATAATATTAATCGGCTAGGGTTGAAGGCATTAGATATAGAATAATAGGGAAAACGGCCAGAAGGAAGGAGGAAGTCGCACAGATAATCAGGGCATACTCGCGCTTGGTTAGCTTGAAGCCCTGGTCGTCTAACTCCAGAGTCCCCAGTCTAGTCAGCATATCAGTGGGCACGTGCTTGATATTACCATCATGATATTCTCCACCTAAGCGCGATGCAATCTGGCGCAACGCACCGGTATCTTGCCGGGATTGTTGACCATCAATAAATGAACCCTTTGTCGGATCCCCCACTCCTAAAACTAACACCCCACCGATGGATTTTGGCATTTTAGGCATACCACTTGAGGGCACGGTGTCGCCATCGCTCACTAGTAAAAGCGTAGTGGAATTGGCAGGCCATGGCTTGGCTATCTTAGCAGCTTCTTCCAGACCATCAAAGATACGCGTCTTTCCGGTGGGAAAAACTTGATACATATCGATATCATCCAAGAAGTTAAGAATCACCTCAAGGTCACGGCTTTCTTGCACAACGGGTTTAGCTCCGTTGTAAACAGCTACCATCGTGATGTGTAGTTTGTTATCTGTGGTGCGTTTGAGCAATGACTGGATTAGGGCTGATGCCCGTTTCGTACGTGAGAGACCATCTACCTCCCCGGCATCCTGAAGTTTCATCGAAGGAGAAACATCTAACACAAGCATAAGGTGGTGACGTTCTTTCGGCTCGATGTCTTCCAAGACCTTGCTTCGGTGTGCCTTGGGCGGAAGCATCAGCAGTGTTGTCAAAGACCACGCTAAACCAGCTAATGCAAGCACACGCACCGGAGATCCAAGCATGGTGACAAAGCTAATTTTTCCAGTAGAGCCAAATGCCAAGTGCTTAACTTTCCGGATACGCATCCAATGGATTACCTCCGCGCCTATGGCGAGGATTGCAACAGCTAAACATATGAGAAGTGCGTGCACGGGAGAGGTTAGTGATTCATTACCATGGCGTATATCGCAGACCAAAGAGGGTGAGTAAATAGGTGCCCGCCAATGACAGCCCCGTAATGATAAATGGCTTATAATAATCCACAGGATCAGGTGTAAGGCGCCTCATTTCAGCCTGTTGCATTTCATCAATACGTTGAAAAACAGACTGCAAGGCAGCAGGATCGCCCGCCGCAAAGGTCTCGCCTCCAGTAATCGAGGCAATCACCGAGACTTCTGCGGGCGCTTCTCCACCGCCAATATGAACCGCGTACACAGTGATGTTATTTTCCTTGAGGCTCTGGGCAATTTTAACATCGTTACCACCGCCAAGATCTGAGCTATAGCCGTCAGAAAGGAGGACAATCATACGATCACCTGTTTCTGCCGTAGTTAGATATTTTTCTGATGATTTGAGGGCCTTACCAATTGATGTGCCACCACTGAACCACGGCGGCAGTTTTCTGGGATGCAGAAACGGCGGTGCAAATCTAAATGCCGAGACATCCGTCGTAAGCGGAACCCAGCGCAATTGGTGATCACCAAATACCATCAGAGAAAATGCATCACCCTTACGATATGTTAGAAATTCATTAAGAGAATCCATCGCGACCCCATACCGATCACTGATACCAAATTTCGCAGTCATCGACCCTGACACATCGAGACAAAACTGAATGTTCGTCATTTCTCGCTCGGATTTTGGTCGTTCAAATCGACGCGGCCCAGCAAGCAGCAAAATAGCCACTGCCAAGATCAATGCAGGAAATATGTTCACCACATTGAGCAAACGCGCCAACCATTTCTCATGCTTCGTATCCTGATGATCAAATGGAAGAGCCAGCGGCCGCACATGATTTCGCCACAGATAGACGATTAAAAAAATCGGCAGCGCGAGCGCGAGCAAAACGTATGGATAGGCAAAGGTCATACGTCTCGCGTGTCTCGAAAGGGTTCAAGTAAAGGTCTAACATCCTGCTGTTTGACTGACGGGTTCGGAGCATGTAACCAATGCTCAAGCTTCAGTAACAAAGGTGATGCTTCAGGGTGCGCACGCAGCTGCACAAGCGCCTCAGTAGCATTGCAATTCTCCAACTCCGGAAGCCGTCGTTTCCAATGCCCAATAATGAGTCGCTCAAGTTGAGAACGTTCGGCATCGTCTAGCTCTCCCTGAGCAGCCGCGTGGACAAGGGACTGAAGCTTTTCATGCAATGTCGGTGGAGGTTTGGACTCTTCTGTGAATATGTTATTCTTTTTCCGATAAAAAAGAATGATGAAGAAAATAATCCCCCATAGCACCGCGATGATTGTGAGAAATTGACGATAGCCACCCAGTTTTTCCGGTGGCTCATTGGTCAGCTCGACAGGTTTGGGTAAAACTGCGGGGTCGTGTGCCGTGGTTATATTAATACGAGTTGCAAGGTCTGGCACAGCAGCATTCTCGCCCGCATAATGAAAATAATCAGAGAGCTTGTATGTGCCGGGGTCTAGCCCGTAAATCTCGAGATCATAGCGAAAACCATCTGCCGCAGGTTTGATTTTTAAAATACGAATCACTAGAGAAGATTCTCGATCCTTGCGAGGGATAGGCTCAGCTTTTTGACCTGGAATATAAAAATCATTCAGGATAACAGGCAAGCCGAGTGATGACTTCAGCTCGGGTTCCTCTGCCGTCAATCCAGCGCAGAGCAATAGCAGACTTATCAAACAAGCACTTCCAAAACGCAGGCGTATTGAATGATGTCTATTCATTATCTGGCCAAGAGGTTTCGGGATTTTAGATAGAGCCTCAGAGACGCCAGAAACGGCCGGTCTGTATGAATTGGGAAATGATCAATAGACGACTGCTTGAGTGCTTCCCTCGTGTCATCTAACGACGTGAAATTTTTATGCGCACGAGTCGTAAATGTTTTTCCTGTTTCGATTTCCTGCCCCCTGAGCAAACCTGCGCCTGTTAGCGAATCCTCAGCAGGGTCTCTCATCAATAATACAGTCAGGTCATGCCGATGCCCCAGCAGCTTGAGCGCAGGAATCGCCTCAGGGTCGTGGAGATCCGACAGCACGAAAATCAAACTGCGCTCCTTTAAGGATGGGTTCAGCGCAAGGAGTTTACTTCCCAAGCGCGTCGGTTCTGAAAAATCAAAATGCCTCAACTTGTGCAACCACTGGAGAATCGTTTCTCTTGAAAGTGATGGTTTAATATTGATCTCACGCGACCCTGCACCAAGTAAACCCACAGGCGAAACGCGGTCCAGACAGGCCAGTGCTAGCCCCCCCGCAATCTGAACAGCAAGCTGGTATTTTGAAACCTTGGTCGATGCATGCGTCATCGATGCCGAGGTATCAACGATAAACCAAATCGGCATACTCTTTGGTGATTCATACTCTTTGACGTGCGTCTTGCCTGTTCGCGCCGTGACCCGCCAATCGATCGACCTGACTGAATCCCCGGGAACGTAGTGACGCGACTGGACATACTCGAGACCTTGCCCAAGAAACGGCGAGCTATCCGTGCCGTAGGAAAGCGAGTCCGCCAAACGTTTCACAGCAATTAAAAACTGCCGTGAATCGAGCGGGCGGGTATCTGTGAGTTGGTGTTTCACAATTAGGAAATCGACTCCTCAAGAATGTCCTGCAGAATTTGGCTTGGCGTTTTTCCATCGGCAAGAGCCTCGTAAGATAATCGTATGCGGTGTAAAATAACGTCTTCAGCCAATGCAAAAAGATCCTCGGAAATGGCATAGTCCCTACCATGAATTAAGGCGCGCGCCCTAGATGCTTTCAGCAAGGAAATACCCGCACGCGGAGAGCACCCTAATTCCAAGTCTGGATGCTTGCGGGTGCGTTCAACAATATCCACAACATGCTTGAGGAACACCTCGCTCACATGAATGTCATGCGTGGCTTCCATGGCAGCAATCAAATCCTCTGGAGTCCCTACTGCATCATCCGTGACCAGATCAAACTCGGTACGAGCCACAGCACCTCCGTCTTTTTTCTCCACACCTAACTTCAAATTCCGCCGGAGAATTTCCTCCTCATCCTTCGCCTCAGGATACCCAAGACGATGGCATAACATAAAGCGGTCTAATTGTGCCTCTGGAAGCTCAAATGTTCCCGACTGCTCGATCGGGTTCTGTGTCGCAATAACAAGAAACGGCGTCGGCAAGGACATCGTCTGGTTTCCCAGTGTTACTTTACGCTCCTGCATCGCCTCCAACAACGCACCCTGAACTTTCGGCGCTGCTCGGTTGATTTCATCCGCCAAAAGAAGATTGGTGAAAATCGGTCCTTTGTGAGTCCTAAACCCTCCCGTCGCTTCATCCAGAATTTCTGTTCCCACGATATCAGAAGGAAGAAGATCGATAGTGAACTGCACCCGTCGGAAATCGAGGTGGATTGCTTTCGAAATGGTATTCACAAGCAATGTCTTCGCCAGACCAGGCATCCCCTCAAGCAGGAGGTGACCCGAAGTCAGCAGAGAAATCAAAGTCCGCTCAACAACTACGTCCTGCCCGACGACAATTTCGCCGACCCGTTCTCGGATTTCTTTGAGATAAGAGGAAAGATGCTCGTTCGAAGGTGTCGAATTACTCATAGATGTATGGAAAACAGAATTGTATCCCCACTTCAACGCTTCATTCCATGAGAGTTGTCTTTTTTTGTTAGCCTATTTGAACTCATTACTACAGCTAGGTTTAAAAGAATTTCCTTCTCTGTTTAATCAGACCAAGTAATTTGCCGTTATGAAACTGCTTCTGCCCATCTTTCTCACCATTTTTACATTTCTTCCTGCTCTTGGAAAAGATCGACCTAACATCCTCTGGATCACGTCCGAGGACAACGACTATGGCTGGCTCGGGTGCTACGGCAATAAGGAGGCACAAACTCCCCGACTCGATAAGCTCGCGGCGAATGGCCTGCTCTT
>JBGCEU010000156.1:0-4658 GCA_045106535.1 Akkermansiaceae bacterium | reverse complement strand
ACTTTTTCCGGCAAATAGACATCAATAACCGGCACGCGGATGTCCCGGCGGTTCTTACTAACAGGCTGTTGTTTTCCCTGCTTGATGGCTTTGGCAATAGCTTGCGATTTCTCTGCATCACCTTCCTTGGCTCCCGGAGGCGTGCCCGGCCAGAGTGGGATCGTCTTAACGTAGGTGTCGGCAGCAAAAATATTCAACGTCGCGCAGAAAAACAGAAGTGTTAGGAGTCGGATCGTTTTCATGAGTTGTTTATATGTGATACGGTTTTATTGAGCTATCCAATCGTTGACGAATTTATTCCAAAATTCTTGAGCTGATTCGGCATCTTGCAATTCTAAATTCCACCTTGGAAATACAACTATCCTTTGCTTCTCCTAATCGAGTCTGTTTTATTAGCCAAAAAGACAACCATCGTCCGTCCTAACCCTCCACGATTCATTTTCCTTTTTCCCCTTGCCTGATCACTGCTAATTCACCAATCTTGGCCTATTCCATTCCTACTTTTCAGCCTTCAAGAGCAGGTTCAAACACTGCTCCCTAAAAACAAATTTTTAACGTAAACATGTACTTGCGACTATTTCTACTTACGTTTGTCACATTCATTTTTCAAATATCGTTAACAAGGCTGTTTGGCTACATTCTAACACAGCATTTCACTCCCATTTGCATATCTCTGGCTCTATTCGGACTGGGTACCGGAGCGTTTATAAGATTAAAATTCTGCCAAAAAATAGAATCCCACAAGGTTTTCACCCTGGGATTTGCCGTCATGGGCATCAGTCTTTTGTTTGTTTATCTCTCTTTTAGGGTATTCCCTCACATTCTCGGAACAGCACTCATGGCGCTGGCATTTTTTGTGGCTTCCGGTGCGCTGATATCAAAATTTTACGAGGAATTTAAAGCTAAAAAAGCACATCGAGCCTACACGGTAGACATGGCGGGAGGAGCACTTGCATGTTTGACCGTAGTGCCATTGTTGAATATCATGGGACCAATCGTAATGATCGTTATTGCGGGTAATATCTGCGTCCTGTTATCGGCAATAAGCTGGCGTGGGAGGTTAAGACCATTAGTTCTGGCTACGGGAGGTATATTGGCACTGTTCATGCTCATTTTGTCAGCGGGAATCTTTCTACGGATCATAGATGAGTTTCCAGACCGAAAAACATTTTCACATGTAAAGTCCCTCACAGAAAAAATCATTAATGAAGATCAGGGGCGCATTGTTGATTATGAGTGGAGTTCAGTCGGGCGAGCTGACCTGTATGAGGTACCGCAACACAACGGGATAAAGTGGATTTTTTATGATCAGATAAATCCAAGTCTGATGCTTGGATCGATGACGGAACAAAGGCAGAAGGATTTTTTGAGAAGCCAGTTTGCTTACTTTCCCGCAAACATTTTGAAGCCTAAGGATATGCTCGTAATGGGAGCGGGAGGAGGATATGAGGTTGAGTTGGCCCAATTAGCAGGCGTCGAAAATATTGATGCAGTCGAAATCAATCCCGCCATCATCAGGCTCGTGAAACGCTGGCAGCCTTTTACAGGGCCCCGATATGAACAAGAAAATGTCAATGTAACGGTCAGCGAAGGGCGCACCTTCTTAATGAGATCCCAGAAACGTTATGATTTGATCCAGATGGCTCTGGTTATGACAGGAGCGGCGGACTCGACTACCCACGCCTCGTTAGAAAATTATTTATATACGAAGGAGAGCTTTGAAACAATCATGGCTCGCTTGTCAGACCAGGGATGCCTGGCGCTCATTGATGATTCCCTTCATCGCACCGTGAGGCAGTTCATGACCGCCTTGTCGGTATTGCAAGAGAGTGGCATTGAACATGATCAGGCGGTGAAACAAGTCTGTGTCTTCTATAATCCTCAACCTGGTAGGACAATCTATCGATACCTGCTGTTGGTTTTTCCAAACGCCCCTGACGAAGCCATGTATCAACAGGCCGCGGCAGAAGCAAAGCGACTTAATTTCCAGCCCATCTGGGTTTCAAACATCACGTCTCAAAAACCCTTCAGCGATATCGCTGAACTAGGAGCCGATCAGTTTCTAATAGAACAGAAGTCCGATTATTCTCCCGTTTCAGATGATCGACCCTTCTTCTTTGATTTCACAAAAAGTCGTTGGAAAAAATTGCAGGTAGCATGGCCCTTTTTATCTTTGGCTGCTTTCGCCACACTATTTTCTGTTCTCATTCGGTTTGGCAAAAAAACAAAGCCCGATAACTGGCAGACTCACTTGACTCCATTCCTGATTGGTTTGGGGTTTATGTTTGTGGAATTGGGTCTGATTCAAAAACTTACCATTGCAATCGGTAGTCCGACAAAAATCCTCTCAGTGTTGCTCTTTTCAATCCTATTATGGTGTGGCATTGGCAGTCAGATCAGCTCAAAAATCAGCCGATTATCTAGAAATCGGATTTCTGTTTTTTGTTGGATCGTAGCTGCTATGAATGTGATCTTTGTTTACTGGCTCCAGGATCATTACCTCATGGAAAACATCGCCAATGACTCTTTGAGGATCGTCGCCGTCGTTTTGGTTTTAGCCCCTCTGGGTGTCGTAATGGGCATGCCCTTTCCTAGCCTGCTGAATTCTGTGAAACCTGGGGAAAATAGTCAGTTGGGGATCATTTGGGGAATCAATGGTCTTGCTTCCCTCGCTGGTGCTAATCTGTGGATTGTGGTCTCACTTCTGGCCGGTGGCAACGTCACATTGTTATGCGGTTCGGCTTTTTACATCCTAGCGGGAGTCTCAGCATTCAAGCCTAAGCAAGCGTGATCTGAGGTAATGATCATTTTATAAGCGAAATTGCTCTTTGGAGATCGCCCTTTTAGCCCTCGGGCAGATGCGGCATATTCGAAATACCGCTGCAAGTTTTGGCTCCTAGCATCAAGACCACCATCAACCCATATAAAGGGTTCGCTAAAGCGGATGATCCCACTTCGCCGAGCCGAGGCTACGGAGGACACCGTTCCTCGCCGCAGTCCAAAGAAAAACCCCACCCCCCAGTGATGGGGTGTGGGGTAAATTTATATGATGAACAAAGTCGAATTACTTACGACGACGGAAAATCAGAGCAAGTCCACCGAGGCCGAGAAGGGCAGTGGTGGTAGGCTCTGGGACGACATCTGTTACTGTAAATACGGGAGAGAGCGCGTAGACGCTGTTGGTGGCGGTAGTACCGCTCGTGAAGCGGTTCCAGACACGGCCAGTGTTGTTCGCGTTGGAGCTACCCCGACTCGCGGTGGTATCGTCAGCGGCATCGCCTAAGGGATTGACACTGCCAGTTAGGAAGCCACCTGTCCAGACGTCGGCTCCATGTTGAGCACCAGTATCGCCAGCTGCAAACTGATCTAGGAAGGGAGAGTAGTGTACGGCTTGCGTATTGGAGTTACCATCCCCTACGGCAAGTCGCACCGCTGAGTCCACCCCCTGAGTGTTAGCTCCCCATCCAGAATCAACATTGGCAAACGGGCTATCCCAAGTGTTGATGATGTCCGAGTTGTTCCGACCAATCGAGGTCGTACCATCCATCGCGTAGACCGGCACACCCGCGCCGCCAATGCCAAATCCGCCGGTCACATCGGTAATACCCGCACGAACTTTAGGATCGCTAATCGGGCCGACACCTTGATTCTGGAGGATGTCCGTGTTCACCCACACCAGCGCGGTCCAACCAACAGAGGCCGCGAGAGCAGTATTCTGCTGGGCTTGAGCCGTAGCGAAGTTGTCGTAGGTTGCGGGGTCATTCGATGTCGCTGCTATCCTTTGATCCGTATGGAAAGCGAGGCGGTATCCATCACCGTCTGCCCAAGCGACACCGGTGTTAGGGTTAATGCCGCCGTTGGCGGTAAGGTCAAGTATACCGAATTGGCTAACCAGAGCGGCATTGACTGATGCTGTGGTGAGGGCGAGGCCTGCAAGCACAGCGAGTGTTTGGGTATTTTTCATATTTGTATGTGTTAATGTTATTGGATTAGGGATTAGCCATCATCATAAGTGGTGAAAGCCTATTCCATTAGCAACGCTGATTGTTCACATTAAAAAGCGGCATACAAGAATTTTTTCCGGAAAACCACGGTCATACAGGTGGCTTAATAAGCATAAAGACTTAACTATCAGATCATTTTTCAATAGCCATTAATCTCTTTGATCCACTGTAGCATAGAGTCGATATACTCGTCCTTAGTACTATTGATCGAGGGCTTACCGTTAAGCATGGCTGGGCCGTGCTTGCCGCCTTCGACGAGGACAAGCTTCGTGGCGACACCGTGTTTTTTGCAGGCTTCGTGATAGCGTTTTGAGTTTTCCGGTTTGACGGCATTGTCGGCGGTGCCGTGGGCCAAGAATGCGGGTGGCGTGTTTTTGTTGACCTGCTCGTCGTTGGATAGCTTGGCAACCAGATCATCAGCAGGGCTATTTCCCAGTAAATTGCGGCGGCTACCACCATGGGTCAGTTCTTTCCTCATGGAAATGACTGGGTAGATCAGGCAGCTGAAATCGGGGCGTGCACTCACTTTGCAGATGGCATCGATCGGTTTGTATCCGAACGGCTCGTTGTAATGCACGCTCAGAGTGGCTGCCTCGTGGCCACCGGCAGAGAATCCCATGGCTCCTATTTTGTTTGGCTCGATTCCGAATTCCT
>JBGCEU010000155.1:0-3351 GCA_045106535.1 Akkermansiaceae bacterium | reverse complement strand
ATGATGAGCGGCACCCGTATACCACCCTCGTAGAGATGTCCTTTACCTTTCCTTAACGGGCGGTTGTCTGTCGCCCCCGACCAGCCACCGTTATCACTGGTGAAGATGACCAGAGTATTTTCCACCATATTCCTTTTCTTGAGTTCATTGAGAACCCGACCGATTGCGCGATCCGTTGCTTCAATCTGGCCACCGTAAATGGGATTCACCAAACCAGGCCCCTCCTTACCCTTGTAGTACTCTGTTAGTTCCTCCGGCGCTTCGAATGGCCAGTGCGGATTGTAAGTCCACAGACAGATGAACATAGGCTTATCGCCCTGCTGCGTCATCCAGCTCGTCGTCTCATCCGCAAGTCGGTCGCTGAGGTATTCGCCCTTCTTTCGGTTCTCTAACGTGGGGATACGGTAGGGATCAAAGTAGGTCGGCGGCCCACCCTTGTTACAACCTCCCACATTGACATCGAATCCATGTTTGTCCGGATAGTGAGTTTCGTTTCCGAGATGCCATTTTCCAAAGAATCCGGTCGCATAGCCCGCCGCCTTCAGGTGCTCCGCCAGCGTATCATATTTGTGTGGCAGAGTGTTATCGCTTGGTGGTGGTTGCACTGTTCGATCCTTCGGCCAGAAGGCCTTCGTATCCTTACCATGCTGTGTGATATGAAGTCGCGCCGGAGCCAGACCTGTGATCAGTGCCGCACGCGTTGGTGAGCAGACTGGCGATGCGGCATATGCATTGGTAAACCTAACACCACTCTTAGCAAACTTATCGATCTCTGGCGTGCGTAGCACATCGTTGCCCTGACAGTGGAGGTCTTTCCAGCCCATGTCGTCGGTCATGATCAGCAGGATGTGCGGCCGCTTCGGTTGTTCATCTGCAAAGATATGAGCAGCAGATACAGCCAATGAGTAAAGGGCGATCAGTAAACCAAGTATGCGTTTCATTGGAGTGTAATAAAACTTACTCCTGTTCAATAGCAACTGATAAATCTACGTAGCGAGGCACACAGGCCACTACTTGCCTTTGCTATTGATAACCTTTTGAAAAGCGGGAATGTCGACCGTTCTAAACGTCCCATCATCAAAAAAGCCACCAAAAACAATATAGGATCTAGACGCCAGATCTGGGGTAAGCTGGACGTGAGCAATTCCATTCCGATCAAACTTAAGACGGGTGACCAACTCGATGTCCTTGGCTTTGGCTTTGGATTTTTGCCAATTGACTTGGTAGCGGAAATTCCTGTGACCGTCCCCTCTGGCCTTTTTGCAAACAACCAGCCAAGCCTCCATACTTGGTTCATCCAACTTGGGCAAGGTCAACAGCAGCATGCCATCTCCTTGCTTTTTCAGCTTCATTTTGGTGTGATATCCCTCAGCCTTTTCAGACGGTCTGATCTCAACAAATATATCTATGATCGCAAAAACAGCTCCTGATGTAGCGAAGAAACTCAACGTTGCCAGCATAATGGTTTTTCTCACTCGTGATATTGCCATACCGTTTAAGACACGTGTCGAAATGAATCCTTAGAAAAAAACGTCAGGTGCGTTTTATTTTGCTTCCTCCGGCTCGCGGATATGCAGCCAAGCGTGAACATGAGGCTTTCCTCGGAAATATGAAATCATGTTAGGGCCTTCAAGTTGCCACACGTCCCAGACTTCATCGTCGCCGATATTTTCACCTTTGTAGAAAGAGAGGTGGAGGTTATCAATGCCTCCGGCCTCAACGTGCTTCATCGCCTCCTGCGCATCTGCTTTGCGGAACGGGGCAAGCACATCGCCTAGCACTTTGCGCAGGTGGTTCTTCTGATCGTGTGTTAGATCAGCTGCGCGGATGCCAGCGAGACCTTCTTTCTTGCCTGTCAGCTCGACGGTTTTTAAGCCGTTCTCACCACGACTTTTATCCAGTAATGCAACCTCGCGCTGTTTGCCATCGAGCATTTGGTAGACCTCGTTAGCTTTGACCGCCTGATACCAGTAGGCATTGCCTTCGTGCTTGGGCCCCTCCCGGAAACTTCCCGCAGCGTGACCGTAAAAAATGGGGCCTGCAAATGCCGCACCCTTCATCGAATCGCCATCGCAGCGGCGCGTGCAGTGTCGCCCCGTGAGGACAAATTCAAATTTTCCAGTACCCGGCTCACCAAAAATGGCAATGGACGAGCCGCCTTCGAAGCCGCGCTTGCCACTGTCTGAAACGACCTGATTGTAAACTTTTTCCGCATACTCTTCACTGTGCAGACCCATAAAGATATCTTTGATCATCGCCTGCTGGTCTTTAGTAAAATCCGCCACCCTAGTTTTTGTGATGTTCCAGTTGTTATCGACCTCGAGGCGCAGCTTATTGTCGTAGGCAAAACAGATGTTCTTCCGCTGCTGCTCGTTCAGGCTATCGTAGAGGGTTTTGACCAAGGTGTCGGAACTAGGTTTGGCTTCTTTGGCAGCACTGCAAGGGATGATCCCGCCAGCTCCGATGGCGCCAGCAGCGAGACCGGTAGTCCGGATAAAAGAACGGCGTGATAGGCTCAGTGGATCACGATTTGATGCAGGATCTATATTCATAACTCTGAAGCTGTCAAAATGTGTGCAGGATGTCGATGGAATTTCTATGCTGAAGCCATACTCTCTTGCAGCATCAGCGTGAATGCTTATCTTCTAGGCGTTGCCAGTAATCAGCCCAGTATTTGTCGTAATAATCATTGGCAGCGTCTTTGATGAAGTCAGGCTGCACCACGACGGGCGCCTTCGCAGGGTCATAGCCTTTCAGGTGACCTTTTCCGGCTCGCTTACGTGGTGAGACAAAGCGCCATGGTTCATCCTTGAGGATCTTTTGCAGAAACTTGTATGCACCGGGGTCGTATGTCTTGAGCTCTTCCCGGGTATCGATGTGATTGTGGTCGTGATCCATCGTCCGGTTGGTATCGAACCATGCCTGCACGATCTCCGCGAAATATTCGCCACGATTCTTGCGGGCATAGCAGTCCTTCGTGCCACCGAAAACGATGCGGACTTTGTCCTTTTCAGTCACCATCACCTTCGAAGTCGTTGCTTTACCGTTGACGATGATGTCGCCAGAATCGAGGCATTTTTTCAATAGCTCGGGCGATAGCTTGGGAAAGGATTTTTTTAGAGCGTCGAGAAGTAGCACCGGCTTATCGCCCTTCACCCGGCGGAAGCGTTGTGCCGCGTAGCCATCGTTCCACAGCCCTGCGGCTTTCGCTGCTTTCCAAGTCGCCATCAATTCTTCGTCATAGCCGTCAGGAAACCCCGGGCGATGGATCACGTGCCCAAATTCATGAATGAGAATACTCTCAAATTGCATCCCTCCTTCGTATTCGAGCACGTCTTCCTCTGAAAACAA
>JBGCEU010000154.1:0-3650 GCA_045106535.1 Akkermansiaceae bacterium | reverse complement strand
TTTAGTAATCGCTACACAGGCTTACTTCTCAGTGCAGAAAAAGGCAATTGGGCAGGCACGATTGGATACCTAAGCCTGGATGCAACCAAGGAAGTAGGAAACTGGAGCCACGGTAACGCACTCTACCTCCTCTCCGAGCACAAACTCGATTCAGGAACACTCTCGTTTGACCTCTTCTACAACTTGGATGCCGATAGTTCAGGTGATGATGAAGTGGGCGTAGGGTATGAGTGGACCGCTACTGTATCTTACGTTACTGACGTAGGAAACTGGAACCTGCTGACGCAGGCAATTTACGGTGACAATGGCGATACTTCCTACGCGGGGCGTAAATCCCGCTCCGGCAGCTTCTACGGCGTGATCATTGAGCCCTCCACATACATCATCGAGGACAAACTGGAGTTCGTGGCACGCTACGCTTACCAAGCCTCGAGCGAAGACCAGGGCATCCGCGTCAATAGCCGTTACACCCGTGCAACCCACGGAGGAAATGTTAATGGTGGTCGCGGTGATGAGCATCACAGCGTCTACGCTGGCCTAAACTGGTATCTGTGCGATCACAATGCCAAGTTCATGGTTGGTGTTGAGTATGACGTTCTTGATACACCGAATGCCGGAGGCACTGAAGATGATGCCGACGCCACCACACTATGGGCGGCTTACCGTATGTATTTCTAGAATAGAATCTACATAAGATTACATATTTCGGGACTATGGTCAGCTGACTATAGTCCCGATTTTTTATCCAAAAATTCAGCCTATCGGCTGCACAGAGTTTTGACATTGGGCGTTGTTTATACTGTAATAACACCGTGAAAAAGACTCATCCAAATTTGTGGTATATCAGCGCAGTCTTCACCATTTTAACAGCTCACTTTGCGATCGCTGAACCCGGCACGAGAGTAACAACTTCAGTAGCTACCCAGAATAATGGAGACTGGTGCAACTGGCTGAAAAACAAACCAGGACTACTTTACGATAACAAAGACAACCCCTATGTTCAAAAGTTTCAGTTAGCAGGCAGACTCCATTGGCAATATGCCTACGTGGACGGCAGTGCTGATACTCCAGGAGGAACACAAAATTTCCACTATGATACCGAGGAAATCCGCCGTCTACGTCTTGAGAGCAAGCTCGCTTTTTTGCATTATTTTATGTTAGGTGTCTCAATCGATCTTGAAGACGACATCGCACCACAAGGCCTAGAAGGCGATCATGACGTGCAGTATGCAGACATATACTCCGCAACCCTCAGCTTTGATGCAGCCAAGGCTTTCGACATTTCGGCTCTCGATGGTTTCAAAATCAGTATTGGAAAACACAAGGTAAGCAGCACCGCCGAATTTGCCTTATCCTCAAAAAAGATTAAAACAGTAGAGCGCTCTGCAATAAGTAATTTCACATCGCCTCCCAGCTCAACAGGCTTGGTTGTTGCAGTTGAAAAAGGACGATGGGTTTTCGAACTTGGAGCCTTCTCGGGCGATACAGAACCTGAATTCTCAGAATTCGATTCAGCAAACGACTACTTCTTCACACTGCATGTAGGCCGAGAACTGGAAAATTCTGTGTATTTCGATCAGGCTAGAATTGATTTACGTATGATCGTCAATGGCGACGACACCAAAAACGCCACGTCCAATCCCAGTAGCCCAGGTTCCTATAATCTCGACTGGGTAGCCTCTTTAGGATTCCAGGCAAAGAAGGGTCGAATAGCACTGCTCACCGATCTCGTCTATGGTGAAAACGGCGATGATTTTAACACCACCGGTGCAGAGCGCCCCAATCGTGAGGGGTCATTCTGGTCAATTGTTCTATTGCCCAGCTACTGGGTTATAGAAGATCGCCTAGAAGCAGTCTTCCGCTACCAATATGCCAATTCCAGTCGCCCTGAAGGCATTCGCATGAATAGCCGTTACGCCAGACGTGCTGGCGGCGTAAAATCAATCCCCTCGCTTGAAGGAGGACGCGGTGATGAGCATCACAGCACCTACCTTGGCTTGAACTATTATCTCTGCGGCGATAACACAAAGGTCATGATAGGCGTGGAATACGATGATCTCGATTCCGACGGCGTAGATATTTACCAAGGCTACACTGCATGGGCAGCATTTCGATTCTACTTTTAATTTCTCTCTTCGATCTCACCGATCGCCCACATGGCATGTTCCGAAATTAAAGCATCTTCATCACCTGCCGCGCGCACCAGTTCCGGCAGGTCTTTTCTCGTCCCCACATTACCTAGTGCGACGCAGACATTACGCAAAAATCGGTTTCGCTTAATACGCTTAATAGGTGACTTGGCGAATGTCTCGCGGAAACCATCATCATCCATTGTTAGGAAATCACGGAGATTGTGGTCAAAAATCGATTTCCGCGCATGGAATTTTGTTTCCCGGCTGACTTGCGCAAATCGATTCCACGGGCACACGTCCAGACAATCATCACATCCGTAAATCCTATCACCGATCTGTTTGCGAAATTCAATTGGAATAGAACCTTTGTGTTCAATGGTGAGATAGGAAATACAGCGGCGTGCATCGACCCGATGTGGCTCGGTAATGGCATCTGTTGGACAGGCATCGATGCAGGCTGTGCACTTGCCGCAATGATCGCCAAAAGGCTCATCAGGCGGCAAGTCGAGCGTCGTGATAAGTTCTGCTAGAAAAAACCACGTCCCGAGCCGACGATGGATCTGCACAGTCGATTTTCCATTCCACCCCAGACCAGAATCCGTGGCAAAATCGCGCTCTAATACTGGTCCAGTGTCGGTGTAGAAACGCTGCAGCCCACCCAGCTGCTCCATCGCCAGGTTCATGTCCTTGAGCTTCTCCTCGATAATCTCGTGGTAATCCTCATTCCACGCATACCTCGCTATGCGATAGTCCACATCAGGATGATTTTTCCCCGGGAAATAGTTCAGCGCCAAGCTCACTACTGAAAAAGCACCGTCCACCACTTCGGCAGGGTCGGTGCGACGATCCACGTTTCTCTCTAACCACTTCATATCACCCGCGCAGCCGTCTGCAATCCACTGCCGGTATTCCTCGGCATGAGTCGCTTCCTTCGCACGTGAGACACGACAATCGTCAAAACCCAGCTCTTGGGCAATGCGCTGGATATTCTGCTTGGTAATTTCCCGGTTCAACGATCAGTTTTTTTGCACGCACACCCAAGCAACTTATGCTTCCAAGCGAGCATACCAAACCAGATGGCAATAATGAAAAGCCCACCGCTCTCGTTTCCGGACGGGTTCGTCTCATTATAGAGAACTGTTTTGTGCCATTCGATCCCCAGCGACCAGTAAGCGGCAACTACCAGCGCCCCAACGGATACTGATAGATAAAACCACTTGGGCAGTGCCTTCCGCCAACTCACTAGTGAGACGACAGAACATAAGGCATAGGTTAACACCCAACCTTGCCACCACTCTGTATCATACTGTTCAAGGTCATTGAATTGCCAGTAAGTGAACAATACAAACAGAACTCCCATCACGAGGCATGCATATCTCATGGATGATACCTTATGCAACCTACATAGAAATGTCCAGATCAGCCATCGCTTGCTCGATTCGCTTTTCCGACACTTTCACCCTACGCGGGAAGCTTGGCGCGAATTCCGAGACACGCCATTCCATCAACAGCCAGCCT
>JBGCEU010000153.1:0-8424 GCA_045106535.1 Akkermansiaceae bacterium | reverse complement strand
GATACGGTTTCCTCGCTATCCGCCGTTCCTGTGGAAATGGACAAACTTGGTATCGATGTTGTGCTTGCAGGTGTGCAAAAAGCACTAGCATTGCCTCCCGGATTGGCTGTGTTTGCTATTTCAGACGCTGCACTTGAACGGGCATCGACTACTGAAGGCAGGGGATACTATTTCGACTTTTGCGAATTTGAAAAAAATGCAGCAAAAAACAACACCCCATCGACTCCAGCAATCTCGCTTCTCTATGCGCTGAGACAAAAAGTGAATGCCATATCTGCAGAGGGTCTTGATGCTCGATATGCTCGCCATGCAGAGTTGAATAATATGATCCACGCATGGATGAAAAAGCATGGATTCGATAATTTCGCCCCGGAGGGCTACCAGTCCAAGTCTCTGACGGCGATTGATAATACGGATGGACGACTAGATGTCCCAGGTTTCATTAAAGCACTGAGAGCTAAGCACCATGTTCTGATCAATGGCGGTTACGGTAAGATCAAGGGTACTACATTCCGCATTTCCAATATGGGAAATGAGACTGTGGAGACGATGCAAGAGCTTATCGAGCAGCTTGATGATGTGATTGCGGACTTTCTGTAATAAGCCACCCACCCAGCTTGGCATTAAGCTGTCTTGCCGGGAACTGGCACTTTGGGAACCTTATGATCATCTTCCCATTTAAGCGAATCTGGAGCCAAATCCTCGCTGGAGGCCATTAGAGATTTCCACGTGACCCTCTCACCTGTGTGAGCTGCCTCGCGACCGAGGATACCAAGCGCGGTTGAGTTTGCCATGTACTCGCCTGCGTTGATGATTTTGCCTGCCCGAATGGCTGTAAAAAACTCGTTGTGGCAGACTTGGTACATGTTTTCTTTTTTACCTCGATGTCGCCAAATCGCTTTCCCAGCTGCGTCATAGATCATTGGTCGTCCCGGCCCAATCATACGGCCTTTCTCGCAGAAAATTCGGTCAATCACTTCAGTATGGGCTTGTTGATATTGTCGCTGCCCAAGATGGCAAATAACACTATCAGGATATTCGTAAGCGACATGATAGTGATCCCATGTATTGCCGTTATCATTTTTCTGCGCTCGTCCTCCGGTTGCCACGGCAGCAATCGGGGCTACGTCCCCCATCACCCACGCTATTTTATCAACGGAATGGATCGCCTGTTCGATGAGCGGACCACCTGATAGCCATTCGAAACCCATCCAGTTCCGTAGTTGCCATTCAACATCTGACCAATCTGGTTTCCTCTTGCTGATATCGACCATGGGTTTAGGGGGCGAAGCGAGATAGTTCCCGTAAACCGAAATAATACGTCCCAGTTCACCACCTAATACTTTATTATAAGCTTCTCTAACTGCTGGTGCATAACGCCAGCAAAAACCGTGTTGAATCGACACTCCTTTACTTTTTGCCAATTTAGCGGACTCCAAGACGGATTTCACACCTGCCATATCGACCGCCATTGGTTTCTCAGCAAAGGTATGTTTACCAGCTTTGACCGATGCTGCAAGATGCTGTGGCCGGAAACCAGGAGGCGATGCCAAAAGCACGACGTCAACGCCGGAATCGATCACCTTTTGAAAAGCATCCAAACCAGCGAACTGGCGGGATTTCTCCACCTCCATTTTACCGCTAAACTTCGGTGCAAGATTACTCATCGCCTTGTCGACCTGGCTTTGAAATGCATCACCAATCGCCCAGAGCTTGACGTTAGGGTCAGCCGCCATGGCTTGTGTCGCCGCGCCCGTGCCACGCCCACCACAACCGACCAAACCAACCTTCAGCACTTGATTTTTCTCTGCATACTGTGCGCGCGAAACATGAGGAAATGTCACTGCACCTGCGATACCCAAGGCGGTAGCAGATTTGACAAACTGACGACGCGGGACGCCCCCCGAATGATTATTGGTTGTGTTATCGTTCTTGTTCATTATGAGTTTTATACCATTGAGTGTGATACAGTCTTTCAGACGCGAACACTCTTGGAGAGGCTTGCGGCCTTGACCACTGCTGAGTCGAGAAATTGTTGCGCCAAAGGTTTGAGATTACCTTGGTAAATGACACCCACATGAAGTGGAGGAAAGCCATCCAGTTCGATGACCTTAGTTCCTTTGGGGATGTCACCACCCGGTATTAAAACCGCTATACCAGCGCCAAACCCACACCTAACAAAATGCTGTATCCCCTCAAGTGAATCCACCTCAACAGCGACAGGCCAGTGGAGATCTCGTGATTCAATTTCTTTCTGGAATAACAAGCTCGCCTCCTCATTCGCCGGCAAACCAACCAAAGGGATACGCGAGCACCAACCGGTGTCCGATTTTTCAATGAGATCATCAAGACAACGCGCTTTGTGGCGTGATGGTAAAAGTATCCCGAGCGGAATTTTGAGTAAAGAAACCGACTTTAAACCATCGCTGAGCTGTGAATGAATCACACTCACCGCAAGGTCAGCCTGCTGCTTGACCAACACGTTTTGAACATCCGATGGCTCGGCATCTTTTAATGTCAGCCGCAAGCCCGGTATGTCTTCTCGCAATTCGGCTAATAACTCGGGGAGATGATGCCGGAGCACTGATGCAGAGGCCGCGATACGAAGGTGTTTGCTCTCCTCACCTTTTAGCCGCGACTCAACATCGTCCATTCTTGAAAAAAACGGATAGACGTGATCATACAGCATATCGCCTGCATCAGTGAGGCTAAACGGCCTGCGATTGAATAGCTTTACGCCGAGATACTTTTCAAGCTGAAGTAACTGACCGCTCACCGCTGGCTGCTGAATGCCGTAGGGCATTTTTCTGACCGCCGCCGTGATACCCTCGTACTTCGCAACGTAGTAAAAAAGCTCCAGGTGGTGAACATTCATACCTGGAGCCTAAATTCTAAAATCAAAATACCAAACCTCAAATTCCAGCAGATTACTTCTGAAGCATTTTCAGCTTTGGCTTATCCATTGAAAGCACCAAAGCCATGGATGATGTTAGATGAAGTCGCGATGACATGTAGTAACCTTTATCATACATATCGCGTCCCGGCAGGGAAACAAATGAGCCATCGTGACAACGAGCCATGTTTAGCCAGGCTTTGTTGTAATCCATCATGTCGCGAAGTGCTTTCTGGTCACCAGAAACGTTTGCGCCCAGAAGCCCCCAGCACACAGCGAGGATATTGTCGGCGTGTGCATCGTTGAGGTATTTCTTAGAGTTACTGAGCCCGAGTGACGCTAGCTTGATGTAATCGTTATTCTGCTGCGTGTCACCAGCGAGTTTGTGGGCAATGATGGCAAGACCCTGGCGACCTGATGCGGAATAGGCACCTCGGTGGGTGTGATAGCCAATGTAACCCGTCTTCGTGGTACTCTTGCGCAGATATGTGAGAGCCAGATCAATCTTCTTTTGGTCAACTTTTGCACCGCAGTCTTTGGCCAATTCAAAAGCTGTGACCGCCAGAGCGGTAGTAATGGTCATCGTGCCATAACCGCCAACGTTTGTATTGTGGCCAAATCCGCCGGTGCGAAATTTATGCCCAACATTCCCCATCTTGCCATGCGTCCTGTCTTTATAGTCTACCATGTCCGCTACCTGACCTCTCTCAAGGACATCAACCAGCCCCTGAATAGTAGGCAGCACTTTCTCATCTTTGGTTGCTAAGTAATATTCGGAAAGAAGAATGCACTGATAGGATGCCGGCCATACCCAAATGCCGAACTTAGGAATGGTGTTCCAAGAATAGACCAGATTCTTAACCTCGTCCGTCTTTCCCGCCGCTAGCAACGCGAGACCACTCATGCATTTCGCGTGGCATTGTTCGCGCCTGATAAAATCATTGTTAGAAAGGTATTGCATCGCGGCTCGTGCGAGGCGCGATGATTTTTTGCAGTTATAGGGATAGGTATCTGAAAAGCGACCAATGGCTTTTAGCTGAATCATAACATCCATTTTTTCACCTGCACGAGTAACCGATAAAGTCAGCTTCCCATCTTTACCCTCGGAGTCCTCAATAGCATTGCCAAACTCCATCAGTGGTCCCTCGTAGCCGACATTGGGAAATTTTTTCATCCGAGTGAGATGGTGTCCAAACCGATGCTCAACCTGGAATGGCTTTCCATTCACACCTGTGATCACATCATCGAGCTTGAGATTACCGACTGCTGGCGAATCTGCAAAAATATACTTCACCGTAAACGACTTGCTTTCGAGCGTGCCACGGGCACCCGTCGGGCCGAGGTTCACGAGATACCCCGGCACTTCTTTATCGGGACCTTTTTTCGTAGGTGTCTTCCAGCGGTCGCGGTTGTTCTTTTCAATTGCGGGGAGATTTGAAACAGCAAATACAAGGAGAACGGATGGCAGGACGGCACGGTGAAATTTCATATGCCACAGGATACGCAATACGGCTGGCGGCTATTACACAAGATTACCTGTATTCGAAGCGGGCGGCAGAAAATATCTTTGTTTGCATCTGCACTACTGCTAGAATCCCGCCATGCGAGACGAAGACTGGGCAAATTGCGCTCTATTTATATGGCTGTCCGCATATATATTTTTCTTTGCAGGCTCCTGTGTTCTTATACGAAAAAAATCAACTATCCCCCGCTGGCTGATTTTTATCGGCACACTATTTCTTGTCCTGGTCAACATGGTGATGTTCGCTGTTTATGCGGAGTGGTTCAAAATGGATTACAACCCGATGTATGAAAACTCGAGTTGGCGAACTTATATGGATACGCCTCTTTACCCAGAGTGGCAACGAATTCTCTACTGGGGCACAGCTCTTATAGATGCCCTTGGTAAAATTCTCGCGGGTGCAGGGCTGATTGCCGAAGGCCGACAACAGATCGCCATTCTCAGGTATAAGCAAATGCAACTCTATCAGGCCCAACCACAAGTAGGTCAGTAAGCCATGGAACAAACGATTCTCATTCAATTCGGTAGCGGAGGCATGGCTTGGCTGGTCTTCATCGTGGGACTGCTCTGGTGTGGCTTCGCGTGGTGGCGAGCCACAAAGTGCCGTTATGCCTTAGCTTGTGCGATCTCAGCAATTTCATCGATCATTTCGGCAGCATTGATGGTTGCACTCCTGCTTAGCCGATTTGTGTGGGGCAGAGGGCCAGGGATGAGCGGTGACGGCAAGCTTTTGGAATACATGGCACTGGCATTCCTAGTGCTCGCTGGAATTTGCTGGGCTGCAAGCGCGCTTTTCTTTCTCTTCGCGGCAAACCGTAGCAGCTATCCAAAGCCTGAGGATTTTACATTTCCAGAGCCAACTCCGCCCCAGTCATAGTGGTCTTAGATTGATTGATTTCAGCCTAACAAGGCTAATTGAAGCGAGCTACTAAAAGCTGAATATCAGGGATGAACGACATCAATATCTATCAGCTTATCCAATACGTTTGGCTGATCATCCCTGTGCTATTTTTGTTTGGCAGTGTCAAACTGCACAAGGCCAATTCCTACTGGGGAGGAAGGCTACTCATCATCGGTTTTGGGTTGCTGACCGTTCATTCCATAATGACGTTTGCACAGTATCTTGAGATATTTGAAATCAACTACCACCCAATGAACGAATCTCGCGGCACAAGTGCAGCTTGGGTTTCTCCTGATGAGAATAGCACACCGGATAAATGGCTATTTTGGCTTATTCATGCGCTGAGTAATGCGGGCTATCTAATTGCGGCTGTTGGTTTTTTCGCAGTGAGCCGCCGCGCGCGATCCTATCATCATCGAAAAACATTCACTCCAAGTATTCAAAATCTATGAATCATCCAGAATTCTTACAGATGCTAATGAGGGTGCCTGCCCTGGTGTCGCTGCTGTTTACGATTGCAACTTTATGGTTTTCGCTCGTGCTATGGAAGCGCCACAAAGCCCGTCAAACTACAGTCTTTCTGGCATCGTGCGGCCTCGCTGCTTTTCTCACCATTTCTGAGCAGGCTTTTTTCATGCTGCTCATTGTCCCAACAATAGGCGACAAAATGATGATTCTTTTTAGGGATTACTATGACCCGTTGGTAACAACATTAACTATTGTAACCACCCTGAGCACTTTTGCTTGGACTGTGGCTGCCGTCGCCTTTCTCATCATTGGTTTAAGGTTCAAATCTTCACAGGGCGACCACCCTACCCCCTCGGGTGAAATTTCCGATGCACCGACTTAAGGCCTTTCTGGTCGACATGTGTGTAGATCTGAGTGGTTGAAATATCGGCATGGCCTAACATGTCCTGAATGACACGCAGGTCAGCTCCGTTCTGTAGCAAGTGAGTAGCAAATGAATGACGCAGCAGGTGTGGGTAGACATTCTGCTCGATGCCCGCATTTTTTGCCCGCTGCTTAACAATTTCACGCACACGTTCTGGAGATAGCTTACCGCCCCGGATACTCAAAAATATCCATGACGATGTGATTTTCTTCACAAGCTCCGGTCGCTCGTTTTTCAGGTAAACCTGAACTGCCTCGCGCGCCTTGCCTCCAACGGGGACGATGCGCGTCTTGCCGCCTTTTCCCGTCACTCGAATAAAGCCCTCGTCCAGGTCGAGATTCTCAAGTCGCGCTCCGCATAGCTCTGATAGCCGTAAACCCGATGCATAAAACATTTCCAGAATGGCAAGATCACGTCTACCGAGTGATTGGGCAATATCGATCGATTCGAGAATATTCTGCACATGCTGTTCGTTGAGCGTCTCCGGCAGATGCCCCTCAGCTCTTGGCGGCAGCAATGGCTCCGCAGGATCAGCTGTAGTGACCTTCTTCCCAGCAAGATACCGGAAAAACACCTTCAGATGCACCATGCTAATACGAAGTGACGCCGCAGAGAGGCCGGAATCTTTCTGATGTGTTAGAAAAGCCGACAGCTCATCGGTACCGATATCATCCCACTTGGTGATTTTCTTTTTTTCTAGCCAATCGCAAAGCGCGTCCAGTGTCTGCCTGACCGATAGCTGGTAAGCGGTCGATAATCCTCGCTCAGTAGCAATGTAGAGGAGGAACTGGTCAATCTGCGCGTGCACAGCACCTTATACCCCTCTATTGGATCGAGGGCAATCCGTGATCACTGACGCTCGTACACGCCTTGGTCTTTCTTTTCCAAGACAGTGAATCCCGCTTTTTTTGCGTCCAAGGTAGAAAACGGTTTCGCAACCTTCGGTGTGTTTACACGGCTGATAACCTTTTTCACCGGGTTTCTACAGAGCGGACAAGCCTGCAGCGGCTCGCGGTCGACAGGTCTGTGAAGTTCAAATCCCACCGCACAAATACGACAACTCTGCTCAGAGTCGTCCGCATTTTCTGAAATGTACTCGTAAAGTGGCATTGGCAGGTAAAACAGCAAAACGCAAGGCGGAGCACCTTTCGGAGCCACCTTGCGTTGAAAAATATCACAACTGAGTCGAGCTTACCAGCTGGACTTGGTCACGCCTGGAATCATTCCGTGCGATGCAAGCTCACGAAATGCAATACGTGAGAGCTTGAAACGACGGAGGAATCCGTGACGACGGCCAGTATACTCACAGCGGTTCACCACGCGGGTGCGGCTGGAGTCGCGAGGGAGCATGCTGAGACCAACATAATCCTTCTCTTCCTTGAGCTGCTTGCGCAGTTCAGCATACTTAGCGACGGTTGCTTGTTTGCGCTTGTTGCGCGCGATCCATGATTTCTTAGCCATAATTCGGGAGGGGGGAGATAGCTGATTGCGGCGCGGAATCAAGCGATTTTTGCTTAAATCGGCACTTTTCTTGATCTGGAGGCGATTCCGGTTGCTTCAAATCCCCATGCCGCCTTTATTTCAAGCAGAAACCATGTCCGACACACCATTTCACTACCAAGACCCATTTCCACTCGGAGAAGACACCACAGAGTATGATCACGTATCCTCGGATCATGTCTCCATCAGCGAGTTTGAGGGGCAGGAAATCCTGAAAATCCGACCCGAAGCGCTGGCGATGCTGGCAAATGAGGCGGTTAAGGCAATCTCATTCAAGCTGCGCACCAGCCACCTGAAGCAGGTGGCATCCATCCTCGATGATTCCGAAGCCACTGACAACGACCGCATGGTCGCGCTCATGCTGCTGAAAAACGCAGAAATCGCCGCGCACGGCATTCTCCCAGGGTGTCAGGACACCGGCACCGCCATCGTGATGGGCAAGCGTGGTCAGCAGGTGCTCACCGAGGGCCCGGACGAGGCGGCGCTGTCCCATGGCATCTTCGATGCGTACCAGACCCTGAACCTGCGGTACTCGCAACTGGCGCCGCTGACCATGTGGGACGAGCGCAACACGGGCACGAACCTCCCGGCCCAGGTCGAGATCTACGCCGACACCGAACCGGGCCACGAGCTGGCCTACAAGTTCCTGGTCATGACCAAGGGCGGCGGCAGCGCGAACAAGTGGTTCCTGTTCCAGGAGACCAAGGCGCTGCTCA
>JBGCEU010000152.1:0-11613 GCA_045106535.1 Akkermansiaceae bacterium | reverse complement strand
GACGAACCCAAAGACTCTATCAAGCCAATCAACGTCGCCGACGAAATGTCGAAGTCCTTTCTGGACTACTCGATGTCGGTGATCATCTCGCGTGCACTTCCCGACGCACGTGACGGACTTAAGCCATCTCAGCGGCGTATCCTGTATGCGATGCACAATGACTTATCGCTGTCGCCAAGTAAGCCGCACCTAAAGAGTGCGCGTATTGTCGGTGACACGATGGGTAAGTATCACCCACACGGTGATGGTGCGATTTACACCACCTTGGTTAACATGGCTCAGCCGTGGACGATGCGCGAAATCCTGATCGATGGTCAGGGTAACTTCGGTTCGGTGGAGGGTGATGCTGCAGCTGCCATGCGATATACCGAGGCTCGTCTAACGCATCTGGGCTCGTCCATGATGATGGATCTGGAAAAGGAAACCGTCGATCTTCAGCCAACTTACGATGAGACACGGAATGAACCGGTCGTGCTTCCGGCCGCTATACCTAACCTGTTAGTCAATGGAGGAACTGGTATTGCCGTTGGTATGGCGACAAATAT
The DNA here is from genome assembly GCA_045106535.1 of Akkermansiaceae bacterium. Taxonomy (GTDB): domain Bacteria; phylum Verrucomicrobiota; class Verrucomicrobiia; order Verrucomicrobiales; family Akkermansiaceae; genus Oceaniferula. The sequence continues at coordinate 11,068 of JBGCEU010000152.1, read as the reverse complement.
CCCCGCTCATAATTTGGGTGAGGTGATTGATGGTACATGTGCTCGCATCGATAATCCGAGCCTAACCATTGAGGAACTAAAGGCATATATCAAGGGGCCTGATTTTGCTGGTAAGTGTGAGATTCGCGGATTCAAGGGCATCGACAGCTACTTCCACACCGGACGTGGCAGCATCAAAATGCGAGGCACCATGGAGGTTGATGAAAAACCGTCCGGTGTTTCCGTTATCACCATTACTGAAGTGCCGCATGGCGTGAACCGCGCGACACTTCAGCAGCGTATTGCTGAGCTCGTGCGTGAGAAAATCCTCACGGAGATTTCCGGGATGCGTGACCTTTCCGATGAGCAAACGCGTATTGAGATAACGCTCAAGCGTGACGCCCGCCCACAAGTGGTGGTGAATCAGCTATTCAAGCTGACTTCGATGGAAACATCTTTTGGAGTCAACATGCTTGCCATTCACGAGCGCAGGCCGAAACAGCTCTCGATCATGGATGCGCTGGACGCATTTATCGAGCACCGCCGTGAGGTGGTGATCCGTCGTACACGATTCCTGTTAAGTAAAGCCGAGGATCGCGCCGAGAACTTGGAGGCCTTCCTTCTCGCACTCGGTCATCTGGATGATTTCATCAAGATGATTCGCGATTCAAAAAACCGTGACGAAGCGCGTGAGAAACTTAAGGCATACACTTTCCCAGTCAAAACCGCCGAGCAACTCGGTATTCTTATCCGATCCCAGCCAAGTGTGCAGGGCGAAAAGTATGTGTTCACTGACCGCCAGGTAAATGCCATCCTCGAACTGCGTCTCTACCAGCTTACCGGCATGGAGCAGGACAAGGTGAAGGTGGAATACGATAAAATTCTTGAGGAAATCAAAGACTACCTCGACATTCTTGCCAAGGAATCACGGGTTCTAGCCATCATCAAGGAGGAGCTTCTTGAGGTTAAGGAAAAGCATGCCACACCACGTCGCTGCCCAATCCTTCCTGATGAGGGTGAGATTGCTATCGAAGATCTTATTGCAAACGATGGCATGATCGTCACGTTGTCTAACAAAGGTTACATCAAACGTACGCCATCTGTTGAATACCGGGTGCAGGCACGTGGAGGAAAAGGCGTGCGAGGGATGGAAACTCGGAATGCTAATGCTACAGAAGAGGATGAGCAGGATTTTGTAGAACATCTCTTCTCTGCCCAAGCACATGACTATCTGATGTTCTTCACGGACACCGGACGTGTCTACGTCGAGCGTGTTTATGGTGTGCCAGAAGGATCGCGGGCGTCGAAAGGCCGCAGTATCAAGAATCTGCTGAACCTTCAGCCAGAGGAAAACATTGCTGCAACTCTACGACTCGAACGCAAGACCAATGACGATGATGAGGATATCACGTTCGGCGAAGATAACGGCTTCGTCTTCTTCGCCACCCGCAGTGGTAAGGTGAAGAAAACTGGCCTGAGTCAGTTTAAGAATTTCCGTAAGGATGGGATTATTGCAATCAAGCTGGATGAAGGAAACGATCTCGTAGAGGTCAAACTGACATCTGGAAATGATGATATTTGCTTGGTAACAAGCGCGGGGTACTGCGTGCGAACTAGCGAGCAAAATATCCGCTCGATGGGTCGACCATCAGCCGGTGTCGCGGGCATCAAGCCGCGTGACAAAGATTATCTTGTGGCTCTGACGATTGTCAGTGAGGACACCAAGCTGCTCGTAGCCAGTGAGAATGGTCTGGGTAAACGCACATCCTACGATGAATACATGGCCAAAGGCCGTGGTGGTAAGGGCATGAAAACCATGAACGTGACCGAGAAAACAGGTCGCGTCGTGGGTGCTCTCTCCGTTTCCGAGGAAGATGAGCTCATGCTGATGACTTCTGTGGGGCAGTCGATCCGTATCCGCTGTGCCGATGTCCGTGAGACTGGGCGTGCGGCACAGGGTGTGAAATTAGTCACCCTCAATGATGCTGAGAATCTGCAAGACATTGCTCGTGTGGTTCCAGATGACGAGGAAGAGCCTGATGAGGTCGACGCAGACAATGCTGAATCCGAGGACGCTGCTGGCGAAGAAGAATAAGCCATGACAGAAGCGGTTCCAGAACGGGTTTTCCTAGGCTGGGACAAGCCACTGGTTCATGCCGTCAGGGACTGGCTGCTTTCGGATGCCGAGGCTCTCGCGGAGACCTTAGTGATAGTCCCGACGTCTAACAGCGGAAGGCGATTGCGTCTTCTGCTTTCCGCCGAGGGTGGGGGAGTGCTGTCTCCACATGTGCTGCCGCCTAGTCGACTCTTCGAAGTCGAAGGGGCTGCTACCCACACGCAGCAACTCTGGGCATGGGTGCGCGCTGTGCAGTCGATTGAGCCTGGCGATTTTCCAAACTTACTTCCCAACCACGCATCTGGTTCATTGAAAAGTTTCCGTACAGCGTTGGCTGTGGGACGCCAAATGGGAAACTTGCGAGATAGCTTGGCAGATGCGGATAAAGGCTTTCAAGAAGCACTCGCTGTCAGTCCGGAAAAAGACCGTTGGCTTGAGCTTTGTAAACTTGAAACAAAAATGCTCGAAGTGCTCAAGTCATGGAAGCTGCGAGACACAGTGCGGGCAAAACGCGAGCGGTCTAGCGCACCTGAATTACCTGTGGGGGTCACCAGAATCGTGGTGGCAGGAGTGCCGGATCCTACGTTGCTGGCGCTGAACGCGCTGCAGGCACATCAGTCAATGGGCGTGCCGGTGACGGTTCTTATTTCCGCAGCTGAAACAGAAAAGGACTACTTTGACATTTGGGGCGTTCCTGATGTGGATGCGTGGAGTGAGAAACAGATTTCTTTTCCGAGCTGGCGGGAACGGCTTCATGTGGTCAATTCCGCAAGTGAAGCTGCTGACTTGGCGGTGCAGCTTTTTTCAGGAAATGAAACGCCATCAGAGGATGCTGCGCTTGCGTTATGCGACACCTCTTTTGCTAACAGCCTGGAGCGTTCTTTTGGGGGTTCTGGGTGGCCGCTTTATGATCCCGATGGCAAGCCAGCGGTTGATACTGGTATTGCACGCCTGATTAGATGTTGTGCCGAATTGATGCGCAATGACCGTCCGTTTGATGCCGCACGTGAGCTGATTCGAGTGCCAGGGGCTGAGATTTTTCTGCCTAAAAATACCAGCCGGAAATGGGCCGCGCAGCTCATGGATAAGTTGCACCATGAACACCTTCCTGAGACGCTTGCTGATGCTCGTTTTTTAGCTTCCGAAAAAGAGCGAGAGATTCTCGATTCACTGACAGGCAAGCTTGATGAGGCATCGTCTGATAATATCATTGCATGGATTGTCCAGTGGTTAGAAACCACAGATAAAGACCTCGCACGCCAGTTAGAGCCGTCGCTTGCCGAGGTGGTCGATGCCATGCAGCAGATGGAGTTGCAGGGAGAGAATTTCACCCACCAAGAAACCATGGAGATGCTGCTTGTCTCGATTGGCGGTGCCAGTCTCAATGCAGAGCAGGGTGACGAAGTCCTCGATATGCAGGGTTGGTTAGAGATTTCCTACGATCCAGCATCACATCTTGTGCTCGCCGGAATGCACGAAGGTTGCGTGCCTGATGGAGCCGTGGACGATGCATTTGTGCCTGACAGTTTGAAACAAGAGCTTGGAATGCGAGATGCCGCTGGCAGGTGCGCGCGTGACGCTTTTTTACTAACCGCCGCGATCCAATGCCGTGCCAATAGCGGTAGAGTGGATGCTATCGTGGCACGTTTTAACGATGCGGGTGAGGCTCGCAAGCCTTCGCGCTTACTCCTGCGATATCAGGGCGAAGAGCTGGCTCATGTGGTGAACCATTTGTTTAAAGAATCAGATGTCAGCGAATCCACTGCTGGAGCATGGAGGAGAGATTGGATGCTCGCATTTTCAGAAATTGAGAACGGTTATCTCGCTGATCCACCTCGGTCATTGTCGCCCTCGGCGATTAAAGACTACCTGAACTGCCCACTGCGATTTTATCTTAAGCGAGTGGTGAAAATGGATTCGTTTGATGCAGATAAACGCGAAATGGATGCGCTGGATTTTGGTAATCTATGTCACGCAGTGTTAGAAGTGTTTGGAAACGATTCCTCGATACGTGATTCTGTAGATGCAGATGAAATTGCCGATTACTTGTCCGAAGTATTGGAGCGTCGGATCGAAAAAACTTACGGTAACAAAGTCAATCTACCGCTGATGGTGCAGATGGAGTCGGCTCGCGAACGCTTACGAGTATTTGCCGAAAAACAAGCTATTGAGCGAGCCGATGGCTGGAGAATTGTGCAAACGGAATTCCGTGTGGGTGAAAAATACGATGTGCCATGGCAAATCGATGGCCACCCGATCAGCATGATCATCGACCGCATCGATTTTCACGAGGAAACAAATCAGTGGCGTGTATGGGATTACAAAACCACGGGAAAAGCAAAAACGCCCGAGGAGCAGCACCTGAAATCATGGAAGGAATCCGAAAACCGACCTCAGTTAGGTGAACTCTACTCACCGGCACCAAGAGGTCGCTCCGAACGCCGATGGGCGGATGTTCAGCTGCCCATCTATGCGGCTTTTGTGCGTGATCATTTTCAGACTGATGAACTACCCGGTATTGGCTATATCAACTTGCCGCGAGCTATCACCGATACGGCATTCACGCCGTGGCAAAAGTTTGATGAGAATACCCTCGATCACGCTCTGGCCTGGGCGAAATCAGCAATCGGTGGAATCAGGTCTGAAAATTACCAGCAAGCGGCAGTTTACCCAGCTGGCGAACGTGACTGGGATGATTTTCAAGAGCTCGCCCCCGATGGACTGGCTGCCGCGTTCGGACTGAATGATAGTTGAAAAACTATTCGTATACATTAATCTAATAAAACCTATGGCATCACCAACAGGCAACCAACGTAAACATGACCCTCACGAGATTGAGGGGGTGAATAAGAAGCCATCTAAAGTGGCTGGATTTCCGTGGCTTCGAGTGTCATTTTTTATCATGGTCGTTGGAGCTATCATCATTGCACAAGGTCCGCTTCCTGGAAAAATCTGGCGTAAGCTGAACTCGATGGGCAAAGAGGCTGAGCCTCGCCAGGTGGAGAAGAAAGAGTCAAAAACATCTGATCCCGTGGTGACCACGCCTGCAACCAATCCGATTCCGCAGCCACCCACGCCGCCTAAACCACCGGATCCGCCAAAAGTAGTAGTTCCCACCAATCACACTGCGACATCTGGGAGTGATATTCGTAAAATGTCCAAGGGTTTCGAGCTTAAGACTAAAGTCACGTTAGTTAAAGGCAAGGCAGCTTCAATTGAACGCAATGATAAGGCAAGCTATGTCGCCGAGTATGAGCTTAAGTTACGTCTGCCTGAAGCGATTAAAACGCTCGAGGAACTCAAGAAGGTAAATCCGGGAATCGACAAGGCACTGCCCGGCCTCAAGGACATACTGCCCACGGCTAAAGTCTCACCGTTTTATTTCCGTCTGTATGAAAACAAAACTAACAGATTGAAAAAAAATGCTACTCGTCTCAATGAACTGATGACAAAACATAATTTCTACGACTGTGAGACGATGCTTAATCTGAAAAGCCCGAAGACCGGTCGGCGTGCCCTACTCGTGCAAGCTGAAATGGATGTAGTCTCCGACGGCTCGGATGGTGATCGACTGCCTGTGATGCCAGATAAAATCGTCAACTCGAGTTATTACCAGCCGATGACGAGTTACGGCTGGAGGAAAACGGGCAAAACACCAAACCCACTCATCGCTGGTTGGAAAAAAAGAATCGAAAAAGCCAATGCGGAACTCGCTAGGGCTGGGACAAAAGCCGACCGTAAAGCATGGCTCAGGGCACGGATCAAAAAGATCAAGCGTGAGATTGAGGACATGGAAGCGCGGAGTTACCTGATCGCTGATTATGATCCGTTTATCGTCATGCCGATAAACATGGTGACGGATCGAAGTGATAAATACGCGGCGAGTGTTGGCGATTACGCGGTCGTGATCCACAAAGGGAAAATATATCCGAGTATTGTAGGTGATGCCGGCCCCAGCTTTAAGGTGGGTGAGGCATCATTACGTGTGGCAAAACAGATCAACTCTCGCGCTAGCTCCTACTCGCGGCCTGTTAGTGATTTGACAGTGACCTACATCGTCTTTCCTGGCTCTGCTGAGAAGTTTAAAGCTCCCGACTACGCACACTGGCGTGAAAAGTGTTCTAGCTTACTCGCGGAAATAGGTGGTATTGGAGCGGAGAGCACACTGCATACTTGGGCAAATACCTTACCGATCATCGAAAAAACAGATCCCTAACGAATCTGGAAAGCTTGCAAATTTTAGGTTCTCAAATTAGTATCGGCGGTATGACGTATCATGTTATTTCCGTGGCGATTTGTAGTTTAGCACTCGTGTCATGCGGATCATTCCTAAAGCCATCAGGATGGCCAGTGGAAACAGCGGTCGATAAGTCGGCGTATCGCCACATGATCGAGCATACCAAGTTCACAGGATCCTCCTCCGATCTAACTCAACATGAGAAAGCTCTTCTCACGTTTCTGGATAATCCTGACAATATTGCGGCTGCGCTCGGAAAGAAAAACCGCCCGGGTTTTCATCAGTGGTCGGCGGCCGAGGTCTATTTGGTGAATCCAGGTAAGCATGTTTCTGTCCTCTGTGAAAATGGTTATCAACAGAGAGCGGTCTACTTTGATTACGATGCAGCTAAGAAAACTTGGTATAGAGTGGCGCATTTAGAGGATAAGCATGGCAAGGGAGTGCCTGCCGTAGTCGTCAAAGACTAGAAAAAAGGTTTGCCATCGACCTCATGGCTCGGTAGCTTCCGCGCCCGTCGACTAATGACTATCCGGACAGGTGGCAGAGTGGTCGAATGCGCACGCTTGGAAAGCGTGTGAGGCAGCAATGTCTCCGCGGGTTCGAATCCCGCCCTGTCCGCCATCACCCCACCCTAGCACGCTAGGGTGGGGTGATGGCGTTTAAAGGGTAGGACGTAGCTTCAAGCGCACAACAAAAGTTCCGTGTATCGCCAGCAGTCTACTCATCACAAATGCAGAGGAGCATTTGTGCAAGTTGGAACAGCCTGAGATGAAGAAGCTGTAATTCCAGAGTCTACACTAAAGTAGAGCAATCAAGGTATGGCTTCTGTGGAATTGAAACCACAAAGAGACAGCCTCGTGTTTGTTTTATTGCTTTTTTTCCGAGATACGCTGCCACGGAGCCTTGCCAGATTTCTGGATGTGCTGCATCAGCTTGGCATTGAGCTTATTCGCTATTTTACCGTGCGCAGGCTGTGGGTTTTTCTCGTAAGGGTCGGTTTTCAGATTGATTAGTACCATGGGCTCGAAAGGGGTGTTTTGCAGAAGTTTCCAGTTGCCTTGTCGGATTGCGTAGTAGGCGCGACCTTGGTGTCGCATATTACCCTCGCGCCGCACCCAGATCATGGTTCGATCCGGGTCACCTACTGCTCCTTTTGTCCAGACGGGTGCCAGGCTTTGGCCATCGATCTCGTGATCGACTTTCAACCCCGCGATCTCAGCCAAGGTGGGTAGGAAATCCATGGTCATGCCTGGAGTATCACTACGTTTTCCTGCGGGGATTTTTCCAGGCCAGACAACGCAGGTGGGCACGCGGATACCGCCCTCCCAGTGGTCTTGCTTGCCGCCACGGAGGGGGAGGTTTGACTGGGCATGAGGGATTGAGCCACCATTGTCTGATGTGAAAATAACGATGGTGTCCTCACTCAGACCAAGCTCCTTGAGACTGTTGATGACTTTTCCAATTTCGTGATCGAGGTGTTCAATGAAGGCGACGTTGGCGGCCCGTTTGGGATCGATACCCTTTTCTCTTTCCATAACCTTGTCTCTCCAATCCTTGGGCGGCTGGATAGGGAAGTGGGGGGCGTTGTAGGCAAGGTAGAGGAAGAATGGCTCATCGGGCTTTTGGGATCGATCTTTGAGGTAATCAATCGCCCAGCGGGTAAAGACCTCCGTGGCGTGACCTTCTGCTTTGATGGTTTTCTTGTTGTGTCGCATCCAGTTCACACCGCCACGTAGGTGGGTGTAGTAATCGTTCATCATATCACCAAGGAAACCGTGGAAGTGATCGAAACCACGGTCGTTTGGAATGTTAGGCGATTCGTAGCCAAGGTGCCATTTGCCGACCATACCCGTATGGTAGCCTCCTTTTTTAAGCACTTCAGGAAGCGTTGGCCCAGTGGGGCGGAAGTAGCCCCAGTTGCTGGTTTTGTATTGCCGTATCACTCCCGGTGCACCTACCAGATCAGGGTAGCGACCCGTCATGAGGGAGGCACGCGTAGGCGTACAAACGGTGCAATTCGCATAGAACTGATCATAGCGTGTGCCCGCCTTCATCAGGGTGTCTAGACTCGGTGTCTGCATGTCCTTAGCACCGTAACAGGCAAGGTCACCGTAGCCGAGATCATCGACGAGGATCAGCAGGATATTCGGTTTTTCAGCAGCGTGCGTGCTGTGGCTGAGGGCAACAGCCGCCAGTGAAAGTAGAAGTCGCTTGATCACAGATAGTTGGGTGTTAGATGATGCTATCGGCACCGAAGTATGGGGCTAAGGCTTCGGGAATAAGGATGCTGCCGTCCGCTTGCTGGTATTGCTCGATCAGAGCGACGTAAAGACGGGGCAGGGCGGTGCCGGAGCCGTTCAGTGTGTGGCAAATTTGGTTTTTACCATTCTCGTCTTTGAAACGTAGCTTCATGCGGCGTGCCTGATAGTCGGCGAAGTTTGAGCAAGAAGAGACTTCCAGAAATTTATTCTGACCGGGCGACCAGACTTCAATGTCGTAGGTCTTCGTTGATGAAAAACCGATGTCGCCCGTGCAGAGCTCGATCACGCGGTAATGCAGCCCGAGTTTCTGTAAAATCGCCTCGGCATGGCTGGTGAGTTCTTCTAACAGATCAAGCGATTTGTCAGGATGCACGATTTGAACGAGCTCTACTTTATCAAACTGGTGCATGCGGATGATGCCACGGTTATCACGGCCCGCGCTGCCTGCCTCGCGGCGGAAACATGGCGTGTATGCAGTGAGTTTCACCGGTAGCTGATCTTCTGTTAGTAAGGTGTCTCGGTAGAGATTGGTCACCGGAACCTCAGCGGTGGGGGCGAGGAAGAGTGTGTTGTCCTCGATGCCATACATGTCGTCCTCGAACTTAGGAAGCTGGCCAGTGCCTTCCATGCACTCGCGTTTGATAATGTGTGGCACGTTGACTTCCTCATAGCCGTGTTCTTGTGTTTGAGTATCTAACAAAAGCTGGATGAGCGCACGTTCGAGCCGCGCACCATTTCCCCGGTAAACGACATATCCGGAACCCGTGATGCGGGTTCCGTCTTCAAAGCTGATCAACCCGTGCTTTTCTACCAGAGCGACGTGATCGAGCGGCTCTGCGATGTCGGGCTTTTCTCCCCAGACGCGGATTTCAGGATTGGCATCCTCACTGTCGCCTACTGGGCAGTCAGGGTGGGGGAGGTTGGGAATGCCCATCAGTAGCTCAGCCTGACGTGTGCCAGCAGTATCACCTTGTTCGTCCAGAGCGTTGATTTTGTCTCCAATTTCCCGAACCTGTTCTTTGATTGTCTCTGCTTCATCAGCTTTGCCTTGGCTCATCAGAGTGCCAATTTGCTTGGAGAGCTGCTTGCGCTCGGACTGTAGCGACTGTTTATCGGTCTCGGCTTTACGGCGTGTCTCGTCGCAGGCGAGAACTTCGTCGATGAGTAAATGAGCATCGCCGCCGCGGGTAGCGAGGCGTTCTTTGATGGCGTCGGCATCTTCTCGGATGGCTTTGATGTCAAGCATGGCGGGGAAGTGATAGCGGATCGGGCTGATTTTTAAACCACGAATCTTGCGAATCTGACGAATTTATTCAGAGCCGCGTAAGACATGATAGATGGACAAAAAATGCGTCACCTGACTGATCAGGTAACGCATTGGTTAAGAAATTGGGTTTTGTTGTTCTTACTTACGACGACGCAGAATCAGGGCAAGGCCACCGAGGCCGAGAAGGGCTGTAGTGGATGGCTCGGGAACGACCGTTAGCGTCTCAGAGATGCCATACATCTGTTGCTGCTGTGTGCTGGGGGAATTGAATTCAACCATCCAGCGGGGGCTGTCGCCGCTGGGTTGGATACCCCAGAATTGAGCCGGGAAATTGCCTCCGACGGCTCCAACGGATACATTGGTGGCGCCCAAGGGTTGAGTGACGTGCGCTGTGCCGTCCACGAGTGTTCCAGTGAAGATGCGGTCATCGGCAGATCCATGCGGGCTCTGAACGTTGCCGGATTCATCCAAGTATATAGATCTGGCGTGATCTACAGTAGGATCAGAACCTACTGTGTTTGAGGATGTCCAGAGGGTTGCTGCAATGCCATCACTATCCCACATATCTGCATAATTATCCGCTACTATACTTGCACCGTCCATCAGTATAATGGCCTCGCCGACGCCTCCGCCAGGATTTGTGCCGGTGTTGTCTCTTGCGTCCACGGATGACGTCGACCCGACGGCACTCCATGTGATACCCCCCAGGCCTGCACCATTGGCTACCCCTTGGACGAAAGTGTTGTAAGTGTTGATATCCGTGGACGTCGCAGTGGTCGTTGTGCTAGTGACAAAGATGAGCCGGTAAGTATCACCCGGTGCCCACTGGCTTCCAGTGGCGGGATTAGTACCACTGATATCAAGAACGCCGAGTTGCCCCATGACGGCACCTTGGGCTGCGCCAGCAGTGAAAGCCAGGCTGAGTAGAGGCAGGGCTAATTTTGATTTAAGTTTCATATTCAATTATTGGTTTTGTTTGTGTATTTGGCTAATAATTTAGCACGAAGGTAGATTTAAATACAAACTACCACTACATTGATACACAAAATTTCCGCGAATCGGCAAGGGGGAACTGATCCATGGTCAAATTACCAAGTTATTGGTTAATTTCTTAACCAATCCATAGGCGAAGAGTGAATTCTTCTAAAGAATTTATGATATTCACGAAACAAATAGGCTTCCCATGAAAAAAATGAGGGAAACGGTCG
>JBGCEU010000151.1:0-24298 GCA_045106535.1 Akkermansiaceae bacterium | reverse complement strand
AGCCTGCACGCGAGGCTGGAGCTAGCAAAGTTACAACTTCAGCTCCAAAAGCCAGAGGATGCGGAAAAGACAATCCATACGCTAATGGAACTCCTTCCCGAGCGCGCTGATTTTTATGCACTGCTAGGACAAGCATTACTTGATCAGGGAGACACGGACAATGCTAGCGATGCGTTTGACAAAACGATCGAACTCGCTGCACAGCCACTCGACTACATGGTGCATATCGCTCAACAGTACGAAGCTGCCGAAGAAAAAGACCGCGCACTGGAATTGTTTAAGCGTGCAATTGACGAGCAACCGGGTGCCGCCAACCGACACAATCTTCTGGGCGAAATGTTTCTGCAACGAGGCGAACGTGAGAAGGCACTCAAGGAGATTGAACTCGCCGACTCGCTCTTACCTGGCAACGGCCGCATCCTCTTTAACTTGGCTAAGATCCACTTCGACAACGGAGATATTAATACCGCTATCAAAAAACTTCAGGAAACGCTAAAGGCCAACCCTTTTCATCTTGGTGCCCGTAAGCAGCTCGGCCTGATTCTGAAGCGGCTGGGAAACCTAGAGGAAGCCGTCACCCAACTATCCAAAGTCATCCGGCAGGAACCCGACGAAGTCGACCTTCGCATGCATCACGCCGAAGCGTGTATCAGCCTCAGGAAATTCGATGCAGCAGAGACAGACTACCGGCAGCTGCTGAAAAATAACCCGGACGAATTCAGCCCCGCACTTGGATTGGCGTGGGTGCTTGCGGTAAATCCGGATTCCACACCCGAGCAGCGCACCGAAGCAGTCACCTTGGCAACGCGCGTTGTCGCATTAACAGGTCGGCGCTCTGCCAAACCACTGGACGTATTAGCTGTCGCATGGGCTTCAACCGGGAAGTTCGACAAGGCACAAAGCTGCGCAGAGGAAGCACTTAAGCTGGCCATGTTCGGTCGGGACCAGAAATTCACCACGGAGGTGACAAAGCGGCTTGAGCTTTTCCAAGTAAAAAAAGCTTACCAAATGCCAGCAGAAGACGGTCATTAAGGTTACGAAAAGCTAGGCAATTAGCATTAGTTGAATCAGTGAAGCAATCGACAGCCGTATGAGATTGATCCGGCAGCAAGACTGTGCAGTATCGGCTCACTCCAATCATCATTCATGAAAAACTATCCAAGCTCACTTCCGCGTATCATTTCCGCCGTTTTACTCACGTGCTTTCTGTTTACTGGGACGATTTTTGCAGCAGCTAAATCTCACCTTCTCGGACCGACTGGGATCATGGCTCAAGGATCAAAGAATACGTTCAATGTGCAGAGTGTCGACAAAGGCTCCCCTGCTGACGGTAAAATTAAAAAAGGCGATGTGATCATCGGCGCGAATGGAGTGAAGTTTAGCAAACACGCGCGCCAGGAACTTGCCGCAGCTATTGACATCGCAGAAAGCGGCAAAGGTGTGCTGTCGCTGATGATGAAAGATGGTCAGAAAACCGATCTCCAGCTTCAGGGGCTTGGTTCCTATAGCAACACCGCACCGTGGGATTGCAAAAAGACCAGCGCGATTGTAACCCGCATTGCCGACCAAATGGTCAGGACAAAAAGCTACGCCAAGGGAAATGTGGCGGTCGGCTGGATCGGATTGTTAGCCACCGGAGAAAAGAAATATATCGACATTGTTAGAAAACAACTACCCCAGCAGAACTGGGCGCAGAAACCCGACCTCGAGAAACTCGCCGCCCTGCTCCGCGGCGATACCGACATGGGCTACATCGGCTGGTATTGGGGCTATCAGATGATTGCCATGGCAGAGTATCATCTCGCGACAGGTGACAAGTCCGTGCTGCCTGCGCTCAATGCCTACGCGCTCACCATGGCTCGCGGCCAGGATCCTGCAGGGATCTGGGGTCACCGATTAGCCACCGTCAAACGTAACGGCCGCCTGCCGGGATACGCCCACATCAACAACCCAAGCCTGAGCACTCTCATCGGTATGCAGATGGCATTAAAGTGCCCGGTCAAAGACAAGGAGGAGATTCAACAAGGCGTCAATCGCAGCGTGGCATTCTACAAGACATATGCAGGCGAAGGCGCCCTACCCTACGGAGTGCATGACCCTAACACCCGCATTTTCAATAACAACGGCAGCAGTGCGATGGCTGCATTGGTGATGACTCTCGCTGGAGAAAAAGAGGCTGCCCGATTCTTTTCCCAGCAATCTGCGGCAGCTCACAACATCCAAGAAACAGGCCACGCCACACACTATTTTAATGTGCTCTGGACACCGCTCGGTGCCAACGTCGCTGGACCCAAAACATCACAGGCATTTTTTAAACGAGCTAACTGGGTGCGCACACTCTACCGCACGTGGGATGATAAGTTCACTTACGACGGAAAATTTTCCAAGCAATGTAACGACGATGGATCTCTACTGCTCGCCTACTGCCTGCCTCGCAAACAACTCTATATCACTGGAAAAAATGCCGACGAGTCGCTGTGGGTGAAGGATAGCGAGGTCGATGCCGTCATCAGTGCCAGCGAGATCGATTACAATAGCCTGAGCGAAGACGAACTGATCGGGCTGTTTGGGCACTCCGCACCACAGGTGACCCGCCGAGCGGTATGGACACTGCGGGAGAGAAAAGGAAACTTCATCCCGAAGGTTGCGGCTCTCATTAAAAAAGGAACCGACATCGAGCAGCGCAGCGCGATCGGGTTCTTTGGTTACAAATGTCCGCCGGAGTGGGCAACGCCGCAGCTCAAATTGATGGGTAGTGTTTTACAAGACACCAACGAGCACCCAAAGGTACGTTCCGCAGCCGCCAACGCCATTGCATGGCGCGGTAAAGATGCCTACCCCTACTATCAGGACATGCTGAAACTCGTGGTCGCCGATAAGCCCGACGATCACTTTGGCATCATCAATAAGGAGCTTGCTTCCAGCCTGAATATCCTTGCGCCCGACCCCTACGCCGCCGGGCTCGTGAAGGACAAAGACCTTTTCTATCAAGCCGCACTCAAGCTCGCCGACAACCCACGCCAAGGCGCGCGTGCCAGCGGCCTGAAGATGCTGCGTTCCATGCCTAAGAGTGATTTCCACATCGTGGCCGACAAGGTAAAGCACGTCGCGATCAATAAAGATCCCAACTACCACTCCTACCACAACCCGATGGCATCTGTGCAGTCGGCTGCCCTCATCCTCGCTGAACTGGATGTAAAAGAAGGGCTCGAATGGAGCTGGGCAATGCTCGAAGCCCCCGACGGGAAATTCGGATTCAAGGCGCGCGCCATACTCAGCATCATGACAGCCTACGGCCCAAGCGCCAAACCCTACCTGGATAAAATCCGAGCCGACCCCAAGCTGAAAAGAGGACTGACGTCCGGCCGATGGAAAAAAATGTACGATGCCATGGTCAAGTCCGTAGAAGGCGGCAAACCCGAAAAGCTAGTGCCATTTGAGCAGGCGAAGAAAGCACAGTAGCATGACACCTCCCGGTCATGCCATATATCAGCTACCCCCTGATCCAAATTTTTCTCGGTAAGGCATTCCTTGTTGAAATAACTTTAATCGCTTTTTCAGCTCTGTAGTTTGTCCCTCGGGAGACTTCTCAATCACGTTTTTCTGCCAGCTAATTGCATCATCGAATCGACGCATTTCAGCATACGCAGCCGCCAGTGTGTTCATCGCTGGTATAAACTTCATCTGGGTAATCTTGACGCACCGTTCTGCAAGCGCGACAGCTTGCTTCCCGTCACGCCATTTGGCCTCTGGATGGGTCGCCCGAATCCATGCCAGTCCATTCATCGCCGGCGGAAACTCCGGCTTTAGTTTGAGCACGTTGGAATACTGTTGAATCGCCTTGTCGGCATCTCCTAGATCACGATAACCATCACCTAACCGGGTCATCACCATAGGGTGGCTGGGCATGTTTGTCAGCACCTGTCGATAGAATCCGACTGCTTCTTTCACGTTTCCTTGCTGATGAAGAGCATTAGCGAGATTAAACCGTGCTTCGGTAAGTTCCGGCTTCAATTTCAACGCCTTTTGGAAATGTCCGATTGCCAGCTCGATCTTTGATTGCTCCTGCAGAACAATCGCCAGCTTACCATGGGCCTCTGCATATTTTGGGTCAATCATCAGAGCTGTCTCAAAATAATTGATAGCATCATCGGGCTTTCCAAGTGCTTTCGCTATTTGCCCCAATCCAAGATGAGGGCTGGCAGCGTCCGGATCGATTCTTATGGCTTCCTGGAAATGAGAAATGGCCTCAACAAATCGGCCGCGCCCCTGAAAGGTAATGGCCAGGTTTTTGTGCGCGTTGGCAAAGTCAGGATCGAGCTTCAGTGCATTCTGGTAGTGCTCAATCGCACTCGATACTCGCCCCTGGCCGTTCAGGATATTAGCTATATTATAATGTGGCACCGCCTCATCAGGCTTGAGGTTAGATGCCTTCCTAAGGTGGTCAATAGCCTCGGTATTTCGCCCCAGTTTTGACAGTGCATCTCCCAAATTACTGTGTGCCATGTAACTTCGTGAATGAACCCTAACAGCATCCGCATACTGTCTCACCACCTCATCGATTCTGCCAAGACTCTGGTAATCCGCCGCCACGTTAAACCTGAGCATCTCGCTCTCTTTTAATGCCACCTGCTCAATGTGTGGGTGCTTGATCGCGCTCCCCCCAATTGGAGAGGATCTGACTATACGAGCATGCCTATCTACCTTGCTGTGTGCAACGTCTTCCAGCAATTGATCAACAGACACCTTTCCCTTGTAGATGAACGATAGCCGCCCATCCCGATCAACCAAAAAGCTTGTAGGTAGTGGCAGTTGCTTGTGCAGCGGGAGGCGGTGGTTGTGCTCACTTTGAAAATCCGAAACCAAGGACGCTGTCGCCAAACCAACACTAAAGGGAAACTTACCCACTACAAACTTCTTTGCAGCACGCATACCGGATGCTGCGTCTTCCTCCAACCCCTCGACGGACAGCGCAAGCACATCTATACCCGCCGATTGCAGCTCTTTGTATCTTTCTGAAAATTCTTTCAATTCGGTCTGGCATGACGGGCACCAGCTCGCCCATAGGTTCACTAACAACAGTCTCCCCTCAACGATAGGTAATTGACGTTTCTTCCCATTCAAATCCTCATACAGCGATCGCGGCATTG
This sequence comes from Akkermansiaceae bacterium, assembly GCA_045106535.1. GTDB lineage: Bacteria > Verrucomicrobiota > Verrucomicrobiia > Verrucomicrobiales > Akkermansiaceae > Oceaniferula. The sequence goes on along the minus strand of JBGCEU010000151.1, from coordinate 19,148 downwards.
GCAATAACTCGACCAATGGAATCCTCGCTGTTTGGCTAGGTAACTTTGGTTCCTGTGAGGCACTCAACAGCACTGTCTTTCGGGATTTATCACCAATGATTTTTGCAGCACCTGATCCTTGCACGAGCTGGTATCGCTGATCGACAGTGAAGTCAGAAAACCGCTCAACCTTTCCGCCCGGCCAGCGCACAGTGACGTGATCAACCTTATCAGATTTGCCCAAACCGCAGTGTATCCACTTGCTCGACTGCGCGAGGAATCCCTCGCCCGCTCGCAATGTTTTAATTAGCGGCCGATGCTTGTCCGAGCCACCGAGAACCACCTCCACACGTGCACCGATACCGTCCCGGTTCGTGGTCTTGCCATCACCAACAAGCCGCAGCATCAGGAAATGATTACCGCTGGGGTGCTCATTGCGCATCAGCCGAAGCCGAGGTGCATTGCGGTTGGATATCCACATATCCAGATCCCCGTCGTGATCCCAATCGGTCAATACGACCGCTCTGCCGTCGTCTGGAAAACCAAGTCCACTAACCGATGATATATTGGCAAAACGCCCATCACCTGACGAGGAGGCTCCCGTATTAAGGTAAACACAATTTCGTTCATAGCTGCTGAACGAGCGCCCCTCATGCATCATTCGTGACAATTTAGAGCCAGAGCCCCTGCCTGCGTTTGCCTCGGCGGTATTGTCCTGTGATTTATTTTGCGACACGACCTGCCGCCACCAGAAACTTCACAAGTCTCCAGTGTCCTCGGTGGTGATGTATCCGTTGGCAACGACCACATCCTCCCAGCCGTCATTGTTCAGGTCGATAAAGTTAGTCCCCCACGCCCAGCGACCCATTTCAATACCTGCCTGAGCACTGTGATCAGCAAATGTCCCGTCGCCCTGATTGTGCAGAAGCGTGTTGCCACGCGCAACACGCTGAAACCTCCGCTTTGCCTCTGGAGAGGCATTCGATTTAAACCTATCCTGAAAAGTAATCCGGTTACCTGCGGACGACCACATATTGGCGACGAATATATCCATCCACCCGTCGCGGTCATAGTCCGCCCATGATGTCGACATTCCAGTCGCGCTGTCCTCTACATTGGCAGTGTTGGAAATATCAACAAATTTTCGCCCTTGCTCAGCATCCGCATCAAGAGACGAATCGTTGCGATATAAGTGGTCGCGTCCGTAGTCATTGGCAACATATAGATCGAGATCTCCATCGTTATCAAAATCATCCCACGAGGCAGCTAGGCTATAGCGGTGATTATTGACATCCAGACCTACTCGCTCAGTTACATCCACAAAGTTCCACTCTCCCGTTACATTAATCTCATTCTTAAAAAACACATTGCGCGCTCCATTGTTCGCATCATGAAGCGTGAATCCAGCCTCGGCTGATGCCACTGCCTGCTGTGCTCCACTCCCCAATTTTTTTTCCCGGTAGTAGAGACATGCGTATAGGTCGAGCCTACCATCCATGTCATAGTCCGCTGCACTCAAAGACATCACATCGTCTCCGGTCTTAAGCACATTACGTAATGTGAAATTTCCTTCCCCATTATTTTCTGCCAAGACAAGCCCCCCAAGAATAGCAACCACTAGATCCTGGTCACTGTCATTATCAAGATCGACAAATAAGGCGCTCCTAGAAGATTGCAACCAATCGACACCTCGTTGAGCAGACTCCTCACGGGCTGTACCATCCGCGTTCTGGATAAAAATCCTGTTAGGCAATCCTCTTTCCTGACAGACATAGAGATCATCCAGGCCATCGCCGTTGACATCACCAACTGCCAAACCAGGATTACCACGAAGGACATCTGAGCCTTTGTCTTGGATGCGCTCGAACCAGTGGTTCAATCCGAACAAAAATTGCTCCGCGTATGCTGGATTGGATCCGAGAACCGACTCAGTACAATCGACAAACATCGCTCCGCCGGGTTGCCGGGATTCAGTCTGTTCAAACTCCACTACTCGGATCCAGCGTATTTTTGGTTTTGCTCCATCGCTTCCCAGCTTCCAGCTCATGTCCCATGTTGTATGTAATTCAATCTTACCGGGCGACTCTGACCCATCTGGTTTAGTGCCAGAGATACTGAGATACTGTCGGGTCAGTACAGTATTAGGTTTTTTAAGTACCTTGAAAATCTTTGCCTTGAATTGAATATTCTTAATTTTAGAAAATGGCGAAAAAGCAATGCGTATCGATTCCGCCAAGCCGTCAGCACCACGGTGCTTTAATGTGCCTATATGATCATCCATGACCGTGGAATTTTCCAGACTAGGCAATGGTGGGACCGCTTTCAAACGCTCAATGGTTAGAAATTCGTCCTCGATCACGGTTGTCATCTCAGCAGGTCGAAGTAGCTCACATGCAAAATCATCATCCACGAGCTTAGCCAAACTCTCGGTATTGACGGTGTCGAAGTCATTCAGCAGTTTTCCGATCTCTTTTAGCTGCTTGGTTGCCTTGCTTGCAAGCACCTCGGTATCCCATCCATCCTTCGATGGGTCGTCCATTTCTTCCCATGACTCTCCCCTATGAATCGGCACCAGTGCCTTTTTGTCAGATGCAGTTACATGAGGCTCGATATCACTTGAGTAGACATCACGTGTATTCAGAAAATGTATGAGGCTGTAAATCACAGCAACCACCGCGCACAGGGCAATGACAAGCCGAACGGAACCCCGTAATTTCATCTTGGGTTTTTGCAAAGCGACAGTTTTTTTTGTTTCGCTCATATTGGCTTCAATTCACGCGATCTTTTGAGAGCAGCCATATTACTTCTCATGAAACGGTTTACCAGCCTGATAAAGTCGAAGTCGCTCACGGATTTGAGATGCAAGCGCGGAGGACGGTGAAAGCGACAGCGCTTTCTGAGACACTGCCACCGCCTTATCAAACTGACCAGCCTCCGCATACGCAGCTGCTAAAGTATCAAGCACGGATGGGTCGCGGTAGTTTGTCATTTTGGCAATCATCTGCGCAAGTTGGACAGCCTTGGCACCATCCCTCAGCTCGGGGTTGGGAACCGTCGCCAATAGCCAAGCAAGATTATTTGCCGTAGCAAAGTCACCGGGTCGACTAGCATGGGCTCTGTTGAAGTATCTCAGCGCGTCAAGACGCTTACCAGCTTCAAGTTGAATACCGCCCATCTCCCGGTTGGCTCGGAAATGATTGGCATCCAACGCCAATGCTTTTTGGTAGAGTTCCACTGACTCTTTTCTCTTACCCATGGCTGCTTTGGTAAGCCCCACATTTACAAGTTTATTTGCCGATTCTCCGCCAAGTTCTAATGCTTTTTCAAAATATTCCACCGCCTTTTCATGACGCCCGTTAGCGAGATAAACGTTACCGAGGTTAGCGAGCGCTCCATCGCTGTCCGGGGTGATCTCAACAGCGCGCTCACATAGCTCGATCGCTTCTTCTGTTTTGCCTTTTAGGTTCAGAGCAAAACCGAGCTGGCTGAGGAGGCGCCAGTGGTCTGGCTTGATCTTCAGGCCACGACGAAAAGCATCAATCGCGGAGTCCGTCTTCCCCATATTGTAACGAGCCATGCCCATACCCAACCAAAGCTCAGCTGTGTTCAGGCCTAGTCGGTTCGCTTCACGGAATGACTTTTGCGCTCCAGCAAAATCGCCGCTGCCATTCACGCGAAAAAATCCCAGACGATAGTGCAGCCACGGATCTTCCGGCGTAGCCGCAAGTGCCTTTGTATACATCTGACTTCCAGCACTGAATCCCTGTTGCCTGAGGGCGCCATCGATCTCCATGGCATTCTTTTCGAGCTCAGCATACTGTTGCTTGTGATCGAGCTGATCCGTGAAGGGCGGTCGGGTCAGCCTGCCGAGAATCAGCCGTAAGACTGTTAGGCGATCGTATTCTGTCAAGGCGAGAAGCTGCTTACATTCTTCCTCGCTGGGTATTGGTTGCTGTGGTTTTCCAAGTCGGGATTGCAGCGCTTGCTCCAACTGGGAAAGCATCCCTAGTGCGAGTTGATAATTGCCCGAGAACGTTAAGTGAACGTGCTCGTAAAAGAGTTCGGATCCTGTCAGACCATTTGGCGATTGCGCCAACAGCAGCTTCTCTGCGTCTACCAATGTCACCAATTCACCGGATTGCTTTGCTGACTTGCGAATCATCTCATTGATCTGCGAATCCGCTCGGAAACGCAGGGTATCGAGATCTCTGGCTCTAATAAAATGCTCCCGTGCCTCATCTGGCTTTTGTTTTCCCAACAAGCACTGACCGATGCGAAAGTGCAGTTCCGCATGGCTATCGTCTATGATCTCAGCAGCACGAAAGTTTTTGAGGGCAGCATCATAAGCTCCTTCTGACTGGCTCGCACTTCCCTGCTCGTAATGATTTTTCCATTTGGCTAGTTCGCCGCTTGTTAGATCGGATGAGTTTATCGATGCAAAAGGAGCACAATCGTTAAGATTCACCGCCACTGTGCTCAGCAAGACTGGAACCTTGGCGTTTTCAGCGTGATCAAGAATCGCCTTCAGGTTGGAACGAAAGTGCCCATACACGGTCTCCAACTGTGGTTCATCAGCAGACACCGCATGCTCTAGAAACGTTTCCATACCCCGCCAGCGTTGCTGTTCCTCGGGTTCCTTGGCCATAGACCCAATTGCCGATTGAAGCAGCTGGCCGATGCGTGTGCCCTTAGCCCACAGGGAGGCGCGGATCGTTGCCAGGCTATCCGACATGGGAATCGTCGGATTGGAAGCACCATAGGGTCCCACCACTTCGTTGTTACCCATGTATACGACCAGCAAATCTGGATCGTGCTCAACAATCTCAGCGGCGATGTCCCGGACGACATGCGAGTTAATAGCGGTCATCGCCGCATTGATCACTTCGAAGTCTTTATCTGGATATCGCCGCTCCAGCATTCTACCCAGCATCCGACTGAGTCCATAACTTGGCTCGGGATCACCCTGAGCTGCCGAACCGCCGAGAACAAACACCCGTATTGTATCTGGATCTTTCTTCACAGGATAAGAAAACCAGATTGCCTCACGCGCAATTTTCCGTGGAAAGTAACGCCACGCAAATCTCGGGTTAGGGACATGGCATTCTTTTCCCCTGACCTCACTCACGTTGGTAAAGGTCATCGACTCGCCATATCCGAACAAACGCAACCCGCCCTCGAGCAAGAGTAGGAAGACGGTCGGCACCACCAACGCGGCGATAAGACGGAAGCACCAGAGCCTGAGCCGCGAGCTCGGTCGGCGCGGAGCGGCCTCTGAGTCATATTTTGCCGACTCGTCACTGGCATGGCCTCCCTGTTTCTGCTTGGAACGTTTATCAGACACGCTGGAAATGATTTTGGCTTTTTTTGCCCAATACGACAATTGAAAAGCCCCGCACTGCAAAGATGCAGGGCGGGGCTGAATAAAAAATACTTGCTTATTGGTGTACCTAGCGACGACGGCGCAGGATCAGAGCTAGACCACCAAGGCCGAAGAGGGCAAACACGGATGGCTCGGGTACCACTGAAATGTCGAGGTGAAAGATCAAATCGTTACCCTGAGCGTTGTAATTATAACCGTCAAGTGAATTTGCATCATCGTAATTATTTGCGTTAGATCCCTGGAAGCGCGCACCATCGGCATATTCGTTACCGGAAGTACGGGTTGTAGTGATACCTGACTGCCAGCCTGTGCTGGATCCAACTATGCCAACATCAAATGCATAGAGCGTATTTGCCGCAAGCGCGATCGGGGAATCAAGCTGGAAAGTCACAAACTGGTCAGGCGCAACGCTGGCGGTGTAGCTAGTTTCATCCGCGAAGGTAGGGGTGAACACCCCTCCGCTTACTGTTCCCAAGCGTACGTTATAGTCCTTGCGACCTTCTTGCCCGCCAAGTTGAATGGTGATTGCGTTGAGCGTAGCCGCCGTGCCGCCGGTGAGGAATGATTGCGCCTGCTGGGGACGATCAGACCAAAGGTTCACGTTGCCTGTGCTTGCGACCAGATTAGCAATGTCACCACCGTCTATACCAGGTGCAGATCCATTGTGGGAAATGATTGCAGCATTAGCAGATACGGTGAATGCTAGAGTGCCTAATAGAGTAATTAATTTTTTCATACTGATTGATAGCTAGTTGGATAGACAATAATTGTCGAACGGGGTGAAATATGACTGTTAAATGAGTCGGCTGGCAATCTTTTTTTTGATTTTTTATGCACCAGGCTATCCATTCATGGATAGGTCCACAATACTTTTTTGGGCTCCTTGGGAATGAAAAACAAGCTCATCCCATTTGAGCAGGCGAAGAATGCAGGGCAGTAATAGTGGGTAGCACAGTCGCCCGGCAACCCACGCACAATGAGGCGGACAGGATTCTCCAGCCTCGTGTATTGGCGTCGATTACACTAATAACCTAGGTATTTTCAAGTGTAGAAGAGCTTTTTAAGCTCTTGGGTAGCCCATTGAAAGAGGTTGAAAACCTCTTCTACGTTACGCTGATGGCATGGATACAGACGGGTTGCGCCTCCCCTATTTCCCCGGCGTAGATAATGGCAGGATACCATCGCTCTTGATCTGCTTCACTAACTGATCCGCGCGTTGCTTAAGCACCTTCACTCTCTCAGGAAATTTCTCACTCAGGTCATTAGTTTCACCCGGGTCTTTAGTGACGTTGAACAAAATCGGCGGGTTCGGCTGGTCTTTTTTCAAGCCCTCAATGTATGCATTGATCTTTTCTGCCTGCTGCTTGGTCTTGCGGCGTGTCCCGGAGCCTTCGAGGGCGTGACGGCGGTCAAAGAACAGCTTCCACTCACCCACACGGATCGATTGCGGCTCAGCTTCCATACCATGCCAGAGAAGTAATTCCTTCCGTGGGTGCTCGGCTTTTCCATGCAGGCTTTGCCATAGGCTCATCCCGTCGATTTTTGGCTGACCTTTGCTTTTTTTCTGCCAATCGATGCCGCACGCCTCGCTAAGGGTCGGCAGTAAATCCATGGCGCTTGTTAGACTGGGGTAGACTTTTCCGGATGGCAGCTTGCCCGGCCATGAAATGATACACGGCACCCGGGTGCCACCTTCGAGCGCCGACCACTTTTCGCCGCGATACGGCAAGCAGTTTGCTTTTTCACGTGGGTTGGGGCCGTTGTCCGAGCAAAATACGATGATGGTTTTCTTTTCCAGCCCAAGCTTTTTCAGCTCACCTAACAACTCCCCCATGCGGGCATCAATTTCTTCGACCACATCTCCGTATTTTCCAAACGATGACTTCCCTTGCCACTCAGGATGCGGCTCGACAGGAAAGTGCGGTGCCGTGTGCGGGATGTAGAGGAAAAACGGCTTATCCTTATTCTCCCTAACAAAACGAATCGCCTCGGTGGTGAATTTCTCGGTGAGTAGCCGATTCTCAAACGGGTTCTCAATGACCTTGCCGTCGCGCAGCAGTTCCTTGGTCTGGTTATTACTCATCATCAGTCCGTAGTGGCTATCGAACCCCTGCGCGTTCGGGTCGGTATCCGGCTGGTCACCAATGTGCCACTTGCCGGACATGCCAGTGACATATCCTTCGGACTTAAAAATTTCCGCGATGGTCAGCGCCTTGCCGCTCATGCCATCGTGCTTGCCCATCTTGTATCCGACCACTCCCTGGGTCCACCCGAGCCGTGTAGGATACGCCCCAGTGAGCAGCGCCATGCGCGAGGGCGTGCAGACTGTGGCTCCGGAGTGAAAATCGGTGAAACGCACACCACCAGCAGCTAGCTTGTCGAGCACCGGCGTCTTGATCTCAGGATGTCCGTAGCAGCCCAGATCCTGATAGCCGAGGTCATCCGCCATCACGAGAATGACGTTGGGTTTTTCAGCTAACAAAAATGTGTGCGTGCAGCAGAATAGGAAAAGGAAAACGGCTAGGTGTTTCATAGAACCATTCTATACAGGTATTCTCAGCATTCGTCTTACAATATTTTTTAACTCAAATGGATTTATGGCTGCTGATCAACGAGCAGATTGACAAAAATCCGGTCTGGCATCGTGCCGGTGATCGTTGCAGTCACAGTCACCATTCCGCCTGATGGAGTTCCTTGAGAAAAAACCACCGTGGTTCCACCAGCTGTATCGCCGTCGGCATGGAATGCACTGAGGTTCGTCGACCATTGGTATTGCGCTGAAATATCATCTGCAGGGGCATCGCTAAGAGGGTGGGTGAATGTGAAGGTATTGCCTGTTAGTCCCTGAGCCACGACACCTTTGTTAAACTCTCCCGGATGGGTGCCGAAGTAATTTTCCACACCATTATCAAGACCATCGCCGTCCGCATCATCGTCGAAGGCGGTCAAGCCGCCCAGGCCTGTGTAACCAGCAATCCAATCGGAAAAATCGTTACCACCACCGATGACTGCGGAGGAGATGATGACGTTATCGATGATGGCAGAACTGGTCGCTCCGTCGATACGCAGGCCGAGATCCTTGCCGAGCAGTGCGTCATGGGTGCCAGCTTCAGCGGTGAAACTGAAGGTCACAGTGGTGTAGTTTCCATCGCCCGTGGCATTACCAGCGGCGCTGTTTAGAACGGTTCCGGGACCGCCATTTACATCAGATCTGCTGTTGTTGCCCGAGGTAGGAAGACCGATGTCAAAGGCAACCAATTCCACGTTGTAAGGCGTGGTATCATTATGTCCGTCCATAACGACATCGAAGGATACCGTGTAGGTTGTTCCAGCGGATAGAGTCCCGATTTGTCCCTCGGCGGAAACGAGTCCGGAGTTTGTGTAACGGGTGGCAAAAGCCTGCTCGCCAACGGGGTCAGTGAAATCTCCATGAGCTTCATCGACGATGCCGCAACGACTATCCCCGAAGCCGTCACTCGATTGCAGCCACCCCGCAGGGACGGTGCCGTTGGTATTGCCGTCACTTTGCGCGGCACTGACATCTGGAGCTTCAAAGTCTTCGCTAAGTAGAAGTCCTGCTGGAGGTGGATCGGCGGTGGTGAAATACCAACCGGTGTCGCCGCTGATTCCGTCGAAACTGTTGCCAACGAGATCATCGATGGCGGTGTCGGCGATTTCAATGGCATAGTTTTTACTCTCTAGTAGCGCGGAGCTGGGATTGATCGTCAGTGTGTCGCCGCTGATGGTGATCTGAGTGGCGTCGGTAATGTTGATTGTGGACTGTGTGCCATCGGTCAGGTTCTTAATTGTGATAAAGCCACTGCCCGCTGCGATGTCCTCATCAAATGTTAGAATCAAATCACTGTTGATATCGATACTCGGGGCGCCGTTGGATGGATTGCGGGAACTGACATCCGGATCGGTGAGATCTGGAGCCTCAGTCGTGGCGGAAGCGGAGGCGGAATCGCTTGTCGTATTTTGTGCGGGGCTCTTGTCGCGGGCGCGCACCACGTATGTGTATTGCGTGCCGGGGTTGAGGCCAGTGTCGGTATAGCTGGTGCTGTCCTGCCAGCCGCTATCGGTTCCGCCGGGATTACCGGATGTTTCCTCGAAGTAGTACTCGACCCCGCTCGGGTCAGAGGCAGTTGAAGCCGTCATGCTGATAGAACTCTCGCCCAGAACTGTAAGCGGTGTTACAAAACTCGGGGCTGGCGTCGGCGCAAGTATATCAGGTGGGTCTGTGGTAGCGGATGCCGGACTGGAGGCCACTGTCTCATTGTTCAGACTGTCTCTCGCTTTTACCGTGTATGTGTATTCGGCATTAGCGGTGAGTCCCGTGGGTGTGTAAGTTGGGCTAGCTTGCCAGCCACTGTCCGCGCCGCCGCCAGCGGTGCATTCGAAGTAGTATTCGACTCCGTTGATGTCATAAGCGGTGGTCGCCGTCATGGTGATCGTGTCCTGTCCCTGCGCAGTAGGCGCGGTCGCGAAGGTTGGTGCAGGTGACGGGGCAGTGCCATCAACTTCGGCAGTGCCATCGACCGGTGCTGACCAATCGCCTTCAAGCGTGTTGCTGTCGCGCGTCTTGACTCGGTAGCTGTATGTCTGCCCATTTGTTAGACCGCTGTCTTCCCATGTGCGGTTCGTTGTCCAGCCGCTGTTGTTGTTATTGGTCGTATTTTCGAAAAAATATTCGACCGGACCGTTGGCGGAAGTAGCCTCGGTGGCGACCATGCCAACCGTCGTTGTGCCAGTTCCTGAAGGAGCAACCTCGAACGTCATTGGATTCGGCAGTGGAGGGAGATCCGTTTCCAGTAGCTCGATCATGGCTCGACCCATGGCATCGCCTACCAAGGTGTAGGTTTCCCCATTTTGATTATAATGAAAATCTTGTTCTCTGGGTGAATTTTCCGCTTCACGCCAGTAGGGCAGCGTGTCCACAGACTTCACCGTGCCAGCTAGTTCCGGATGTTGCGCAGGATCACCGACGGCCAGCTGTGCGTTGTAAACATCTAACCAATCCTGCTGTTGGCCAACCTTGGTGCCACCAAAGCCGATGGTCGCCACCACAAAGGGTGCGTTGGGCGCTTGGAAGTCACTTCTTAACGCTGCAATGAGATTAACCAGATTCGTTTCGTAACGAGAACCGTATGCCGGGCCACTGCCTCCGTCTTGGTCCTTGTGGCCTTGCCACCAGACAAATCCGGCGACTTCGAAGCTACGACCGTTGAGGTCGTTACCCGCTGTTGGTAGGTTTTCTAATTGGCCGGAAGTAAAGTTGAGTATGTCAGCCGCATTGATGAGAGGATCGAAGGCAGCACCAGCAGGCGGCCAAGCGGCCTCATCGCGGAAGCATAAATCGTACTGAGTGCCAGCATAGTAGGTTCCCGGTGTTGGGGTCGTGCCTGTCGGCCAGCTCTGGGGGCTTTCACCGTATCCGGGGTAGGTGTTGCCGCCATACTGCCATTGCGTGCTGCCGGGAGGACAGAAGTCCCACGCCAAGCTCCGGTTACCTTGTGATGCCTTGATGATGAGTACCGGCTCGTCGTGATAATATCCCATGATATGGCCGAAGCCGAGTTCCGGCCCGACCTGGCTGCTTGACGCTCCTTGTCCAGCTACAAGCGGTCCGTTGTTGCCATTTGCCGTAACCACTCCGCGATAGATCACATCGTTTCGCGCCAACCAGTTGTTCGCGCCGTCTACTAAGTTTGGAAATTTGTTTTCGCGTAAAACAGAAGTTTCCAAGGTGCCCGGGGATGTGCCAAAGGCCTGGCCGATACCGACAGCATTGGATTGCCCAGCAATGATGTAGACTTTAACCGGGACATTTGCGGTGCCGAGATCTGTAGGGTTAGGATCAGGTAGAGGATACGGCACAGGAGGAAAATCCTGATCAGAATTAGGATCTGTTAGGCTGGCCGCCGCTTCATACCAATCCGCTCTTCCGTCTGCATCCGTATCGGGTAAGTAAGGATTGGTGCCGGTGTTGAAACGGCTAACATACGTGCCAGTATTGGTTTCCTCGCCGTCCTTCAGCCCGTCTTTATCGACATCAAGATCATTCGGGTCGGTGCCTGTGTCTGAACTGTTTACCCAGTTGCCGGTGTTTGACTCAACGCCGTCAGAAAGTCCGTCGTCGTCACTGTCAGCTTTGATTGGACTCGTTGGATCCCTCATGCCAACTCCAGCGAGTTCAGGGCCGTCCTCAAGGGTATCGCCGTCGGTGTCGGCATTGTTCGGATCGGTGCCATAGAAGTATTCCTGCGCATTGGTCAGTCCGTCGCCAGAGCCTCCGTTTTCCAGATCAGCGCTGGGGTCGAGACCGGTAGGAGATGAGGGTGTGGTGTTTGCCAATTCGTAAGCGTCAGGCAGGCCGTCATTATCGCTGTCATCGACTACGAAAAAGAAAACGTCACCTTCGACGGGCGTGCCCGTGGAAACGCCCTCGAGATAGGAATCGACTCGCCAGTAGTAGACACCAGCGGTCGGCGCATTGACCGTGGTCGAGCTGCTGTTTTGGGCTGCATCCACGACTTTCGTCAGCGCGAGCGGATCAGTGCCGAACCAAACATCCACCCAGACATCGCTACCGGAGTTCGCCGCCCTATTTGTCCAGCTAAGGTTGACGTTTCCAGATGGAACCGTGACGCCGCTTTCCGGAGTCGGATTAAAGTCATGCCCAACAACGATGCGTATGTTATCGTAGAGCACGCTGCCTCCAGGCTTGAGTAGCCGGATGCCCAAATCGTCACCGATTGGGTCACCAGCGGTGGGTGTGTAGCTGAAACTTACAGCTTCTGAAAAATCAGTCGTGGTGACCGATCCGTCAGCCGTGGCAAGGACGGTGCCTGCGATGCCACCACGCACATCATTCCGAGTGGAATCATCCTCGGTGGCATCGAACGCCACCAGTTGCACCCGGTAGTCCGTGCTCGCCGCACCTGCGAGCATGGCTGCATTAAAAGAGACTGTGATCTGAACGCCATCGGTGACGACGAGACCAGTCGCGCCTTCAGCAGTGGTCATTCCATTGTTCGGCCCGTTAAGCATGTAGGCTTGCGCGCCGTATGGAGTGGTGAAGGCAGCCGTGTCAGGCCAACTGAAAACTTCATTATAGATGCCTCTGTTAGTCGCGCCAAAGCCTTGATTCGAGCCGATCCAGTCGCCGTTACTCGGCACGGTGTTGTCATCGAAGCCGCTGACGGCAGGACTCTCGAAGCTTTCTGTGAAAACAACCTCTGCGTTCGATAGTTGACACAGCAGCAGCGAGCCTACGGCAGCCAAGGTCAGTAATGAGTAGTTGATTTTGTTTGTTAGAAATTTTTTATCCATGGCATCAGCTCGTGAAGTTTAATTTTTAATATCGTCTGAATGGCACACAATTCAAGCTGCAAGAAAAACCTAGCTTGGTTATTGTATGGGCAGGTTGTCTTTGGTGGTAGGGTCTGGAGTGCGAACGGCTTGCCCTGACCTTTACCCATATATCCCCTCTATCGCATAGCTCTCCTATGATCCCGTCTCGTTCGCCAAAGGCGAAAAATACCAGAAACGTAAAGGAGAACAACCCGATGAAAACTTGTGGGTAAAGGACAGCGGCTTGCCTCCGCTCTCTTCAGAGCTGGCTTGCTGTGCCCTCCCGTAGCCTTGCGCGAAGGTGGGCAGCTTTACCACCGGCGTTCAGCCGCACTTTTCCCTCTTCGCTGCTCGCACGCTGGATTCGCAAGCACGATGGAACCCCGCCACAGGAAGCAAGCTTCCCAACGCCAAAAGCGGAGGCAAGCCTCAGCACTCCACACACAAAATCTCCCACCGCGAACGGTGGGAGATGATTGTAAAGTTTGCTCGCTGGATTCCAGATTACTTACGGCGGCGGAAGATGAGAGCAAGTCCACCAAGGCCGAGAAGGGCGGTGGTGGATGGCTCTGGGACCGGTGCAGTAGTGGTAACTTCCAGATTGTCTATAAATTGTGATCTATTATCATTAGACGTGGTATTATAAATGAAGCGAATTGAAGATTGACTACCAAAGGCTTGCCCTGAATACAAAACTCCAATTCCTGTCCCAATGTCTTGGGTACCACTAGAAAATAAAGATCCACTTCTCGTGATACCGCCACCTTCTGTGATAGTGACCGAGCCGCTACCAGTGCCATTCGTGAACATTGCAACTCTGAACCAGCTGCTTCCATTGTCGTTAGAATACTCAATAAAACCTCTGCGAGTGCTTTGTGCTCTATATCTCTGTAGATCAAGGTCAATTGTCATAGACTCGGCGGCACCTCCCACACTTAGATCGAAGGTGTCAGAAAACAATATAGCTCTGCCATTTTCAAGACGGAATGCCCCGTCACCAGTAGTTGCATAGTTAACCAATGTAGCGTCCGCATTGCCATGAGAATCATTGCCTGTCGGGGTATTTACAGGAGTGCCGCCAGTATTGAAATTATACAGCCCTGTGTCATTGTTAGCACTTGGAGCAGTGCCCGTATCACCGATGTTCCAGTTACCTAAGCCGCTTTCGAAGCCCTCGGTGGCAAAGACAGTAGCTGCATGTGCAGAAGCTGAGGTTCCTGCCGAAACAGCAATGGCCAGGGCAGTTGTCGTTTTGAATTTCATATTTATTGCTTGTGTTGTGTGTTATCAATTTAAAGCCGCGCAATGGGAAAGCAGGGTGCATCCACACGTGCTTGAGTCGGAAATCTAGGCTGGGCTGGACTAGGCGGAAAGTTTTTTTAAATTTACCACCTGACCATTTTTAGGGCAGGTTATCCACCATGCCCAAGGTACATTTTCAAACCATTGCTGAACAGGTCGCGGAATTTCTAGAGCAGGAGCTGCTCAAACGACGCTGGACGGGCTTGATGCCGGGCAAGAACGAGCTGGCCGGTGAACTTGGAGTCAACAACAAGACGGTAGAGGTCGCTCTGCGACAACTTGAGAATAAAGGCGTGCTGATTAATCAGGGCGCGGGCAAGCGACGTAAGATCAAAAGCATGCGCGGCAACAAGAATACCACCTCGCTACGTGTCGCCCTGTTCCTGCTCGATGAGATGGATCGGAGTGACTACTACATGATTGAGCTTCAGCATGCGATCGAAGAAGCGGGGCATGTGCCATTTTTCCCAGATCAAACTTCTAATTCTTTTGGAGAAAGCACGACTCAGCTATCACGCTATGTCAAAAAAACCGAGGCAGACGCATGGATTATCGTTGCCGGATCGCGCCCTGTCCTTGAGTGGTTCGCTGGTCAGGACGTGCCGGCCTTCGCCTTGTTTGGCCGCAGACGCAACGTATCCATCGCATCAACAGGACCGGAAAAACTGTCGGCCATGTCCACAGCCACGGAGCGCCTGCTTGATCTCGGTCACCGTCGTATCTCGCTGCTCTGCCGCGAGCAACGGCGTGTGCCCTCTCCAGGTGACAGTGAGCGGACATTTCTGGCATCCCTTGAAAAAGCCGGCATCTCTACCAGCCGATTCAACCTGCCGGATTGGGAGGAAAACCGCGAAGGCTTCATGTCTATGTTAGATTCCTTGTTCGGGACGACACCGCCAACGGCACTAATCGTGGACGAGGCCTTTTTGTTCAACGCCTCATTCTATTACCTGGCGCATCGTGGCTTGCGCGTTCCTCAGGATGTCTCGTTGGTTTGCACAGACAGCGATCCGCATTTTGCCTGGTGCCGACCATCCGTCGCCCACATCCGATGGCACTATCCAGATGTCATTCGTCACACCATACGCTGGCTGAAAAATGTCGCTAGCGGCAAGGATCACCGCCGACAAATGTGGACCAAAGCGGAGTTCATCGAAGCAGAAACCATCGGTCCAGCACGCAGCTGATTCGCAGACCAGCGAAAGATAGGTATAATTGAACAGGTATATCCCAGAGCCACGGGATTGCGTGAATCGTCCACCATCTTCCCCAGCTTATCCACCAGCGAACAATCAAACCATGAAAATACCAACCATCACAAGCATCTGCGCGTTTGCCCTTGTGGCAGCGTTTGCCACACCTGACGCCTGGGCGCGTAAGAAAAAGAAAGCGCCCGAAGTGCAGCTCACCCAAGCTGGGAAGCAGCTTGAAAAACAGTATGCCGAGCAGCTGGAGTCGCTGAAAAAAGAACTGACCAAAGCCATACCGGATGTCAGCGCACGCAATAAGAAAGCTGTGATCAAAGCCCGGGAAACCGAAGTCGCTGCTACCAAAGCTCTCGCGGAAGCCCAGAAGAACATGGGCGAGATCAAGCGAGGTCAAGGCTTGGTCGCACACGCCAAGGGCAAGTGGATCGGCGGAGCCAATAAAGGCATCAAGGCCGCCAAGGCAAATCTTAAGGCTGCCAAGAACGCCGCCGAGCGTGATGCGGCTAAGAAAGAACTCGCTAACTGGGAGAAAAACCTCAAGGAAGGTGAGGCTGCATTAAAAGAGCGTCAAGCGATCCTCGATAAAGCTCTCAAAAACAAAACCAAATACGAGAAGGCACTCAAGGAGTCCAAGGAGGCACTGACCAAAGCCAAAGCGGCGACATTACAATCGGTCAAAGACCTTGGACTTCAGCCCACGCTAACCAGCGATAAGCTTGATGCCAAGCTCGCCAGATACGTCGTGCTAAAGGAAGCCACGCCAAAAGGCCTCGCTGCTTTTGCGCAACAGAGCGACACTAACAAAAAACTCATCGACAAGATGCTTTCCTCCGATGATCTGCTTGTCAAAATGCTGTTAGCGGATGGAGCGAAGAACGGCAAGTATGGCAGAGCCATGCAGATCTACGCAGACATCTGGAAGGCAAGTGACAAAGTAGCCGAAGGATCACTACCAAGACTCGCCCTCGCCGTTGCCCTTGAGCACGCATCCCCCATCAAGCAACGCAATGCCGTAGCAGATACCAATGCACCTGCCACCGTTGACCCCGTGAAGCGCTACCTTCATTTTGAAAAAGCCTTCCTCGATGGCGAGCTTGATCCGGCATTTAAAAATCTAACTACTTGGGACTATCGCATGGTTGTTGATGGCGAGGAGCCTGATGAGATCCTCACCTGGGGACGCGAAATGCTCCGCAACTATCGCCCCGATCACATTTCCACCAAAGATTACCGTTGGCGTTATGTCGCGCTTGTTAGAAGTGACATCCGTTACGGCTCACAGGACAATAAACATGACAAACCCGAGCTGCAGTTCTTCCAGAACATCCTGATGAACGGAGGCATCTGCGGACGCCGCGCATTCATTGGCCGCTTCATTCTCCGCGCCTTCGGCATCCCTACGACGGCACGCCCACAGCGTGGACACGCCGCACTCGCCCACTGGACGCCCAAAGGCTGGGTCGTCTGTCTCGGTGCTGGCTGGGGCAGCGGATGGACGAAAGGACGCTATGACCGCGACCTCGATTTCCTCGCTAACACACAGGCACGTTTTGCACCCAAATCATTCATGCAGGTCAAGCGCGCGCAGTGGATCGGAGACGTCCTGGGTGAGACTCGCGCCTTCGGTTTTAAATCCAAGAAACAGCCCGGTTTCTGGTATGGCGTTTCACTCTACACACAGAAAGGCATCATCGAGGCCATCGACGCCAAAACTCTCGCTGCCGTGGGTGAGGACATCGGCGAAGCAAATGTGACCAAGGAGAAAGTGGAAATCACAAAGGTGACTATGACCGAAAAAGACCGTAAGATTTCCATCGATAATAGCGGTGCCATTAGTATCCCAGCTGCCGCTGCAAGCAAACCAACCAAAAGCAACGGCAAGATCATCTTCATGGACAGCTACCTCGGTGGCAAGCAGCTCCACTTCGGCCGCAATGGCGGAGGACAGACATTTGAATATGCCATCGATACGCCCGCTGCCGGAAAATACAAGCTCACTGCCAAGGTCGTGACACCCAGCTGGAAACAGCATCTCGTCATTGCCCTCAATGGTAAACCAAACACCGCCAGCATCGAGTTACCCCACACCATCGGCATGTGGGAGGACACCCGGCCAGTTGAGCTCAACTTATCCAAAGGCAAAAACACCCTGACGTTTTCACACAAGACCGATGGATACGCCAAAGGGTTTTCCATCAAGGAATTCACCCTGACTCCGGTGAAATAAACCATCAAAAAAATCTTAAGCGACTGGGCTCAGAAGCTTACAATCAACGCCCAAGGCGATGTTCACAACGGAGATCATCGGAATCCTCACGAACAGCGTTGTAGGAAGCAGCTTCTCCCTCTGTAGCTTGTGAAACTGTGGCACTCCAATCATGCGTATTCATCGCTGACGAATTGGAGACCGAGGGTGACGAAGCCGTAGGACGCTGATTTAAATGGGAACACGAAGACAACAACATTACCACAGCCGCAATCCTTAGGATGAACAAAAATTGTGGAAATACGGATCTCATTTTACAAAAGGGGAGTAGGTTTTATTCTTTATCAAGTCTAACTTCATTATAGAAGTCGTGTAAAGAGATATGAATTCGTATCGAATTTTGTTGGCTGAATTTCAGAAATGCTCAGCGTTCGCTTAAGATGCAGATCGTACAATAATTTCGCTCATTTCACTTCCTTAAAAACTGAGATTTAGCTCGCCGTGTGATTCAGTGTGGAGACAGTATACCAGCTTTGCGTGCCACCAGTATTCACTGTAATCAAAACAACGCTCATTCATGAATGGAAACGATAAATCATCCCACGGCGAGGCATCCACAGATAGGCGCCGGTTTATTCAGCAATCCCTCCTCGGTGTTGCTGGGGCAGCTGGAGCTGGCATGGCGATCACATCCACGACCCATGTTGCGGTCGCGGCAGAAACACCAGGTGCGGAGGACCATGCCACTCACGACATCACGGATGAGATCGACGTGCTCGTAGTCGGTGGCGGCTCAGCCGGAACCATCGCTGCCATTCAAGCGGGTCGCGCCGGAGCTAAAACAATTGTCATGGAACGCGCCTCTTACCTTGGCGGCATGACCACGCGTGGTGGTGTCTGTTTCCCCGGGCTGTTCGACGCATGGGGCAAACAAATCATCGCCGGCATCGGCTGGGAGCTGGTCAAGGAGTGTGTTGACCTCGACGGTGGCACGTTTCCCGATTTCACCAAGGTGGCGAAGCGTCACTGGATGCACCAAGTGCACATCAATCAGTTCCTTTTTTACCTGCTCGCCGAAGAGAAATGCGCCCAAGCCGGGGTGAAAATAGCCTATCACGAGTTCCCGCAGCAGATTAAAAAAACCGACGACGGCTGGCAAGTCGACTGCGCAGGCTTCGGCACGCGGCGGCGGGTGCTGTGCAAGCAAATCGTCGATTGCACAGGCGGCGCGGAGATCGCCGGTATGCTCGGTCACCCACGACTTCGTGGCGATGAACGGCAGCCGGGGTCAATCCAATTCCTGCTTGGCGAGGCAAACAATCCCGGTCGTGGAACTGAGTCACATGGCGCGGGTCTGCTACACGCGATTTACGTGCACGGTGCCGACTCCACGAACTCACGCACCGTCACCGAGGCAAGCCTAACAGGACGCAAAGCAGTACTCAATAAAATGCGTAAGACCAAGAAGAGACTGATGCACCTGCAACCCGAACCCGGTTTCCGCGAAAGTTTCCGCATCGAAGGCGAAACCGTCATCACAGTCAACGACTACACTACTGGAAGAAAATTCGACGACGCCATCTGCAACGCATTTTACCCGGTTGATCTGCACACCAAGAATGGAGTGAAACCCAAACCTCTCAAACCAGGCATCGTGCCGACTATTCCGCTTCGTGCCCTGATCCCTAAAGGCAGCCGCAACATCATTGTGGCAGGTCGA
>JBGCEU010000150.1:0-40084 GCA_045106535.1 Akkermansiaceae bacterium | reverse complement strand
GGGTCTGATTCGATACTTGCAAGAGCAAGAGCTTTACCGCCCGTGACATCGATACTCAAAGCAGCTTCGCCTCCACCGATGACTGTTTTAATTTCACCACGATCACCAGGCTGCACTTTGCGTGTGCGGCTTCCTTTTTCCTGCAAAATAAATCCTGCGAGTGAATCGTCCTCCGCCAAAAACCAAGCGGACGGGCCTGCGATAGCAAAGGTGCCGGATCTAACTTCACCATCGGGCGCGACTGCCTCGCCCTCAAGCGTGGCGCCGCCGATGAGTTTTTCAAGCTGGTCAACACCCGCGTCCAGAGCGGCAAGTCTGGCTTTAAGCATTTTCTCTGGATCCGATTTCTCGGTGTGAGTTCCTTTGATCGCTTCTTGGTAGATGGTTTCCTCACCAGGGAATAAAAACGTCTCTAATGTTAGACCATAATCACGTAACTTCCCGGATACAAAAACATGATCCTGTGACGAGAGGTGGTGATTCTTCTCAAGCTCCTTGAGTAGAGCCTTGCGGTCGGCTTCCGCCATGCGGGCGATGCGTGCTTTACGGCGCTTCTCGATGAGCGCTGCCTGTGCTGTGTGGAATTTTTTGGCGAGTTCTGGTTTCTCGGCAGTAATGGATTCGCGCAGCTCGACGAGCCGCTTCTGAGCTGAAACGAGATCCTTCTGCGCCTCCTCTGCTGGATCAGCGCGCAGCAATCCCATGCTAACTAGCAGGAAAAGAAATCCTGCCTGAAAACGACTGATGTTAGACTTAGGAATCATTTTCCTATCCCCTTATCTATCGCGACCGGAAGCTTGAGAAGCTGTGGTTGCTTGTCCTTTTTATAGACGGCAATCGCCTGCCTAACATCATCTGCAATCTCAGCTTGCCCCGTCCATTTCCAGCCTGCTTTTTGCGGCACCCCGACACCTGCCTTATCGCCTGATCGCGCTGCGTAGTATCCACGAGCTAAGCCCAAGTAGAGAACGTCCACGGATATCCTTTTCCCACCGGATACATCTCGAATTTCCTCAGTCAGAGTTACACTTCGGTTAAATCTTCCGGCCGTCATCAGCACAGAAATAGTCGAACGCAAAACGTCACGTGGCTGGCCCAGGGCATCAGGTGCATTCAGCGCATCAATGTCAGCAGAAAGTTCATCTTGCAGGGGTTTGGGAAAGCGAGTGATGAGTGTCCTCACACGCGGTAATAACCGAGCTAAGGTATCGGTCAGCAGCCTCTGCGCCGTGCGGTATCGCTTCAACTCAGCTTCAAGCTTCTCCTTATCTTTGTCGACCGACTCCGCCGCTCCTCCAGCTTGCTCTAACTCCTCATTGAGCAGCGTTAGCTCTTTCTGATAGAGGTCGAGCAGCATCTGCATCTGTTTCTTCTCAACTTGCCATGCGGTTTTTTCTTCAGAAATCAGTCGCTCCGTTTTCACCCACTGCCGGATAACCTCGCGTGTCTTAGCAGGATCCAGCGCTGGAGCGTCTTCCTGCGCGAACAACAGCGCAGCTGGAAAGACAGCAAGAATCAGAAAGATGGATAGGCTTTTCATGAGGTGAGAGAGCGTGCGCCTCTGGTTTATTAGCGCATGAAACGGCGTCTGCAAGGATGCAAACGCCGTTCCCAGTCGATCAGTTAGTGAACTGATTCACTTTTGGTATACTAGAATTGAACTTCGAACCCTGCATAAAGATGTCTCCCGCGTCCACTACGCGGACCTTCTGGCAAGCGCGATACGATATCCTCTTCATCAAATATGTTGTAGATCCCACCAATCAGCTTCCAGTTTTCATCAAGCTGATACCAGCCTGAGAGGTCGACCTGCACCGCGGAATCCACCTTACCCTCACGCGAAGATGTGATCGGGTCGCTGTGATTACCAGCTGTGCCATACATGGAGCTCGTCCATGTGGCATCGAGGTTGGCTCCCCACTTTTCCATATCCACACCAACACCGGCGGCGATTTTCCACTCAGGGATGTAGGGAATGTCATTACCCTTGGTGCTTCCACCTTGAAAATCGGTAAAGATATTTCCAGAATCGGCGGCATTATTTGAAGTTAGGGTGGCACGTGTCCAAGTAGCACTCACATACATCGGTAAGCGGTATGCCTTTCCAGTAGCAGATGCTGGATCGTAATTCACCTGAGCTTCAGCCCCATAGACCTTGGCTGAGCCTCCATTAGCAGGAGAGTTCTGGGCGACACCTGTGGCGGGAGCAAGCAGGTTGTCGAAATCAGTATAGAAACCAACTAACTCGAACCCGAGATTTCGGTCTGCATTATTGTAGCGCCAGCCTAGCTCGTATGCCAGTGATGTTTCCTCGTCAGTCTGGTCGACCGGATTCGGATTAGTATAACCGCTCGGCCCAGGTGTGGAAACACCACGGTAGATACCACCGAATAATGTGTCGGTATCACAAAGTTCATAGGTAAACCCAAGGCCGCCTGACCAAACGCTGAGATCGTCATTTCGTGAGGTATTCGTTCGGAAGTCCTCAAACTCATAGTCCATATGCTCAAAGCGCAGACCGGGGCGCAGGGTGAGTTTCCCCATTTTCATGGAGTCCTCAACAAACACAGCAATCGCATCAGTCTGCTGACGACGATTGGCTTCTTCGCCGCGGATTCCATTTCTAAGAACATTGAAGTTCCCCGCTCCATCACCACCGTAGATGTCCACCCACTGGGCGCGGCGTACTCGGTCGCGATGAAGACGGATTCCGCTGGTGATGGTGTGATCCACATTTCCTGTCGTGACCTCGTATTGTCCGGCAAACTGGAGACCGTAGCTATAGTAATCCCGATTGTTTGCCTTCACTCCAATCGACCCCGGTGCCGATCCCTGCAACACACCAAGGTGGCCAGGAGAAAGTAGCGCTGTGTGTAAGCTTGTGCGTCCGGTGGCGATCCGACCCCGAGCGTCTGCTCCCGGCATGGCATTGGTGCTGACGCGGTCGATTTTATACCAGTTACGATTGAAGCGGTTGTAGTAGGCAGTTGCCTCAAGCTTAAACACGTCACTCGGCTCAGCAGTCCATTTCAGATAAGTCCGCGTCTGAAAAGTATCAATATTATCGAACTGAGTCGCTGCGTATCGATCGTGAGGATTACGTCTAACATCTCGCTCGGAAAGACCTAAGTAGCTCTCGTCTGCATCAAAATCTGTGTAGCCGACCTTGAATTCGAATCGCTGCTTGAGCGCGGTGTCAGGTTCCCAGAAAAGCTTCAGCATCGGTTCGATTCGCTCGAATCCTGTGCTTAATCCACCGCGTCCCTGAATCGAACGAAATCCATCGGTGCTCTGGTAGTGCATTTCAAGCAAGTAGCCCACGCGACCTTTGTCCGTGTCCACCGTATTCCCGTAATAGGCATGCCCCATCAAAGTATTGTCGGAGCCAAATGTGAATCTTCCAAAAAATGTCTCTTCTTCAGGAATTGTCGTGGAAAGGTAATTAATCACACCTCCAGTTGTATGTGGGCCGTATTTTACTTGGCTCGATCCTTTCAGGATTTCGATCCCATCCATACGACCGGCATTTGGAGAATAATACGCACCCGGTGCAGAGTAAGGCGCAGGCGCCATGAGGATTCCGTCCTCCATAATCGTTGTCTTTTCGCTTCGCGTGCCCAGATTACCACGAATAGAAAGATTTGGGAAAAGGCCATAGCCGTCTTCCTCGCGTGTGTATACGCCGGGCACTCTGGCTAACAGGCGGTTAATATTCGTATAATTCTGCTGACGCAGATCTTCAGTATTCAAATACGCAGCAGAACCAACTAGTTCAAGTGCGCGATCCTTTCCACCCACAACAGTGAGCGGTGAGAGTTCTCCGTCGTCGGCCACAGCATTAATAGCAGCCAAATTTCCTAGACTTAACACAGTCAAGGCGATGGTTTTTGTCATATTGGTTTTCATTTATAAGTTGATATAATTCAGATTTAACAGGTTCCAATTCTGGACGGCGGCAGGCTTTTATTGCGACTGATTCTCAATAGCAAGAAGAATCTGTATCAAATCCTATTTTTTCCCTTGCTGGATGCGCAATCCTGACCGCTATTCATGCCAGTATGTTCTCACCCAAGTGGAAAAAAGAAGCCAAGCTGCTTGATAAAGCGGCGAAAAAATTTCTCAACTACAAGCGCGATTTACTAAGCGAGCAGCAGATTGAGGAAATTGAGTCACGCCGTGAGGATCTCAGTAACGCACGCAAGGCAGGAGACAGCGCAAAATGCACGGAAGCATCAAAGCAGCTTCACGCGACATGCGAAAACGCGCTCCCCCGCCAAAAACAGCAGGGCTGGTTCGAAGAAAATCTTGAAGTGCTTTTTGTAGCGATCGTTATCGCTCTTGGTCTGCGAGCCTATGTCGTCCAACCGTTCCGAATTCCCACCGGGTCGATGCAACCCACTCTGAATGGCATTGTGGCAACATCCATCAATTCAGCCGACGAGTTCCCCAATTTTGCACAGCGCCAAGCCGAGCGACTGAGCCACGGGCGAAGTTACGTCGATATCGTTCTCGAGGAGGGCAAGCAGCTGCGCCAGGAGGATCCAATCGTCGAAACCCAGTTCATGCATTTTTTCACTCGCACCTACATCCACTTTACAGATGGAACCAAGGAGACGTTTCCCGGCCCCAAGGCCGCTCTGATGGCTCGTAACGGTATGGGGTTTGGCGACAAGGTGGGATACTTCGACCGCTCGATGAGCGCGCAGGAAAAACAGGCATACAAACTAAAAGCCCAATCGACCAACCCCGCCAATCTCGCCTTTGAAGGACCTCCGAGGCAACGCGTGGTTTACACACAGCCAAAGCTTCCAAAAGGCACTGTCATAGCACGAGGATACGTAGAAAGCGGTGACCTTATCCTTGTCGATAAGGTTTCCTACCACTTCAGGCGCCCTGCTCGTGGTGAGGTATTTGTTTTCGACACACGCAACATTAAGAAAATTCAAGAGCAACCCAATCCCGGATCGCATTACATTAAACGCTTGGCTGGTGTGCCCGGCGATGAACTTCAGCTACGAGGTGATGATCTCTATATCAATGGAGAAATAGCCACTGAACCTGGCTTTGTAAATGTGATGAGCAAAGAGAATGGTTACGGAGGTTATGATCCATCTCATCGCCTCGCCAACCAGCAGCTTTTCAAAGCACGTGAATCTAACATACCAGGCATGAACGAGTATATTGCTCTGGGCGACAACAGCTACAACTCTTACGACTCGAGGGGCTGGGGAACCGTTAAAGAATTCAACGTTATCGGGCCGGCAGCCATCTCACTGTGGCCATTTGCCAGCGGACACTGGGGTCTGATCAAATAGTGAATTCGCAAGAAATAACTCGCAAGGCAAAATCCAACCTCGCCTTCGCCCTCACCTGCCTGCCAAAGCAGCGCAAGCAGGACATGGTGGTTTTTTATGCCTTCTGCAGAGTCATCGATGACTTGGCCGATGATATTGGAATCCCCATTAAAAAAAGAAAAGAAGGTCTGAGCCGATGGAAAAATGGAATCGGTGACGGCTTTGATCAGCCCGATGATCTGGAGCGCGAGGTTACAGAACTCATCGACCGTTATTCGATTTCAAAGCAGCCATTTCTCGACCTCATTGATGGCTGTGAGTCTGATCTGACACCGCAGCGTTTCCAGAGTTGGGATGATCTTAAGGGGTACACCTACCGAGTGGCGAGCTGCGTGGGCATCATTTCTACTCACATCTTTGGTTGCACTCATTCGGACTCATTGAAATACGCGGTAGCATTAGGTCACGCGCTTCAGCTCACCAACATTATGCGTGATGTCGGTGAAGATCTGCGGAATGGCGGTCGGATTTACTTGCCGATTGAGGATATGATCCGATTCCAGTACAGCGAGCGCGACCTTGTCGGACGAGTGCATGATGGCCGCTTTATGGCAATGATGGCTTGGCATGCTGATCGAGCTGAAGCTCTGTTTCAGGAGGCTATCGATCACCTGCAGCCTGAAGATGCAAAAGCACTCAAAGCTGCTGAGGCGATGCGCAAAATCTATCACGCACTACTCAAAAAAATGAAGTCTGATGGTTTCCGGGTCTTCGAAAAACGCTACAGCATTTCCAAAGCAAAGAAGACAGCTATCTTACTCTCCACTCTAATGTCGTGACACATTATTTCTTGTAGCCAAAATCACCTATCAGAGTATAATCAACTCATTCAACTCACAACTACACAGTCTAAAATCATGCATATCAAACCTATTTTCGGAGCCGCAGCACTTGCATTCGTCCTCGCATCTTGCGCTGACGTGCCGACACCGGGTGCCACCGGCTCTGAAGTTCCCGCACCAAGCGTTGACGTAGCTAATGTTCCAGTTGGCCACCCAGACCCACAGGGCAGAGCTAATATGGTCGTGAGCCCATACCGCCCCTACAATGTCATTGATGTAAAAGGCTACCGCAGTGGTGAAATTGTAGGTGATCCCTCGACGGCCAAAGTGAACCCTACTACGGGCAAGTATGACTCATCTTCAGCGAAGTATTTTCGCGTGCCATAGGTCGCCAATCCAACTTTTGAAGCCAACTCTTGAAAAATTTCCTCCCTCGCTGCTCAACTTCGCAGGGGAGGATTTTTTTTACCACCCCATACGACTCGCTCAGTCCGAATGACAACTATTCAGTATGCTGAAAAAAAAGCAGGTAATGTAGCAAAGTTCGCTTTGCTATCTGCCATGGTTTTTTTATTCAGCAGTTGCCAGCCGGGAGGAACTCCAACCACGCAGACACAAGTCAGCATACCAACCGCTTGGAAGGCATCCGGCACCAGCGCTTCAGCGCGTATCAGTTCGGGATGGGTCAAGGACTTGAACGATTCGCGGGTGAGCAAGCTAGTCGATGAGGCGATGAAACAGAATCCCGACCTGCTCGCCACCGCTGAACGCCTCAAGGCAGCCAGAGCCAGCCTCGTGAGAGCCCGGGCAAACCGAATGCCTTCTGTTGACGCTTCTGGTTCGGGCAGTAGATCTCGCACGAATCGTGATGCCGCCGGTGGCACACGTAGCTACGCATCGGGTCGGCGAGTATCTATTGGTGCAAGCTGGGAACTCGATCTCTGGGGCAGACTGCGAAACCTACATACAGCATCAAGAGCAGACTACGATGCCACGGTTGCTGATTTCCGCGGCACTCGGCTCGCTCTTGCTGCCAGCACTGCCAGCTTATGGTATAATCTTATCAGTGCAGAAAACCAAGTGCAGTTGGCTCGGCAGACACTCGCAAGCTACCAAAAGGTGAAAAAAATCATTGAGCGCAATTACAAGGCAGGCACAGCCCGCGCACTGGCACTCCAGCTATCACGTAACAATGTTTATAATGGAGAGCGAGTCCTTCGTTCGCGACTTCAGCGCCGTGATGATGCACGGAGAAATCTAGAGATTGTCTTAGGAAGATACCCGAGCGGAAAGCTCGGTGCACCAGCCACTCTTCCCACGATCAGGCGAAATGTCCCTGCAGGATTACCAGCCGGACTACTCAGTCGCCGACCCGATCTTGTTCAAGCACGAAAAAGGCTTGAAGCATCATTTCAAAGAGCAATCGCATCGCAGAAAAATCTGTTACCCTCAGTGCGACTTACTGGCAGTAGCGGGACGGCATCATCTGGTTTTTCCGATTTACTTGATCCTGGTTTCCTCAGCTCCTCGATCTCCGCGTCCCTCGGACAATCTATTTTCGAGGGAGGCAGCCTACGCGAAGATGCGCGGGCAGCGGTAGCAAGGAACAAGGCCGCTGTTCACGATTTCGCCAACACTGCCTTACGCGCTTTTCGCGAAGTCGAATCAGCGCTCGCATCGGAACACTGGCTCAAGGAGCAGGAGTTCTTTCTCAGAAAAGAACTGGAACAAGCTGCCCTGGCAGAGAGGCAAGCTGAACGTGATTACGCCGAAGGTGTAGACGGTGTAGACATCATCGATTTGTTAGAATCTCAACGACGAGCGGTCAATGCTCGAAGCTCTCTAATTGACCTGCAAAATCGACGCATTCAGAACCGTATCAATCTTCATCTAGCTCTCGGCGGCGACTTCGCTACCCAATAGCGCCCTAGATTACCAGAACTCAACCATTCACACGTGCGTCTACTTCTCCATATTCTGATTCCTCTAGTGATTATCTTTCTAGGTGTCATGGCATTTCTGGGAACGAAAAAACTGGAATCCTTCACGTTTTTTGGAAAACAAATTGGCGAGGAAAAAAAAGCTACCTCTAAGCGAGCGTCTCACTCGATGAAGAGGCCGATGTTGCGAACCCGAGCATTGGAGCTAGTCGCTCAGGATCATACGGTCATGTTAATGAGCCAAGGTGATGTCCGAGCACACAACGCAACAACCCTAACAGCACAAGTAAGCGGTCGTATTTCCGACATATCAGAGAAGTTTGAAGACGGTAGCTTTTTCAAAATGGGTGACGTTCTGCTAGAACTCGACCAAGCTGATTTCCTCACCGAGCTAGCCTCAGCTAAAGCGCAATTTGCGCGCGCAGAAGCTAGCTTTGCACAAGAAAAGGCACGTGCTAAGCAGGCTTTGCTAAACTGGAAAGATGCAGGCTTCACAGAACAGCCAAGCGATCTGGTATTACGTAAGCCCCAGCTACGAGAAGCTGAGGCATCCGTGATTTCAGCTGGCTCTTCTGTTGAACGAGCTGAACGCAATCTAAAGCGAACAAAGGTGCGTGCGCCCTACGATGGCCGAGTTCGCAAGCGCAATGTTGGTCTTGGCCAACAGGTAGGTGGCAGCACAGCTTTAGGAGATATATTTTCGACAGATTTTGCGGAGATTAGACTCCCCCTAACAACACGCGACCTTCAATACTACTCACCTCCTCAAAAGCCAGGCGAACGTGGAATAGAAAACAACATCACATTCACATCAATACTAGCGAATTCAGATGAGAAATGGTTAGGAACGATTTTGCGCGCCGAGGGAGAACTCGATGAAGATTCACGCCAGCTATTCGTCATCGCTAGAATTGACGATCCGTTTGGTCTAGAATCAGATGAAACCCCTCTGTACATTGGCCAGCCTGTCCGCGCGAGCATCCCTGCCATGGAATTGAAAGGTGTCTACCTAATACCACGCGAGCACATGGTGGGGCTCAACGAAGTGCTATTGATTAGAGACGGCAAGCTCACACGCAGTAACATCACGCCACTTTGGTCTGGGAAATTTCATATCGTAACCCGTGACGGCATTCTCCCCGGCGACTTGATGGCTACTACTCGCCTTCCCTACGCACCTGAGGGCGCTCCAGTAGAAATCATTGACGAGAAAGAAAAAGAGAGCGACACCAAATCAAGCGGCAAAAGACGCATCGGGCATAAGAGGAGCCTTCGTCCCTCCAAGTAATCAATGCTATGATCCGCTGGTTCGCACGCAACGATTACGCAGCCAATTTCCTAATGGTTGCGATTCTGCTTGCGGGTGCATATGCCGCGTTTTTCAAAATCCCTACAGAGGTCACGCCGTCATACCGTATTGCTCAAATCTGGGTAGACATTTCATTACGTGGTGGAGCCCCACTTGAAGTTGAGCAAAAAATCGTGATGCCAGTCGAGAACGCTCTCAAAGGCTTATCGGAAATCAAATCAATCAGAGCCGAGGCTCGCCGGAGCCGCGCAAGTTTCTACATCGATGTCAAAGATGATGTTGATATCG
Source organism: Akkermansiaceae bacterium (assembly GCA_045106535.1). Classification (GTDB taxonomy): domain Bacteria; phylum Verrucomicrobiota; class Verrucomicrobiia; order Verrucomicrobiales; family Akkermansiaceae; genus Oceaniferula. The sequence goes on along the minus strand of JBGCEU010000150.1, from coordinate 30,411 downwards.
ACAAGCTCCGCACGGAAATCGAATCACGGATCGGTGCAATCAATACCTTTCCGTCAGAAATCGATCCTCCCAGAATCCGCATTCCCGACACCGCGAGTTGGATGGAAGTCATCTCCGTGGTCATCTCTGGAGAAATGCCTGAGAAAGATTTGTTAGAAGCAGCAAGACAGGCACGAGACGAGCTAACGGCACTGCCCGGAATCTCAAAGGTCGATATCATCGGAACCCGTGATCGACAGATCAGCATCATCATCAAAAAAGAGCTATTGAGAGATTATGATCTCACAATCAGCCAAGTCTCGCGCGCTATCCGACAGAACGCGATGAACCTTTCCGCAGGGACTATCAGCGATGAATCCGCTCGAGTCATCCTAAGATCCTCAAGTCAGGCAATGGATCGGCGAGAGTTCGAAAACATCATCGTAACCCGATCTAATGGAGCAGAAATCAAACTAGGTGACATTGCGGAAGTTCGAGACAGCTTTGATGAACAACGTAAAGTCACTCGCTTCAATGGCGAACGAGCAGTAATCGTAGAAGTCAAGCGGCAGACTGAAGAAAACGCACTGAAAATCTCCGACCAAGTTCACGCCTACGTGGCTGAAGCACAAAGCAATTATCCTGAGGGAGTGAAACTGACAGCATGGGATGATGATTCTGTTAGCCTACGTGGACGGATTTCCACACTATTTTGGAATCTACTTCAGGGTAGCATACTCGTGTTTATTCTTTTGGGTGTTTTCCTCCGGCTTTCGCTCGCGTTCTGGGTCGTACTAGGAGTCCCTGTCAGCTTTGCTGGAGCCCTGATGCTGATGCCGGAACTTGGAGTTACTGCGAACATCATGAGTGTGTTCGGCTTCATCATTGTATTGGGAATCGTCGTCGATGACGCGATCGTAACCAGCGAACATATTTTTGCTAAACTGAAAACTGGCATGGATCCTCTCGAGGCTACAGTTACGGGTGCCAAAGAAATCGCGGTTCCTGTAACTTTCGGAATCCTCACTACCATTGTAGCATTCACCCCACTTGCGTTTCAAACAGGATGGATGGGCAGCCTCGCAAAACAGATTCCCTATGTGGTGATACCTGTGCTGATTTTCTCACTTGTAGAGTCGAAGCTCGTATTACCCTCTCACCTCAAACATCTGAAAATTAACAGAGGGGGGCACGGTCCGATCGCCAGTATTCAACGAGCAGTCAGCAATGGGCTAGATCACCTTGTCAGCCGCGTTTACCAGCCGTTTTTGAATCTATGCGTCCAGTGGCGGTATGTGACTCTCGCATTATTCTTAGCGCTTGGTCTTGGCTGCTACGGATTCTGGTCGAGCGGTATCATGGGTTTCCAATCAGTCCCAAGCGTTGATCGGTATTACATTTATGCGCAGCTTCGCATGGACGACGATACAGCGTTCGAGGTGACTGACAAACGTGTCAGCGAAATCACCGAAGCTGCCTATGGTTTGCGCAGTCAGTTCACAGATGGTAAAGGTGGCCCGTCTCTCATTGGAAATGTAATGGCATCTACAGGAGGCTGGCCAAGCTGGGGTCGCTCTGATGACAAACTCGGATATGTGCTTGTGGAAATCATGCCACCTGGCAGCCGTAAATACCCCGGCCCAAAGAATCAGGAAATAGCTGATGCCTGGCGCGTCGCTGCTGGCGAAATCCAAGGTGCCAGGTCATTCAGTATTCGCACCGAACGGTCAGGTGGAAGCTACATGAGGGAGCGCGAAGATGTAGAAATCGAACTTCGGGGAACTGATACGGAAGTCATGGCTCCCGTCGCCAGAGAAGTCCAAGACGCCCTCAAGAAAATTGAAGGGGTTCGTAATGCAGCGACTGATATTGCCCGACCCCAAAACGAATTTCAAGTCACACTGCGCCCCTACGGCAGAGATCTTGGATTGACTCAGGAAAACCTCGCTCGCCAAGTGCGAAGTGCTTTCATCGGCGAGGAGGCACAGCGCATTCAGCGTGGGGAGGATAGTGTCCGTGTCATTGTGCTGTTCCCAAGGGAGCAACGAGAGTCACTCAGCACACTTGATGATTTACGTATCTCATTACCAAATGGCGCCACCACTAGCCTGAATTCCGTTGCCGAAATCACACGTGGATTTTCGCCACCTAGCATTGAGCGGAAAGATGGCGCCCGCATCATAACAGTTTCCGCGACCCCAATGGATTCGAGCACGAGCATCGGCCTTATCGGCAAAGAAATAACGCCTAAGCTCGACCAGCTAACAGCAGCTGAACCGGGAGTCACTTGGCGCTTTGACGGAATGCTTGCCGAAGACGCAGAAAACAAAAAGCGCTTCTGGGTTTCTGCGGCTCTTCTCGTCTTCACTCTGTATGCTCTACTTGCCATCCCTTTCAGATCACTTCTTCAACCTATTTTTGTCCTCATTGCGATACCCTTCGGTGCTGTAGGAGCTATCGCAGGGCACATCTTACTTGACCTAACACCATCATTTTTAAGTCTGTTTGGCATGCTCGCTCTCGCAGGCGTTGTGGTAAACGATTCGCTAGTCATGGTTGATTTCACAAATAGAAGACGCAGCGAGGGCTCTAGCGCTTACGATGCGGTAATCCATTCCGGAGCAGCTCGATTCCGCCCCATCATGCTGACATCAATTACCACTTTTGCGGGACTGATGCCGTTGATTTTCGAACGCTCCATCCAAGCTCAATTCCTTATCCCGATGGCCGTCTCTCTCGCCTTTGGAATTTTATTTGCGACAGTCATCACCCTATTCCTGATCCCATGTGCTTACTTGGCTACAGAGGACATCAAGGGACTCTTCAGCAAAGCTTGGGGATGGTATGCAAAACCATTCAAGAGAGAATAGGCGTGTTATTCTGACACAGGTTGGTCTAAACTTCCTCCATCTTGACTGACTCTCTATTTCCAGAATCCTTACCTGCTGCCTCAGGTCCAGCCGAAACAAGCAGCGATGCACCGCTGGCTGCGAGAATGCGACCTCAGAATCTGGCAGAAGTAGCGGGTCAGAAGCACATTTTGGGCGAAGGCACATTACTACGGCGGGCTATTGAGGCGGATCGATTCTCTTCACTCATCTTTTACGGCCCGCCAGGAACGGGGAAAACGACACTTGCTACGGTGATAGCCAATTCCACCAACTGCCGCTTTGAAATGCTCAATGGCGTGGAATCTAACGTCGCTGAGATCCGCGAAAAAATTTCCCAAGCACAGAAATGGAGACAGCTTCGTAACCAAACTACGATCCTTTTCATCGACGAAATCCACCGATTCAACAAGGCGCAGCAGGATGTGCTACTACCGCACGTTGAGCGGGGCACTGTAAGATTTATTGGTGCTACGACACACAACCCCTATTTCTACGTCAACTCCCCTCTCGTCTCGCGATCACAGATTTTTCAACTGGAGCCAGTGCCCAACGAAGAACTCATCGATCTGATGAAAACCGCGCTAACCGATGAAGAGCGTGGTTTGGGAACAAATCACGTAGCCGCAGATGAGGATGCCTTAGCCCACCTCGCGGAAAAAAGTGACGGTGACGCAAGACGCGCCCTAACAGCGCTGGAGCTAGCTGCACTAACAACTCCTGAAAACGAAAGTGGCGATATCAGAATCACCTTGGCTGTAGCAGAGGAATCAATTCAGCAAAAAGCGATTGTTTATGATGCTGATGGAGACGCGCATTACGATACCATCTCAGCGTTTATTAAATCGATCCGCGGATCAGACCCCGACGCCGCACTCTACTGGCTGGCCAAAATGCTCACCGCTGGAGAGGATCCTCGGTTCATCGCAAGACGGCTTGTCATTTCTGCTAGTGAAGATATCGGGTTAGCCGATTCTAATGGATTACGCGTCGCCATGGCAGCGCAGCAGGCATTCGAATTTATCGGTATGCCAGAGGGCAGAATTCCCCTCGCTCACGCCACAGTCTATCTAGCCACGGCACCTAAGTCGAATAGCGCCTACGCAGCACTTGGCGAGGCAATGCATGACGTCAAGGAAGGTCGCACACTCGCAGTCCCCGAACACCTGCGCACCAAAACCCGCAAGAAACTGGCAAAAGGTTCCGGCGCTAGCGACGAAGCACTCGAATACCATTACTCACACGACTACGAGGGCAACTACGTGCCACAGGCATATCTACCCGAGGGCAAAACATATTACACCCCCACCGAAAATGGTCTTGAAAAGCGCATCAAAGAGCGGCTGGACTACTGGCGCGGGCAGTTCGAAAACCCGCAGTAGCTCAAGACCACTTAACTGGCATACCTTCTGCTTTGGTAAAATCTTCTACTTTGACTTGAAAACAGCCAATGATTAGAACTCAATTCTATTAAAAAACATAGCGGTCTCTCCCCTAACTCAAATATCATATACTCATGGTCAGCCTACCTCAGTCACAAGCGCCAGATTTTGGCTCCAATTTCGTCCCACCCACCGTCGAAGAGCTACAAAAAAATTTCCCGGAATTGGAAATTCTTTCCTTCGTCGGCCACGGTGGAATGGGCACATACTACAAGGCTCGCCACCCGAAACTTGAGCGCCTTGCCGCAGTAAAAATCTTACCTGTTAACGCCAATGCCGATGCCCAACTCGTAGAGAGTTTCAAAAAGGAAGCCAAAGCCATGGCAGCTCTGACTCATTTAAATATCATCGGGATCTACGAGTTTATGGAAACGGACTTCATGCTTTATCTGGTGATGGAGTATGTTGAAGGCGAAATTTTTGAACGACTTGTTAATACACGGTATTTTGCGGTGCCCGAAATCCTGGCAATCATCACACAAGTCTGCGACGCACTGAACTATGCTCATAAGAACGGTGTCATCCATCGAGACCTTCGCTTGGGAAATACTTTCCTCGATCAGGATGGGCTTGTCAAAATCGGAGACTTCGGCATGGCACGCCTCATGGGTGAGGAACTCTTCCGCCGAAGAATGACCGAGAGTAATCGGGCCATGGGCACATTGGATTACGTTGCACCGGAGCAGCATAAGCCAGGTCATCAGGTCGACAGCCGCGCTGACATCTACTCCGTCGGCATGATGACTTATAAACTCCTCACCCGTATCCTACCCTACGATACTTTTGTCGTTCCCTCCAAACTTGTTCCCAACCTTGACCCTCAAATCGATGACCTCGTAGTACGCTGTCTGCAAGAAGACCCCAACCTCCGTTTCCAAAATGTCACCGAACTCTGGAACGAGGTCGAACGCCTTCGCGAAGGGTTAGCTGCACCTGATCCTCAGGATCCGCCCACGACAGGGCCCGCATTCAACTTTCCAGAGCCATAGCAATACGACAATTGAGCTCATTCAATGGCGGTTCACACCAGCCACATAGGATCCTATTTATCTACTATGACTCCTAACAGATAACCTAATCTGCATACACGAGCTCAGTATACGTCTCTATCACAGAGATTGCTATCACATGTTAAACTTGCACCAACAAATCCGCTAATCATATGGATAAAACTCTCCCCAGCGACGAACCTTCGGATAATGACGCGACATTACCCATGACGCTCGGGTACGAGACCAAAACGATTTCAGATTTCCTCACTGAAAAGGGTATTGACGCGCAATCTGTCGATCTCGAATCGAGCGGTATGCAAATAGTTGGCAAGGAAGCTGAGCGGTACAGTATCGCGGGAGAACTCGCACGCGGAGGCATGGGAGCGGTGCTTAATGCTAAGGACATGAACCTGCGGCGCGATGTGGCGATGAAAATCGTGCTCGATCCGCTGACGGCTCAAGACTCTCAGATCGCCCGCTTCGTCCACGAGGCGCAGGTCACCGGCCAGCTTGAGCACCCTAACATCGTGCCCGTTCACGAGCTGGGTGTGGATGCTGAGGACAAGGTCTACTACACGATGAAATACATCCGTGGCACGAACCTTGGAGATATCCTCACTGGACTGCCTGCGAACGATGCCGAAACACTCGAGCTCTATCCTCTGCCACGTTTACTGAACATTTTCACCAAAGCCTGTGATGCCTTGGCATTCGCCCATTCACGCGGAGTGATCCATCGTGACTTGAAGCCGGACAACATCATGATCGGCGACTACGGCGAAGTGCTGATCGTGGACTGGGGGCTAGCAAAGGTGCTCGGGGAAGATGAAACCAAACCTACTGATGGCGCTGCTGTAGAGTCTATACAAAATAACTTTGGCGGCGACGGCTCGATGACGATGGACGGCTCCGTGATGGGCACCCCAGCATACATGCCTCCTGAACAAGCAGAAGGTGACATCAACTCACTCGGCCCAGCAGCTGATGTCTACTCGATGGGAGCCATTCTCTATGCCATGCTCACCCTGAAAGCTCCCGTAGAGGGCAAGACTCTCGATGAGCTACTCCAGAAGGTGCGCAGTGGTAACATCAAAGCTCCCGAAACAAACAAAGACCCACACCCACATTGCCCGGATGGGAAAATCCCCGCATCACTCTCCTCCGTAGCGATGAAAGCAATGGCTCTGGATCGTGAAGATCGATATGAATCCGTTCAGACCTTACAAGCCGATGTTCAGGCTTACCTTGATGGCTTTGCCACGAGTGCCGAGGACGCCGGACTGTGGCGTCTGATCAAACTTTTCATTGCACGGAACCGCGCAATGGTCATCGCAGCAGTGGCAGCATGGGCGATTATTACAGCCGTGATCGCTGTTGCCTTTGTAATCAATATCAAAGAGCGGCGAGCGGCATTAGAAGCCCGCAGCGAGGCGGTTGATGCCTTGCAAGCGTTCAAGGACGAGCAGGAAAAGGGACTCAGGGACAGGCGAACTGCGGCACCAGCTATGGTGAAGGCGGCAAACACGCTGATCATCAACAAAAATCTGGAAGGTGCCGCCCTGCAGGTTGACCTGGCACGGGAATACGACCCAACACTGGCATCGGCACACCTGCTGGCCGCGCAACTGATGATCATTGATGAGGACTACGAAGAGGCAATCAATGCTCTGGGAGCCTATCTCCAACTGGTGCCAGACGACGACGCAGCCAAGCAGCTTACCGAACTCTGCGGGCAGGTGGATTCGAAAACTGAGAACGAGTCAAACATCGCCTTTGCCGAGGTCTTCAGCGTGCAGAAGGCCTGGCAGCTCGCCGATCAGCTGAACATTGATCGGGATCAGGCGTTCAAGCTCTACAAGAAGCGGCTGGAGCAGACATGGCCGCATAAGAACATCACTATAGCCTTGGAACAACGGCCTGACGGTCTGTTGAAATTTAAGTTTATGCATAGCGATAGCGATATCACAGACCTATCACCACTCAAGGGCATGCCGATCGGTGAACTTCATGTGCATCAACTGAAGGATCTCACTGATCTCAGTCCACTGCGGGGCATGCCGCTGCGGATTCTGAGGATGAGCGGCACAAACGTGAGCGAACTGGCACCGCTGACAGGGGCTCCGTTAACGGCACTCTACGCCAAGGGCACGAAAATTAGTAATCTCAGCCCGCTGACTGGTATGCCCCTGAAAAATCTTGATCTTAGTGAAACGCAGATTTCGGATCTTTCTCCACTCAAGGGAATGCCCTTGGAGCACCTTGTCCTTACCTCTTGCCAAGGAATTACGGATCTGTCTCCACTTAAGGGGATGCCAATCACACGCTTGAGTCTTGGCGGTTGTAAAAAGGTGACCGACATAAGCGCATTGACCGGCATGCCGCTCAAGTCTCTCGATCTAGAGAGTACGGGTAAGCTCAAGAATCTCTCGCCGCTAACATCCTGTAAGTCGCTCGAAATTCTCAATCTACATTTGAACGCGAGTAAGGATCTATCCCCTCTGCGTGGGCTACCTCTGAAATCACTGCTCTTGAGTAAACAAGCTACTATAGCTCCACTGGCCGGCATGCCGCTGGAATCACTCATGCTGACAGGATGCAACGCACTAAGGGATCTATCCCCTCTGAAGGGCATGCCGCTGCGCGAACTTGAGATTGTTTATTCCGCACATAACCTGAGGGATATTTCACCCCTCGAAGGTCTGCCCTTACGAGTATTCAAATTGACCGCTCACAACCTCGAAGATCTCAGCCCCATTGCCAAAATCAAGTCGCTCGAATATCTGGCTTTGGTCAAAAACGTCAACGTCAGCCAGATCGACTTCCTGGATAAATTGCCCAATCTCAGGACTATGAAGATATTTGATCGTTTCGAAGGAACGCCTGAAGAATTCCGCAAATATCAAGCCAAGCAACTGCGCGAGAAGACCGAAAAGGCCGAGTAAGATGATCTCCATACCATCCTAGATGCAGACTCCGGCGGTTCAAAAAAGGCGATCTCAGATTTCCCAACGTAAAATAATATTGATACCGACCAGCGACACATACAACTTCACCTCAATACTAACACCCAGAATGTTTTTTGGTGAATAAAAGCTGGACACCTCTAGCACGATCACCGAAAGATCATCGGTGTGAATCAAGCATCCGCATCAACTTTGGATTCATCACCTTGTCTCAAATACCCCTAATGCCCCACTCCACTTACTTAACAAACTGCCATGCAAATCTCAAACGAACTCTACGCTAAAATCAGCGAAACCGTCGAATTTTTTGAATCTTTTACTCCCGGAGAGCTCCTCTCTCTCCTCCAAATTGCCGAATCAACTGATTTTGCGGAAGGCGACGTGGTCTTTGAAGAAGGATCTAAGAGCGACAATATGTATATCATCAAAGCAGGGTCTGTCAGTATTTCTCATTCTATCAACGGCAAGGAAGAAGTCCTGGGTGAGGCTGGCGTTGGCGAATGTTTTGGAGAAATGGGCGCTGTCGACGAAGCTCCGCGTTCGGCAACTGTCACGGTGGTTAATGGCCCAGCAACCATTCTTTCTATTTCCTCCGGCGTTTTGAGCGAGAAAAACAAAGACGTCGCCCTGAAATTTTTCCAAAGCTTTGCCAAGGTACTCTCCGGTCGTCTACGTGAGCTCAATAAGAAGAGCTAAGTAACCTGGGTGGCTTGCAGTGATACTGCTTTCTGGCTACTTCTGACGCCTGAACAGCTTACCCTGAAATTTGAACCCCAGCACTATAGGTTCTTCTGAGTCACTGATTACAAGATTGAAATTCGCATACTGGTTCCGGTAAAGGTTGCGATGATCAGTCACAAGCTTGGTGTTCGCGCCGAGATTGAGACCCCAGACTTTCCCGGCATCGTTCAGCCACTCCAGCTCTCCAGGTTTTCCCGGCACGGCGCGAATCTCACCGCTGTTCCAGTTGTTTTGCGGATCGTCCTGTGAGTAGCGGCCGATGATTTCCTCCGGCGTGAACTGCGGATGCTTGAATCTGGCGCTTTTCCATGACCAGACGGACTTTGATGTCACTGGATCCAGCTCCCAGATGCGTCCTTTCTGCTGTTCGTTGTAGGCGGCAGCCAATCGCGTGCCACTGGGGCTGAAGATAAGATCCTTCGGAGGGCTAACCATCCCGCGAAATTCCTCAATGCATTCGATGGATTCGAGATCCCATAGTTTGACGCTCAAATCCTTGGACGAGGTGGCTATGACTTGGAGCTTAGGATGCCAGGCAATCGAAGTGATGCCGTCTTCATGCACCCGGAACTCGGTGAGCACTTCCAAGCTTTCCGCATCCCGAATGCGGATATTTCGATCGGCACCGGCCTCGGCAAGGCGCTTCCCGTCCGGGGAGATTGCCATGGCATCCATGGCAGTTTTGTGAGTGGTGGAATTCAGAATACCATCACCACTCCAGACGAGCAATCTCTCCACCGAGCCTGGATTCCCCCGCATGGTTCCCGTCGTCACCAGACCGGCCAATCGGCCACCAGCAAGCCATCCGACATCGTTGAGCCGTTGAGCTCTCTCGATCTGGGGTTTGAACGCGATCTGCCCGGAGTCGGTATCGATCACCGCAAGCCCGCGATTCTGTGGGTTTCCTTTTCTGAAACTCGCACCTACGTCGGGGCGCTCCATCAGCGCAAGACGAGACCCGGAACCATTGATTCGCAGGCGATAAGGCCAGAAGCCAACGTCATGGGAGCCGGTAAGGGTAACCTCCAGTCCATCCCTCCTCAGGATATCGGCTTTGCCGCTGAAACCCGGTTTGGATAGTGCCGCCACCCGACCGTCCGGGCTTATCGCAGTCACCATCTTCGCCGGACCGTCCGGCTGCCAATGGGGTGACGTTTTAGTGCCGCCCAGCTGGTAAAGCCCCCACTTGTTAGAAGGGGGCAGTGTACCAAGCACGAGATTGTCACTTCCCCAAAATGATAGCTTGGAAGTGTATTCTATCTCAGAAACTGCAAATTCCCAGCGCTCAGGCGGCCCCCTGAGATCCCACACCCTGGTCTCAGACCCCGTGATCACGAGCTCATGGGAAAGAGGATGAATACTGACCCCCATTGGGTCGCCGCTGCCTCCAAGGATGGAGCGTAGGAGGGCACCCGTTTTGGCATTCCATACTTGGATCAGCTGCCCGCCATCGTTGCGTTTCGCCACGGTAATGAGGCGTAAGCCATCAGCGGTAAAAGCCATGAGGTTCCGTATCTCCTTATCCGGGAGTGCAAACAGGCGCTTTCCATCTGCCATGCTCACACATTCTGTAATATTTGATTCGGTCCATGTGTACATCAAGTCGCCATGAGGGTGGATGGCTCCTATCCAATGGTACACCCCGTTGCGACTTTGCATTTTCTTGACGACCGAACCATCGGTTGCGTCCCTCAATTGGACGCCGAGTTTGTTGGTGTGTGTCACCACGTGAAGTCCGTCTGGGGTGAATGTGCCGAAAAGTGGGCCGCCATGCTCCTCTCTCGTCATTGTCCACAGCAGTTTTCCGTTAGAGGGATTCCAGATCCATAGCTTGTGGGGTTTAACCTGGAGCAGGCTACCCTCCTTGCCGAATTCAAGATGTCTGGTTTGGGATGAGCCCAGTTGGCGTAGTTTGACGCCGGTTCTCGCATCGTGGATGGCGACGCCGCCGACGCCGTTCCATCCGACGGCGATCAGGCGACCGTCAGGTGAGAAAGCGACGCGCCTTTGACCACCATTGGGCACTTCCTTGAAGCCGACCTCGAACTCAAGAAGTTGCTCTTGAGAGCGCACATCGATCACAGTGACCATGTGGTTTTCATCCACCACGGCGAAGACACCCAGTCGGGTTGGATCCGCCGCCACTCCTTCCAGATTGCCTGTCGACGTCTCAAGACGGGCAATGGAGCTATCCGACTGATGCATGAGGTAGCGCCAGGTAGAACCACGAAGATCCTCGGGCACTTTCGCGAGCGAGGTCTGGATGCCTGCCGAATCGGCATCGCGCAGGGCGGTTTCGGCGAGGGAGATGGATGATTGGGCCAGAGCCTTGCGGGTTTCCTTCTGGAGGCGCTCCGCCTCGTCCCGCTGCTCGATGGCATCCTGCTTGGCTACGATAGCGGCGTCCTTGCTCAGGTTCAGACGCGTCACGAAGATGACCGATACAAGAATCAGCACGGCAGCGGCGACTAGACTTGCGATCGAAACGGCCTTGTGGCGTTTTACCAAAAGGCCGAGTTGCCCGATGAATCCCACGGACTCGGCGCTGGTGGCGAATCCGCCCTGCCACTGCTCGATGTCCTTGGCGAAGTCCGCGACCGACTGGTAGCGGTCCGCCCGTCTCAGTGCGAGTGCCTTCATGCAAACGGCTGACAGGGCAGTCGGAACCCTGCCCCCGGGGCAGTGAGGCAAGCCGGCACCAACTTGAGTATCTTGCATGTCCTTCGGAGACCGATCGGGATCGCCGGGGGATGACTTGCCGGTATTGTAGTGGGTTGGAGGTGCAATTCGCCCCGTCTTCACGTTCTCCAGAACCTCGGCGACGGAGCTGCCACCCACAGGATGGCGCAGGGTGAGTATGGCGTAGAGAATACAGCCGAGGCTGAAAATATCGGAGCGTTCATCCAGGTCGGTGATTCTTCCTTCAGCCTGTTCGGGTGGCATGTATTGGGGTGAACCCATTACTGCGCCGACAAGAGTGAGCTCCGGGGAGCTCCCCGAAAAGGCCGATTCATCGGTCGCGCCAAAGCCATGGGGGCCATCGGTGGACGACGTTTCAGTCGCGCTTCCGGCTCCCATTAGTTGCTCGATCTCCTGAGCGGTGTCATCGGCATCGAACAAGATCTTTGCGAGACCCCAGTCCATGACAAGAACCTCACCGAAGGCACCTGTCATGATGTTCTCGGGCTTGAGATCCCGGTGGATCACGCCCTTTGAGTGGGCAAAGGCCATCGCATCGCAAACCTTCCGAAAGATGTTGAGCAGGGCATCGAGCGGATGGTCCTGAAGTGCCTGAGAATCACCATTCTTCAGACCGTCGATGACGGCTTGCAGCGTGCAGCCCTCGACCTTTTTCATCGTGTAGAACAGGTGCCCATGAGCATCTTTTCCCATTTCATGAATTGGGACGATGTTGGGGTGCTCCAGCCGGGCGAGGACCAGCGCCTCACGGACAAACCGCAAGCGGATGTTTTCGGTATCGCCCATATCGTGGCGAATGATCTTCATCGCCACTGTTCTGCCAAGGAACTGATCATCGGCCTCAAGGATTGCACCCATACCCCCCTGCGCAATCTGCCTGCCCGGAGTGTAATGCCCGGAAGTATTGCCGTTCGTGAATGCGGCGACAGAAGTCACATCGTCGCTAGCGTTATCGACAATGGTCTGCAACGCATCTTCTTCCTCCACAGCAAACAGCGTCATGATCACTCCACCTAATGTGACCTCGGTCGGCAGCTTGGGGGTGACGGAATCCACCAGGGGTTCCCCCTTAACCAGCGTGTTGGCTGGATTTTCCAGAGCCAGCAATTGACAATGCAAGCCATCAAAAGTGATCTGGAGATGCCGTCGGTAAACCTCGGGTGATGCAAGGGTCAAATCACAGTCTTTATCACGGCCAACGACATGGACACCCTCTCCCAACTGGTGGTTGAAGCACTCTCCCGTAGTAAATTCGATAAGCAGATTGAGAGTTCCCAAAGTAAATTAAATGATGGAGGTTGGATCAGATGACATTATCTAACGAGGGTAAGAGTCCGAAGAACCATCAAATGAGAGGATTACGAATGCACTATGCTCGTTAAAATACCGCTTGTGGGTAACAATGAAAGTCTATTCGAGAATTCTTAGGGAAAGCGGAATTTGCCAGAATAGACGGAATTCTCTGAAGAGATTGAAACCAAACCTCTATACGCTCTACCGATTGTTCATCAGGTTAATAAACGCAGTGACAAGAAAACAGGACATTAGTCCGGAACACGTTCCAGACTAAAAACTTCTACTGGCTCGTTACGTCCTTTGACCTGACGGGAGCCACATGGATCACATAAGGCTCGCCCTTCATCCCAAGACGATAGGAATTCGCCACTGACTAGGACATTTTTTTCAAATTCTCGGGTCAGGCCTTCGAGCCGGAAAGCCAAATTAACAGCATCTCCTAAAAGGGTAAATTCGCCGGCACTCACGGCACCGTAAGCAACGGAGCCAAGGTGGATAGCGGCACCCGTGCGGAAGGTAACACCCGCACGCGCGAGAGTCTCGTGGTGCTTTTGCTGAACCCCCTCCGCGACTTCCGTCATCATCTGCGCAGCTTGAAGGGCAGCGAGACGCGCTGGAGGAGACGTATTAAGCCAGTATGCAAAAACACAATCCCCGATGAATTTATCAACCGTTCCGCCCTTTTCATCCAGAGCCTTACCAACATCCGCATACCACGCGCCCATGATCGAGGCCAGCTCATCTGGAGACAGCTTTTCTGAGAGTGAGGTAAAGCCTTGAATATCGCTAACGAGTATCAAGACATCTTTCGACTGGGTGCCTATGATCGTTTGCTCTGACTCTATGACAGCCGATGCATCACCCGAAGCCAGGCCACCTTCAAAGCGGAGTTCGTAGTCACCAATTTTCACGAGATCACCATTACGTAAAAGCTGGGCGGTAGTGACGCGGCGATTGTTGATGTAACTGCCGTTGCTACTTCCAAGATCAAAAAACCAGAAACCATCAGGCTGCTTCCGAATCATTGCATGACGTCGGGATGCACGCCGGTCATTGATTGGCACAGTTGAATCCGGGCTTCGGCCAAGAGTAAGGCTCTCCTCAAGCTCTAAGATTTTATTTTTATGCAGTAATTTACCTTTCAAAGTCTTGCAGGATAATAGGTTTTAGGACAAATCGCTGAATATGGCAGCTCAAGTAAGATAAAATTACGTAGCCTAAATATCGTGCCCAGCCAATTGTTAGTCTTAACTACAAGGTGATGTTTTTCAGTCAAGTCAGAAGCTATGGTCAAAGAGCGGAAAATCGTATTATTGCTCAAAGAAAACCATCCAACATTTCTTTTGATTGGAATCATCGACAATTCATCCTTCACTCGGAAACTACGATTGATTAGTGTCTCTAATATGACGCACCGTTTCCTGAATTTAGCTACTATCGCCCTGCTAACCCTCGCTTCCTCCTGCTCCCCATACGGGAAAGTCAGCTACAGTGAGTCGCCTAAGATCATCAATGTCTCGCACTACGACCCGAAAGAAAAGCAACGCTCTGGCAGATCTTACTCCCCTGCTGACCAGTCTGCTCTAAAAGCAAATGGCGCTCATGGTTTGATCGCGCGCTGCGGCAAAGGGCCTGTACTCGATACAAAATGCTCAGACTTCCTCGCCGGTGCCGAACGACAGGGCATGCTGTTAGGATCTTACTATTACCTACTGCCTAATACCTCCCCGAGCTATCACGCGGATCGTTTCATCAATCGATTGCTAGAAATCAAAAAAAGCCGTGGTTTGCGTACAGGTAGTATTCTACTGGTCGCGGACATCCACACCAACTGCAGCGCGGCTGAGATGGTAGCCTTCGTTGAGGGGATCAAAAAACGCACCGGTAAGTATCCGGTTGTTTACCTTGAGAATAGCAGCGCAATCCGGCGCACATTGAACAACGCAACCCGCGCCCATAAATCAGTGCTTCGCAAGTGCCCTTACTGGCTCGCCTTGTATTCAAATACAAATAGCGGGCTGGAGACCCCTCGTAAACTCACCAAGGCATCTGGTGTCTGGGGCGATTGGTGCATGTGGCAGTATGGCGGTGTGTGGTGGAAGAATGGCCGATCTGTTCCTTACAACTACCGAGGAGGAAAATGGAAGACACCAAAATATTTTGGAAACCTCGACCGACCCGTGGAGCGTAACGGCTTTAATGGCACAACCGAAGAACTCTATGCATTCTGGGAAAAACATTCCTGGGCGTGGTAGCCCAGCTTGCTACTGACTGGACATTTTCTCAAGCACCCTCGTCTGTGTGAGGATGGTGCGCTCACCGACATAGTATTTTTTCACTTCCTTGATGAATCCGGTTCCTGGTGTGAACCAGTAACTACGCTTGATTTCCATCTGCCCGTTGAGCCCGGTGACCTGCACATGTAATGCTTTGAATTTTCCGGCCTTCGTCTCGAGAGTCTCCCATCCGATGACTTTGAACTTACGTACCATACGGACATTTTTGCCATCTACTGGAAACTCCATCATGAAGGGGAACGCCTCTCCACCTTTCCAGCCAGATCCAACAAGAGGAATAGGTTTACTGAGCGGCTTGAGTTCCTTACCTGCGGGCTGCACTCCAAGAGCATCAATCGCGGTGTCAGAGATCGCATTAAATTGAGTTTCCACCAGCGTGCCGCCAACGGAAATGGTAAACGCATGACCCGTTGTGACGGCTTCGCCATCCTTGGCTTCACCAAGCGGCTGTAGCCCCCGATAAACCATCTCCTGCAGGTAGGTGGCACGAGTCTTGCCATCAAATTTTTCAATCTTCTGGCCGGGTATGTCCTTGGGCAGCTCTGTCCCCTCTTGCACCGTGACAGCGACTCGATAGCTCCAGCTATCACCGACAGCTGGTTTCCATATCGGCTTATCCTCTGCTAAGGCTTGCGCGCTGGCTAGGAGACATATTGTAAGGGGAAAAATAATCAGATCTCTTTTCATGTTTAAGAAACCTAAACTAAATGACCTACGAACTCAAGCATCAAGTCACTTGGCCATCGCCTCGGCAACCCGCAATGCATGCACACTCGCCGGAACGTTATGAACTCTGTGTAGCCTGATGCCTTGTCGGTAAGTCATTGCAGTAATTGCGGCTGTTGAAGCATCACGTTTCTCAGGATCCTTCTCACCTGTTAGCTGACCGATAAAGGACTTGCGCGACACACCTAACAAGATTGGCCGAGCGTGCTGTAATTCATCGACACGGCGGATTAGCTCAAGGTTATGATCAAGCGACTTTCCAAAACCAATTCCTGGGTCGAAGCAGATGCAGTCAGTATCGACACCATGATGAGAGAGTGTTTTTAAGCGTTCATCAAAAAATGACTTCACGGCAGCGACCACTCCACCCTCGTTCAAGTAATCTGGTTTCTCTTGCATCGTACGAGGCTCACCCTGCATGTGCATCACGCAGATGCCAGCACCTGACTCAGCACATAGATCGATCATCCCCTCTTCACGACAGCCAGTCACATCATTGATAATGTCCGCTCCCGCATCTATTGCAGCTGATGCTACACCCACCTTTGAGGTATCGATCGATATGAGAACATCACTCTCGGACCGGAGAGATTCTATCAGCGGGACAGTGCGATTCATTTCCTCATCAAGACTAATGGCATCCGCACCAGGGCGGGTCGACTCCCCGCCGATGTCAATAATTTCCGCACCTTCACTTACCATCTCGAGTGCATACCCAAGAGCTGCTGCTCCATGCAGGTGCTTACCTCCATCAGAAAATGAATCTGGCGTGGCATTCAAAATACCCATCACAACACCGCTTTGGGTAAGGTCGACGCATCGACGTTGGTTTTTCCAGATCATGATTGTTGGCTTGAGTTTTTGTCCGTGAAAGGTAGGCTCATCGAACACACCTATGAAAACAACACTTAAAAACCGCATTGGTATATCATTTGCACTGATACTTGCTGCGCTTCCGTTAGCGGTAGTTGCAGCAGACCAGAGCGGCCTCAACCACGAAAAGAAGCAGAACGTGCGCATGATGCGCAACGAGGATGGTTCCATTACCAAGTTCAGCCGCAGTTCTGACAACCGCGTCCTGGAGAGGCGGACATATGGCGAACGTCCGGGTGGCAATGGTGAGCGCGTATTACGCATGTGTATCATCTATCGCAAGGATGTGCATGGTCGCTTACGCACAGGCAAAGTATACGACGGTGGCGGCGCTATTCTATACCGGGTCATGTACGGGTATCACCGTGAAACAGGCCGACTTGTTGCAGAAAACATGTATGATGCGCGGGTAAAACGAACAGCCGTTATCAATGGTGTAAACGGAAGACCCGCTGAGATTGAGAAACCTGTTCGTCGGCTTTTCTATCAATATGATGCCCAAGGCCGTCCAACTAAACCTATCGTCTTTTGCCTACCTGCCGGCAAGCGAGCTGAACAACTTTTCGGCAAAGACAAGGGAACATGGACAAAAGATCCATTTGAAAATAAGTAATCAAGTGTCTTACACCATTTTGACGGTTAAAATAGCTTAATGGTCAGTAGAAGAGCTTTTTAAGCTCTTGGTCACCTCATAAAAGAGGTTGAAAACCTCTTCTACGTTATGCGCCCACTGATTAAAATCAAACCCTGCTAGGTACTATTCCTTCAGGATAACCATCGAAATGGTCTTAGTGCCGACCGTTTAACCCAAAGATCGAGAATTTTATAACAATGCTACGGAGTTTCCTGATTTTTTAGATAATCAGGGAATTCTTCATTAAGCTGTTGGAGATACTTATTCCCCTCCTTCGCATCACCTTTTTTCTCGAGTGCCTTGTATGCTTTGAAGAGGGCGGCGGGCTTTAGCTCTTTGTCACCAGCAAACTGCACGACTACAACGTAATGGGCTGCCGCAGCGGCAAAGTCTTTGGCGTTGTAGGCGATATCACCTAAAATCAAGCGAAGCTCTGCATTGATCTTACCCTTGGGTCTGAGCGCAAGACCTGCCTCTGCAGATTGTTTGGCTTGATCAAGACTCTCTAACCCCAGGTGTGCAACTGCCTGATCTAATAAAGACTCTGCTTTCCAAAAAGGTTGCTCAACAACATCTAGGTAATGGCCAACGGCAATCAAAGCCTCTTTATATTTGCCTGTTTCGACACGTGACTTTCCTAACATTTTCCAAAATGCCATGGGTGTCTGTCTTGGCTCTTCTGGAGTTGTTCCCAATGACAGATATCGCTCCGCGAGCTTCATCTCGCCAGCATTAAAGCACTGCACTCCAAGCCAACGATAGATAGGCTGCTGAATATCGACCTCTTTTCCCATGCCACGAAGTTTTTCCACAGCTTCCTGAAGACGCTTTTTGTCCTTCATCGAATAGCTGCCATATACGATCAACATACTCGCCTTGTATTCATATTTTTCAGGCTCCATTTTCGTTGCCTTTTCCAATGCTTGAATCGACTCGGGATACTTTTTAATCTGATAGTTTCCCCACCCGATCCAGTAGTAGCCATTGGCTATCGTCTCTTTTTGCAAGTCGGGGAAATTCGTTACCATTGCTTCATAGCGGCGGATCATATCGGAGTAGTCCTGATCCTGCTTGCGAATGCGGGCACTGTTTTGCCATGCCAAGGCCGCTAGCTTGTCTTTGGGAAACCGCTGAATCAGCAGATCAAAATCTTTTAGTGCCGAGACACGATCGGATAATGCTAGGAAAGACTTACCACGGCGGGCAATCACACGCGGAGCACGCGAATCCTCGGGAGCACGCTTGAGAAAACGGGTGAAGTCGCGCACGGCACCATTGTGATCACCGGACTCAGTTAGACACCACCCACGTTTGTAGAGGAGATTGACTTGGTTCTCCTCACCAATCTTAGTTAGATCAATCTTATTATAGGCGGCTGCGGCCTCGCGGTATTTTTTCTGATCAAACAAGGTTTCCGCCTGCATCATTAATGCTTTGTGGATATACTCATGCTTCGGAAACCGCTGACCGTAAACCTCAAGAAAAGCATCCACTTGGAGCGGTAAGTTCACTCCCTCGATATTAAAAAAGCAGAGCATTCGGAAATAGGCCGCCTCGAATGCCTTGGCGGACAAGGGCACCTGTTGTTCTGCTTGGGCGAACAGCTTTATCGCCTCATGATACTGTTTGAGTTTGTAAGCACTGCGCCCCGCTACACTATATTTGAGAGCATCAGTTGCCGCCTGACCTTTGTGATTTCCTCGTTTCAACGTATCCAGCACGCCCTGATAGTTTTTATTAGCGTACATGACATTCATCAATGCCACTTGGGCACTCGCCTTAAATTTTTCTTCCTTGGATAAAATGACTGCTTTGAAGCACTTTTCAGCCAAGTCGTTTTTCTTTTGCTCAAGATAAATGATGCCAGCGTTAAGTGTCGCCTCGATCCTCACATCATCAGCCACATTGGGCAGCATTACCGCCTCAAATTTCTCCAGAGCCTTATCCTTGTCCTTCTTGTCCAAATAGAGATGCCCGAGTTTCAAATTAGCATGCTCGCGATACAGCACGGGAGCGTCTTTTGCTTTGGCTATGATTGTGTATGTGCTTACAGCCTGATCTGTCATCTTAGCATACCGATAACATGATGCCTGCTGATATCTACCACGATGACGTTCCTGCACCGTGGCTGACATCGTTGCCACTCGTCCAAAGTGAATCGCCGCTTGCGCGTATTTTTTGTTAGCCACAGCATCGTAACCTAGGCGATTTGACGCCATAGCTACATAGCGTCCCTCACGATATCGATTTACAACTGTGTGCAATAATCGTTTTCCCTCATCAAGAGATCCTGAGTGGTAGTATGATTCACCAAGAAAATATAAAACTGGCTGCACATTCGGGTGCCTTGGAAAACTCTGCAGATACTTTTCCAAGCGAGGAATGAGGCGGCGATATCCATTAGCGCGAGTCTGCTGGTCACGAGCTGCACCGGCCTGATTAAATAGGTGCCTACAAAACTCAAATTGATCGGCGGCAGGGTCAGCAACAAGCGGTGCATTCTGCGCAACTAGTGGACCGGCAGTTAGCACGGCTGCGAGAATGACGAGGAAGTATCGCATATGGGAATGTCGAAATAGAATTGGTTCAACCAGGAACTTCAGGGTTTGAGCGCCCTAGCTGGAACTCGGAGGTTTTTTATGCCAGCTTCTTTACATAGCTTCGCAGCATTTTCTAATGCCTGGTTAGAAGTCTGTTTGTCAGCTTTAAGGATAACCCCCGTCCCAGGCTTTGATTCAAGGAGGCTCTTGAGTTTTTTCTCCAGTTGCACTTCGTTGAATTTATCAGCACCTATTTTGAATGAGCCATCGGCATTGACCATGATCACTGTATATTTGACCACCTGTGCCGCATCTGGGTCTGGTTTAACGGTCATACGGCGCACTCGCAATTCTTTTGGCGCCGCTTCAGCAGCCCGAGCTTCTTCTACGGCTTCCATTTTTTCCACTTCAACATTCTTAAAACCAAGAAAGAAAAAGCCGCCCAAAAATATTGCCGCAACTTTCAGCGGCAGCGGAAAGCCAATTAAAAGAAGTAATGATAGACTAGACATAATGTTAGATAGGTGGGATTTAAATTGCTCTAGGGTTAGGAAAAATCAGGGCTTTGCCGCTTTAGAGGCAAACGTGACATTTGTGATGCCAGATTGTTTGCACAGCTTCATACCATTAGCAACCATCTGATGTGGTGTAAGCGCGTCTGCTTTCAGAGAAACACTACTACCGGGACGAGTCATTGCCAGTGCCTTGAGTTTTTTTCCAAGTTGTTCTGCAGTGAGTTTTTCATCTCCAATGTTGTATGAGCCATCGGAGTTTACCATAATGGTAATTTGCTTAGCTGGCTGAACAGGATGAGCACGCACTACCGCCCTCACCTCAGCTTTATCAGCCGCTTGATCTTCCTGCACTTGCTGAATAGGCACTCTATCAACAACATTTTGCCCAGCCATAAAAAAGCCTCCTAGGAATAAAGTCGCAATTTTTAATGGCAGAGGAAGCCCCATGAAGAATAATAATGATATACTGGACGACATAAATATAGTGGGGTTAGTTATTTGATTGGCTCAACTCACACGGTAAAGGAATTACTGGATATCCCAAGGTTGCTGGGAGATGTCGGCTATTTCAGGATCTTCTGATGCCCTATTAAAGCGTCACCACGATCAGGAATTGCTTGATTTTGGCGAACTCGAGCGTTGGCTGAGAGTTGCTTCTTTCCATCGTCTTTTAGCAGATCGTTCTCAATGTGTGCTGCTTTAAACATGGGAACCTCGATCTGCAATTCTGCTACTTCTTTGTCCTGCGGTAATTGCCGATGCTGAATTTGGTTTAAATCTGTTTTAAACCAGAAAAAAATGCCGCCAAGAAAGAGACCCACTAGTTTTAGCGGCACTGGCAAGAACAGGAAAATTGAAAAAAAACTGGCACTCATTTCCATAATCAGAATTTATTTTTGCTTACGCTGAACTTGGGTAGCGAATGAAATATTAGGTATACCCGCTTTTTGACACACATCGACTACTTGCACAATCTTTTCGTAGTCCACCTTGGCATCACCACGGATACGAATGGCCTGATTCTCATGCACGGCGGCAATGCGGTTCAATTTGGCAAAGAGCTGGGATTGAGTCATCACTGTACTGTCCACAACCACTTCCCCGTCCTCACGCACATTGATAATGATCTCGCCTACAGTTTGCTGAGCATCAGCGCCTTCTTCAGCAACAGGCACGGATACATTCAGCTCCCTCTCACTTTGGGAGAACTGCATCGTGGCAATAAAGAAAATGAGCAGAAGAAATACCACATCAATCATCGGCGCCAGCGGAAAGGCGGCTGGGTCGGGCTCTCTAGTTTGAAATTTCATCTACTTTGGTTTTATAGCTCAGATTCCGTGAACATCTGGGCTGTCATTAGACGGCCGCGATACTGGCACCGGCATCATTCTTGGGTCAGAGTCATCCTCATCATCACGGTCACGACGCGACTCCTTTCGCTCATAATCGTGATCATGAACCTCCCCTGCATAGACAGGCTTTGGGGCGGCTCCTCCACGGCGATTATACTGGGCGGCTAACAAAGCCATCAGGTGAGTCGCGGCAGCTTCAAGTTCCGCGAGATACTTCTGAACCTTACCCCGAAAGAAAGAATAGAAAATAACCGCTGTGATACCGATCACGAGTCCACTCGCAGTGGTCACGAGCGCTTGATAGACACCCTCTGCCAATTTGTTGGCATGAACCCCTTCATAGTTACCGCTAGCAATCTCCATAAAGGCACGAATCATCCCAATCACGGTTCCTAACAAACCAGCCATCGGTGCAATCGTTCCCACATCATTCAGGTAGCTGATACGTTGAGTCAGTATGCCTGCCTGACGAGATCCCTCAGCCTGTGCCACCTCTCGCACCTCTTTGAATGTCGCTCCCGTATTTTTAGTCATGAAATCGAGAGTCTTTTCGGTGATTCGTGCCACACTCTGCCCCTGCCGGTTACAATGGGCAACCAGACCTAAGTAGTCCCTTTTTCGGATCAGTGCTTCAGCCGCATTCATGAACTTGTCACTGACAACTGAATTTCTGCGGATGGTGAAAAAATAAAGTAAAATGAGCACAACGGCGATGATTGAGAGCAAGGCAAGTGGATACATCATGAATCCCCCCATCGAGAGAATCTCAAGGATGTCCTTGTTGTCATTACCACCTGCTGCGTCTTCAGCGGAAACAGCAAGAGTGGACGCCCATAGCACAGCAGCGGTGAGGACGTGGGTCGAATTTGAAAATTTCATAGCGTTAAAGCGGTGCCATTGTAGCTTGAATTCGTACGGGCGCAAGCGCAGGGAATGTCCTACTCGGTATGTCTACGTTCGCTGGAGCGAGCGTCTTTCCGAGTCAAACTTGGATCAGAAACCTAAGTATTCGGTCTCTATTTCTTGTTTTCGTGTAATTTCAACACGGCTTCTGCGAAACCTATTCCAATGCCAGCCATGACCTTACCAGAGCCAAGGTAGTGGAATTCGGCATTAGAAATCCCTATTTCCATCTTCTTCAAATCGAGGTCAGAAAACTCCTCTTTACGCATCTTGGCTCTCAATTCACGGACTTCCTTACCTTTCAGCTTTTGTTCTGCCTGGATTTTTTTCACCTTTTTGGAGACTTCACCATCGCGGCGCTTGAGCGCTGTGAGCTCCATATCCCAGTATTTCTCTGTAAGAACAGCGGCGACATTACCCTTGAATTCAGGCTTATTTGCCGATGCTGCCATTGCATCTCGGAAATTCTGGTGAATGCCAGCATAGCGTTTTTGTCCACCGACATATTCCTTGGTGGGGCCACCCGCACCCATCACACCAATGACGAATGGAAGATTGGGCGCAGACAGATCTTTGCGGATGTCACGAATGAACAGATCCATAAGCTTGGAATATTCATCATACCCACCCTCGCCTCCCCGATTCGGGTAGACCGTGCCATTCACCATATCGTTCCAACCCTGAAACCACACGAATCCGCAAAGCTGATAACCTTGGCTCTTGTCATAATCAGGATAGACTCGGGAAATATTCGCTAACACATCCTTCACGTGGGCAATGGTGAGGCGGTAGTAGTGACCGGATTTCTCCTTATCATCTTTATATAGCCCTGCACTTGGTGGACGAAAATCCGAATACAAGCTCTTTCCTCCCCATGCTGCTTTGATGATCAGCACAGGCTCGTCAAGTTGCTTGTCCAGTGTCATGCCAAAGCCTAGCTCCGGCCCGAACTTTGATTCATCCGCGCCAAAGCCAGCGGTGAGGGCACCCTCCTTCAGACCTTTCGAGAGATAGGAAATCAGGACATTTTCAAAGACTTTAGGTGACCCGTCACTTTTCTGTAAATCGTCAAGCCACGGCTTGGTCTTGGGATCCATGCCGATGTGCTCCATCGTGGTCGTTCTAGCATGCCCCTGCATGTTTGATTGCCCAACGAGAACAAAAACCTTCAGTGGCTTTTTGTCTGCTGCATCAACCGCATTGTATGCTGTAGCGACAGCCAGCGTCATCAATAGGACAGTTAAGCCCCGCACAATAGATCTCTTAGCGATCCTAATCCTAGTATTTTCAAACATAATTATTGGTAGTGAAGTGTGTCCACTTGAAGAGCAAAATCTGAAGTCACCCCAAGGAATCTGGAGCGAACTCTGATAATACGCAATTCGCAATGCCCTTTTTCATATCGCTTGCATTCTTATCTATTCAGACAGACTGTTTCGTACGAAGCACTTGATGAGTAAACCTGAACCCAAGCTAAAACTCCAGCAAACCCCGCACAAACCCGGGGTTTACCTGATGAAGGATCGTCTTGGCGGCATCATCTACGTGGGCAAGGCCAAGGATCTGAGGAAACGCGTAGGTAGCTACTTTATGCCGTCGCGCAAGATGAAGTCAGATCGCAAAACGCGGGCGCTCATCGACAGCATCTGTGACTTTGATTTCCACGTGGTCAAAAACGAGGACGAGGCATTCATCTTGGAAAGTAAACTGATCAAGGAATACCGCCCGCGCTACAACGTGCTTCAGCGTGATGACAAACGCTTTTTCATGGTGAAGATGCAGCTCGATGCTCCTCTGCCCCGGTTTGTATTGACCCGGCTGAAAAAAGACGATGGCGCGAAGTACTTTGGCCCGTTTGTCCACTCTGCCGCGCTCAAGGGCACCCTGGAGTGGCTCAACAGGCACTTCGGACTCCGCACGTGCCGACCGAAGCACCCCGGGGAAAATGATTACCGCCACTGTCACGCGGATGTCATCCGGAAATGCAGCGCTCCGTGTGTTGGAAAAATTTCCGAGGAAGAATACCGCAAACGCGTCGATGAAGCAGTCTCCTTATTAGAAGGCAGAGGGAAACGTGACCATCTCAAGGGACTGAAGCTAGAAATGGAAAAGGCAGCGGAGAAGCTCCAGTTTGAAAAGGCTGCGAAGCTGCGCGACATCATCGACAACCTCGAAAAAACACTGAACCCGACACGCAGCTTCGTGCGTGGCAGAGGCATTCCCAGCACCGTCAAGCCGACCGAGGATCTTATCGAACTCCAAGAAGCCCTCTCAATACCCGACCCTCTCCGTATCATGGAGTGTTTTGATATTTCCAATGTATCGAACAATCACATCGTGGCGTCCATGGTGCGTTTCGTCGATGGCGTTCCAGACAACCAAGGATACCGCCGCTACCGCATCAAGACAGTCGAGGGTCAAGACGACTTCGCAAGCATGGCGGAAGTAGTCCGCAGGAGATACTCGCGTATTTTGTTAGAAAACAACGTCGGCAACACCCAGGAACAGCCCTTGGAAGCTCTGCGCAGACTCGCTCGCGAGGGCAAATCCCCCTTACACCTTCCCAACTTAGTGATCGTGGACGGCGGCAAGGGCCAGCTGAGCATGGCAATGAAAGAGCTCCAGAGACTGGGTTTACACGATCTACCCGTTATCGGCTTGGCAAAGCAGCACGAGGAAATCTTCCGCCCCGGTAACAGTGAGCCTTTATTACTCTCCCACGACACCGGCGCGCTCAAGCTGCTCCAGCGCATCCGTGACGAGGCTCACCGATTCGCAAACAACTACAACGAGCTTCTACTCCGTCGACGCATCCGCGAAAGTCTGTTAGACGACTGCCCTGGCATGTCACCCAAACGTAAAGAAGCACTGTTACGCAGGTTCGGTTCCGTCAAACGCATCCGCAAAGCCACTGCAAAGGAAATCGAGTCCGTGCCCGGCATCGGCAAAAAAACAGCCGAACAGATGGTTTCCTGGTTGAACCGATAGGCCTATCTGTCACGGTTAGAATAATGATACGTCCTCTTTTCCTCGCACTCCTCCTTACATCGGCTATCTGCGCGAACGGTGTCATGAAAGAAACGTTGGCCGAATGGAATCCAGTAGAGATCAACGGCAAAGCCTACATTCAGCTAAGCGAGGTTAAAAATTTCTACCAGTTTGATCGACTCAGCATCGACGGCAAGAAGATCACACTAGAACGAGGCAAGCTCACCATCAAGTTAACATCAGGCGAACAAACTATGCTCATGAACGGGCTGAAGTTTTTCCTCTCCGAGCCTGTTAGGATGCATGGGCAAGTACCCCACCTATCCCAGCTTGACCTCAAGACGTTGATTTCTCCGCTATTAAAGCCAGACTTCCAGAAAATGCCACCGATGAAAACGATCATCATCGATCCCGGACACGGAGGTATGGATAAGGGTGCAGCTAAACTCGAATCCGCACACACCCTGGCACTCGCATTGGAATTACACCGCCAGCTGCAAAAAAAAGGCTACAAAGTAGTCCTGACACGCGAGCTGGATGTTTTTGTCCCACTTGGCGATCGCATCAAAATGGCGAATACCACATCTGACGCTATCTTTATTTCCCTTCATTACAACAGTTCGGCAAATAGAAATGTCAGCGGGTTTGAAAGCTATATCTTAAGCGCACGCCAGCCCCGCGCGACTCATACGGCCAGCCTAACCCTTGCCACCGACTTGCATTCACGCTGCCTCCGCTACCTGAATGATAATCGCTTAGGAGCTGGCTTCAACATCACGGACAGGGGCATCAGACGGGCGCGCTTTAATTTACTCTCAGGCTGTAAGCACCCCACTGTCATCATTGAGGCAGGATTCCTAACGAACAAAGCAGAGGCAGCCAAAATCAGCACTCTGAAATACCGTCTTACACTAGCAAATGCCATCACACGCGGCATTGATGCCTACAGAAACTCACTTACAAAACACAGCAATTGACAGACTAACCTGCCGCGTACTCCAGTGCGCGCTGCTTCATCTGCGTCGCCATGAGGTTAAGCGCATTCGCCCGCGTAGGTGCGAGGTGCTCTTTTAAACCTGTCTGATCAATGAAGGACATATCCGCCTGCAGGATTGCATCGGGTGTCTCACCATCGAGAACCCTAACAAAAAGGGCAATCATTCCCTTGGTAATCAGAGAATCTGAGTCCGCGCGATAGCGCATCACCCCATCCTTGAACTCGGCATCCAGCCAGACTTGCGACTGGCAGCCTTTGATAAGCAGGCTGTCTGTATGTTTCTCATCAGGCAGCTCGGGTAGCTTTTTCCCGATGCCTATCACATACTCGTAGCGCTCGGTCCAGTCTTGGAAAAGACCCAACTCATCGAGCAGATCACTCTGTTTGGCAGAGATATCCATCAGCCTTCTTGAATCATCGGTAGGATACGCGCCACGCGCTCTTTCATTTCCTTGCCTGGCTTGAATTTCACCACGGCACGAGGAGGTATTTTCATATCCTGGCTCGGGTTTTTAGGATTGCGCCCCACCTTGCCCTTCATCTCACGAACTTGAAAAGAGCCAAAGTTCCGCATGACAACAGAGTTCCCCTTCGCGAGCTCTCCCGTGACGGTGTCTAGCAGAGTTTCAAGGACATTTAACACATCTGCTTGGTTGAGGCCGGTCTTATTGCTGAGCTTGGTGACGAGGTCACGCTTGGTTACAGTTTCCATGGTATCTATCGAATCTTGGATGTAGCTCTCAAGTGAGCTCATCGTTGCGGGTGTTGAAAACCATAGTACGGTGAAATTGTCCCGTAAAAAATGCTTCTAATTCCTCTTTATAGACAGATCGTTCACAACTGACGCTCAATTCCGACAAATTGTCTCGTGACATAGAGCGCGACAGCAGCAGATATCCACTTTTATACCGCCATGAGCTAGCTCTGTGCATGAATCGCGATTGATGATTTCTACAGATTCGGCCAGCAGTAATCGCCTATAGCTTTGACCGGAAATCTAAAGAAAGACCATCGGAGAAACCCGCTCAATTACATAAAAAATTATAATAGTTTTATTTTTTTGTAATTTTTACTTGAGGAGCTTTAAATCTTACTCAAAAATGACGCTGCGCTAGGGGGAATTCAGGTGGCGCATACACACACACACCTCCCCAGACCGGCCCTCCCCCATTGGAGGGCTGGTCACTTTTAAGGGATCTCTGAGTTTTGAAGCTCATTGAGAGAAAAAAGAATCGAGCGCCTCGTGCAACGACTCACAAATCCGAGTGATCTCTTCTAAGCTAATACACAGAGGCGGCATGATAACGAGAGTATCCCGAATAGGACGGGTCAATAACCCATGTTTCCTGGCTGCAGAGGCTATTCCCTCCCCGATACGCTCAGAGGGCTTGAATGGATTACCCCCTATCTCACGCAGTTCGATTCCTGCAACCATACCACACTGGCGAATGTCGTACACATGCTCGTGATCGGATTTGATCTTTGCTAACCCCTGACTCAGAAAATCAATTTTTGCAGGTAACTGCTCGAGTGTCTTTTCATCCTCGAAGACATCCAGACTTGCTAGCGCTGCCGCACACCCAAGTTGATTCGCAGTGTAGCTATGGCCGTAGTAGAAGGCGTTTTCCCCGGCACCGGTAAAAGCATCGTATATTTTGTTGGTGACCATGGTAGCAGCGAGTGGCAGATAGCCTCCCGTCAGCCCTTTGGCGAGACAGAGGAAATCAGGCACTACTTGCTCTTGCTGACAGGCAAACATCGTACCTGTCCTTCCGAAAGCTGTCATTACCTCATCAAGGATTAGATGAATGCCTCGCGCATCACACCACTGCCTGAGCTCTCTCAACATGCCATCGGGCCAGACATGAATCTGATTTACTCCCTGCACCAGCGGCTCAATAATTACAGCAGCCGTCTGATTGATAACTGATTCATCTAGCAGGCATAAGTTGGAGAAGTCTGCCACATGTGTTACTGGATAACCAAATTTCCTAAAGCGGTCGGAAAAAGCTGCCACGCCGCCAAGTGAAGCCGCTCCCGCAGTGTCTCCGTGGTACGCTTGATCGAACGCAATCAAGTGCTGGCGATTCGATTCACCCGTCTGCATACGGTATTGTATCGCCATTTTCACGGCACACTCGATGGCTGTTGAACCATCATCGGAATAAAAGACCCTCCTCAAGTCTGCACCCGGGAAGAATCCCACCAGCCGCTTAGCAAGCTCACTGGCTCGCGGATTCGCAAATCCAAGATAGCTGGTATGCGCGACCCTACCCAGTTGCTCAGTAATCGCAGCATTGATCACGGGGTGGTTGTGACCATGAACATTCGTCCAAATCGAAGCATTACCATCAATGTATTTCCTGCCTTCAGAATCTGTCAGCCACACCCCATTGCCTCCCACAAGAACCAGTAGCTCACTTTTTTCCCAATCAGATTGCCGAGTAAATGGATGCCAACAATGAGCCTTGTCCGCTGCTATCCATTGATCAGTGTTCACACCGGTATTTTCCACATTCCATGCCCCAAATCAAGCTGGCGTCAAAAAAGCTGAAAATTTCTTGAATTTTCATAGACCAACAAACGTCTATCTTGGCATGACAACGAAAAACTTGCTCTACCTCGCACTCGGCAGTGTTACATTGTTCCTACTACCTTCCTGCGCCGACTATGGATACTACGGCTACAATGGCGCTACACATAGCTCTGGCTCTTATGGCAGCAGCCTCCGCGTACTTCCCCACGGATACACACGCGTGACCATTGGTAGCACACCTTACTGGCATCATGGGAATCGATGGTACCGCCACAGTGGTGGTCGCTATATTCACTGCGCAAGACCCAGCGGCTACAGGGGAAGCTTACGTGGTGACACAGGCTACTCAGGATACCGTTATTCGCGTCCACACACTAGCTATAGTCGCCCATATTCAAGCCGCTATCGCAGCAGTTATGCAAATTCCAGCTACCACAACCGCAACCACTACAGTAATCTCTCTAATCGCTCCCATTTTGGAAACAGAGGAACCTATACATCCTCACATTCTCGCCACAGCACCAAACCATCTATTCGCTCAGGTAGAGGATCTAACGTGAATCGCAGCACACCACCAAGAATAACCCCAAGAGCACCCAGAGGAAACAGTGGTAACCGAGGTACAAGTACCTTCGTAAATACAAAACCCACCAAACCAGCCGCGACCAGCAAGGCCAAAAGTAAAAGCCTTTACCACAAAGGCTCTCGAATCCCACAGTAATACTTTACTGTGCCATAGAGGACTACATCTTCTCGGGAACCTCAATCCCCAATAATCCCAGCCCTCGTTTCAGCACCCGGCTTGTCAGCTCGCAGAGCACAAGACGGGTGTTTTGCATTTCACCCTCTGACTTGAGAACCGGGCACGCCTCAAAAAACGAGTGAAACGCTCTGGCTAGCTCTAGCAGGTAGTTCGCCAAAAGATTCGGCCGGAAATCATCTAGCAAGGTTGGAACCACCTCACCAAACCTGACCAACGTGCGAGCAAGATTCAGTTCGGCATCAGCATCAATGCGAATAGCATCCGCAGAGAGAGACACCCCGTCATC
>JBGCEU010000015.1:0-3747 GCA_045106535.1 Akkermansiaceae bacterium | reverse complement strand
TTGATGTGACCGTTGGTTTCCAATTTGATTTCCTGAAGGCGGTATTCTTCATTATCGATGAAAATATGTTTAGCTCCAAGGTATCCACCCCACCCGATCATGCCAATCAAGGCAAAGATCATGATCACCCTAACACTCCGTCCCAGCCCACGCATGATTTCAAACATCACGATCCGCGGTGAGCTCACCTTGATGTGTAGTTTTTGTAAATCCCCACCCTTGCGCACGACACGTGGTGAGCGGGTTGTTTTCCGGCGTGGTTTAAAAAAGGACATAGTGCTGTGGGATTAGGTTCTGTGGGCGAGGGATAGCTCAGCTATTTTCTGACAAAGCGGACCAAACTCATAACCAGCGACTTTTGCCGCCTTGGGAAGCAGACTACTTGCCGTCATCCCGGGGATAGTATTGGCTTCTAACACATAGGGTTTATCATCAGCATCAAGCAGCACATCCACACGTGAGTAGATCTCAATACCAAGTGCGCGGTGTGCATCGAGTGCCGCCTTCTGCACACTCGCGGTCGTAGCATCATCCAGGTCAGCAGGGCAGTAGTAGTCGGTGCCACCGTCGCCGGTCATCCACGGATACTTGTTGCTCATGTCATAGAACCCACTGCGCGGCGCGATATGCACCACAGGTAATACCTCGTCATCCAGAACACCCACGGTGAGCTCTTTGCCTTGGATAAATTGTTCAACAAGAACCTCATCGCCATACTTTGCAGCATCCTCCATCGCAGCGGCGGCATCCTCTTCGTTTTCGACAATGTGTACACCTACGCTCGATCCTTCACGTGGAGGCTTGACCACATACGGCAGTGGCATCACGGGCATCTTTACGCCATCCGAGCAGTCAACAATTTCCGATGCAGGAGTCGGCACGCCATGCTTCACAAAGACCTCCTTGCTCGCCACCTTATCAAAAGCCACTCGACTACTCTCGATACCCGCACCCGTGTATGGCACGCCCATATCTTCGAGAATCGACTGCATTTCGCCGTCTTCACCAAAAGTTCCGTGGATGGTATTAACACAAAGGCCAACCCCTTCCGGAAGATTGATACTATGAGAGGTGACATCCACCGGCACAGCATTCAGACCCTCACCATTCAGAGCCTCTAACACCGCATTGCCTGATGCCAGAGAAACATCGCGCTCAGACCCAGGGCCTCCCATGAGAACTGCTATCAGTATGTCTTTATCCATTCGTTTGTTAGGTTAAAATATACATTCGTCTTCGCCGATGATTTGCACCTCGGTGTCCATCTTGATTCCGCGCTCATCTTCGGCCTTACGGCGGATTTCATCAATCAACCCGAGCACGTCCGCTGCTTTTGCTTTGCCTCGGTTGACAATAAAATTTCCATGCTCAATCGAGACTTGGGCTTTTCCAACCATCGCCTCCTTCATCCCGAGTTCCTCCACAAGCTTGCCTGCGGGAACTGCTTCTGGATTCTTAAAAATACATCCTGCACTTGCCGCGATGGGCTGGGTAGAGCGACGGTGGTGTCTTGATTCTTGAGTCAGATTGTCAATCGAATCCGCATCAGACGCACTCGCTTGGAATTTAGCAGCCAAAGCATAATTACGCCTTAGCTCAGGTGTGTTTCGGTAATGCGCCGTGATTTCATCGCGTGTTCGCTCGCGGATTTCACCATCCTCATCGAGAAATGTAACACTGATCACCTGGTCAAAAGTTTCAATTCCCATGGCACCGGCATTCATACGTAGACCACCACCGACGTTTCCTGGGATCCCCTCCATCCACTCCATGCCAGTCAGGCTATGAGCTGCGCCCACGCTCGCTACTTTTTTGAAACGAGCACCAGCACCAGCGGTGATAACATCACCTTCCACCTTCACATCGGAAAATTCACCACCTGAGGGGTGGATGATGGCTCCGCGGATGCCGCCGTCACGAACTAACAGATTAGACCCCCTACCGACGATACGCTGCGGAATACCGCGCTCGCGGCAGTAGCCAACCACAGCGGCGAATGCCTTGAATGTCATCGGCTCGATCCAGAATTGCGCCGGCCCGCCGCAGCGGATTGTCGTATGACGCTCCATCGGTTCGTAAAGCCTTGTTTTCTTAAAATCATCTTCACCACAGAAGCGCAGCATGTCCTCTAACACAGCCATGTCCCTGGCGATCTTGGTGCCAATTTCATGCACATTACCCGCACCAAGAGATATTAACAGATCACCGGCCTGTAGCGCGTTTCCCACAGCGTGGTGAGCGGAGCCGATAGACCCCACAACCTCCGCACGGGTGTCGCCATTCGCATGAATCGCATCGACGATTGTCTGCGCGGTCACCCCCTCGATAGGCAGCTCACTGGCGGGGTAAATATCTGTCACGAAGACTCGATCAGCAGCTTGCAGCGCCTTGCCAAAGTCATCCGCAAGCTTCTGTGTCCTGCTGTAGCGGTGCGGCTGGAAAACCACCACCAATCTATCAGGATCAAGTGAACGCGCGGTCTGGAGTGTTGCCGCGACTTCCGTAGGATGATGACCGTAATCATCGATCACGCGCAGCTTGGGCGAAAGGTATTTATTTTCAAATCTCCTACGCGCGCCGGCAAAAGTTCCCAACCCGCGCGACACCATTTGAAAATCCGTCCCAACCGCATCACTTACAGCAATTGCGGCAAGTGCGTTGAGGACGTTGTGCCGACCCGGAATACCAAGCTCAACTCGGCCTAACGGCTCACCGCGTTTGGTGACATCAAACGCAACCGTGCCTCCGGTCTCGTGGATCTCACTCGCGGTGAAGTCGGCATTTTCCCAACCGTAGGAAACTGCACCTTCCCTGCCCGAGCAAAGCTCACTGGCAACGGAACAGCCTCCGAAGTAAATTTTGTTCCCGCGCGTCTGATCGAGCAGTTTTCCGAATACCTCTTTAATGTGCTCAATGTCTCGGTAGAAATCCAGATGCTCTTCCTCCACGTTGAGCACGACACAGTGCTCCGGATGATAAAGCGCCAGCGTTCCGTCACTTTCATCTCCTTCTGCAACCATCGTCTGACAGTCTTGCTCCCAGTGCGCGTTTGTTCCTAACACGGGAATTTCCGCCCCAACATAATGGCAGGGCATCATTCCACAGCGTCGCAGCACATGAGCGCACATCGCGGAGGTCGTTGTCTTTCCGTGTGTTCCCGAAATGATCACCCCATCGCGCGTATGCAAGATCGCTGCGAGGCACTCGGCGCGTCGGATGCATGGGATATTTTGCGCACGGGCTTCCGCGCGAGCCATGTTGTCCTCACGGATGGCAGAAGAAAATACCACCACGTCCGCACCATGCACCTCGTCCGCGCGGTGTGGTGTGGAGAACTGGAGCCCAAGCCCCTGCATTCTCTGAGTCTCACCACTGGTGACACGATCAGATCCACTGACCTTGTGTCCCATACCTAACAGAAGAAGAGCAAGACCACTCATACCCGACCCAGCAACGCCGATCAGGTGGACATGCACCGGGTTTCCCCGGTCAGTCAGTCGCTTGCTTAATTCCTCTATCTTCATGCGAGTGGGTTAATAAGTTCAGGTCAATACATCAACACTGATGACATCACAAATTCTGCCGGCAGCATCTTTCACAGCTAAGGAATCCGCCTTTTCAGACATTGCTTCGAGAACCCCATCCTCATCAAAAATCCGGGTCAGCTCAGTGACCAGTGCTCCAGAGTCGAGTTCCGTTTCCTGCCTCAACACGGCAGCGCCTTCTTGCTCAAAAACTTTGGCGTTC
>JBGCEU010000149.1:0-7566 GCA_045106535.1 Akkermansiaceae bacterium | reverse complement strand
TCGAAGTATTCCTGCTCGGAGATGTCACCAGCGCCTTCGGTTTTTTCAAACTCAGTCTCGCCGGTGGCTTCACGCCATCCTAGCAGATTCGCGTCATCGTTTGCCCAGTCCTCCATCATGGTGGTGGAAAAGTGACCGGAGATGATGTCGTCCATGTGCTTTTCAAACAGCGGGCGCATGATGTCCTTGAGTTCCTCGGAGAGCTCGAACGCCTTGATCTTGGCGGGATTGGAAAGGCGATCCATCATGGTGGTGATACCACCGTGCTTGAGTGCCTCGGTGATCGTTTCCCAACCTTGCTGGATGAATTTCACTGCCCAAGCAGGCTCGATGCCCTCGGACTTCATTTTGTCGAAACAAAGCAGTGCGCCAGCCTGAAGCAAGCCACAGAGGATGGTCTGCTCACCCATGAGATCGGACTTCACTTCAGCAACGAATGATGACTCTAACACGCCGGCATGGTGGCCGCCCTGTGCTACTGCGAGGGCTTTGGCGGTTTCCAGTCCGTCGCCGTTCGGATCGTTGGCGCGGTGGCATGCGATGAGTGTCGGCACGCCAAAGCCACGCTTGTATTCCTCACGCACCTCGGAGCCGGGTGACTTGGGTGCGACCATGATGACGGTTAGGTCTTCACGGATCTGCACGCCTTCCTCGACGATGTTGAATCCGTGCGCATATGAGAATGTGGCACCTTGTTTCATGTGTGGTATCACGCTGGCGACAACCTTGGTGTGCTGCTTGTCCGGTGTGAGGTTCATCACGATGTCAGCGGTCGGGAGCATTTCCTCGTAAGTGCCGACGTTGAACCCGTTCTCGCTCGCGTTAAGGAACGACTGGCGTTTCTCGGCAATCGCGTTGTCGCGCAGGGTGTAGGAAACGTCGAGCCCGCTGTCGCGCATGTTCAGTCCCTGGTTGAGACCCTGAGCGCCGCAGCCAACGATGACGATTTTCTTTCCCTTGGCAGCTTCAACGCCATTGGCGAATTCGGAAGCGTCCATGAAACGGCAAGTTCCAAGCTCGTCGAGCTGGAGGCGGAGTGGCAGTGAGTTAAAGTAATTTTGGCTCATAATATTGATTGGTTGGTTGTGGAGTGATTTTTTTCCGCGCACATACAAACCCAGATCAATCGTTGCGTAAATTGAATTAATTGGCATTTATTATTGCGCTAAAAACAATTCAAAGGTTTGTCTGGCTGATTTGATAGGGTGGCATTTCCTGATTCTGCTGCTCTAAGCTCGGGGAAAATACCAGCTCGTGGGTCAGGCAGGCGATGTGATCCTCGGGATCATGTGAGATATAAAGAAGCTGGGCCAGGCCACGCTCGCAGATTCTCTCAACCAAACGAATAACGAGCGCGCGGTTCATGGGGTCGAGCCCCTGGCACGGCTCATCGAGAATTAGCAGGTGGGGGCGCTTCACCAAAGCCCGTGCGATGAGCAACATCCGCTGCTGACCAAACGAAAGCCGCTGGAAAATCTCGTTCTTCAGAGAAGTCATGTGAAGAAAATCGAGCCACTCCGCAGCCAGCTCATACTGGTAAGGTTTCGGTTTTTTATACACGCCAATGCTATCAAAAAAACCCGAAAGCAGCACAGTCTCCACGGTGACTGTGACCCGGTATTGCTGGTGCAGTGCCGTGGACATCAGCCCCATGTGCCGTTTGATATCCCAGATCGATTCTCCCTGACCACGGCGTTTTCCAAACAAACGGATATCGTTCGCGTAGCACTGCGGGTGATCTCCGGAGACGAGGTTCACCAGTGTCGATTTTCCACAGCCATTCGGCCCACTGACTTTCCAATGTTCTCCGGGCATGACATTCCAGTCCAGCCCGCGAATGATCGGCTTCTCATGATAGCCTACTTTCACATCGCGCATTTCAATGATCGGCTTCTGTGAATCTGATGAAAATGCGACGTGATCCGGCGGTGCTCCGGGAAGTGTGGGCACCTCGACATGCATCGCCTGAAGCTGCCGCCAGAGCGGGCTTGCCTCGATTTTTTCACGAGATCCCGCAATCACAATCCCGCGGTTTTCCAGGCACGCGATGTGCGTGATGGCCTCCCCTAGCTGCGAGAGTCGGTTCACGATCAGCACCAGCGGCATCGACTCACTCAGGCTAGCGATGAGCTCTTCGAGATGCTTTTTAAAACTGATATCAAGCCCGTCGTAGGGCTCATCGAGAACTAACATATCAGGCGACTGGGCCAGCGCGCGCGCAATCATCATGCGCCTGCGCTCACCCGTGGAGAGCAGGCGAAAACCAGTATCTAGAAAATACTCCAACTGCATGCTGCTGGAAATCGCATCCAAGTCAGCTGTGTCACTCGCCAGCTCAGCAACCAGCTCACGCGTGGTGCGCCCGTGATCTGTGCGATCCATATACTCAGAGTCATCCTCGTAGATTTCCCGTTCTAACAATTTTTGTTCGTCCTCGAACGAGACACAGATGACTTTATCTAATGACGACTTTCGTTCGAGACCCTGGACAACCGACTGCCCCGCAAGCGCACGGGCAAAGAAAGATTTCCCAGAGCCATTACCACCAACCACCCCCCAGCACTCGCCATCGCGGATGGTCAGTGCATTTCCTAAAGTCAGCAGCGGTGTGCGATCGGAGGACATGATGCGTGATGTTTGATTGCGGACGGCAAAAATGTCGATAAGCTAATGCTCGATTTGACCCTTCACGAGATCAAAAACTTTCTAGTACTTGCCGAGACACTCCATTTCGGCAAGGCAAGCAAACGCTGCCATCTCAGCGCATCTGCTCTTACCCGGAGCGTGCAGCGGATTGAAGAATCGATTGGAGAACCGCTGTTTATTCGCGACAATCGTAGTGTGAGCCTAACCAAAGCCGGGGAAAAATTTCGCGTGTTCGCCAGCCAGACACTGCAGGAGTGGGAAACCCTCAAGGATGAAATATCCGCTAGCGACTCCGTCAGCGGCCACATGTCCATCTACGCCTCAGTGACCGCCGTTTACAGTCTGTTACCCGATCTACTACAATCCTACCGTGAGACCTACCCTGATGTTCAGATCGATCTACGCACAGGCTCAGCCGAAGAATCTGTTAGGCAAGTCATCGATGGCGACATCGATCTCTCTGTCGCCGCCTTACCCGACCAACAACCTAAAGGTATCGAGTTTCTCCCCCTCACGGAAACCAATTTGGTTTTTGTTGACGCCCGCCCTTCGGTAGGCAAATCAGACAACCCGCTCGACCTCTCGGAAACACCTCTCGTCCTCCCGCGCGCCGGGCTTTCCCGCCACAGGCTCGATCAATGGCTCAAGCAACGCGAAATCACCCCAATCATCAGCGCGGAAGTCTCCGGCAACGAAGGTATCCTCGCCATGGTAAGACTCGGGTCTGGTGTCGGGCTCGTCCCCGAATTAGTGTTAGAGCGCAGCCCGTTTCGTGAGGAAGTGAGAAAAATCCAATCCGCACCCAAACTTAAACCCTACGTGGTGGGGCTCTGCACGAGGCAGAAGAACCTGAAACGTGCAAATATCAGTGCTTTGTGGAAACTGGGCTCTGAACACTTGTACGATACCAAATAGTAAACCCTCGAAGGCACGGGTTATGCGATGAGAACATCAATCTCCAGCATCCGTCAGTGTAACAACGACCCGCAAAAAAATCTTCTCAGGTGGCTGAGGCAACGTTTTACGCACAGTTAATTTCCAGAAATCGCCCTCGCTTTGAGAATCAATAACACTACCCGCAGTGATTCCATCGTCGGTTGTCCACACAGGATCCCATTGATCTAAATTATAAGAATACTGGACCGT
Source organism: Akkermansiaceae bacterium (assembly GCA_045106535.1). Classification (GTDB taxonomy): domain Bacteria; phylum Verrucomicrobiota; class Verrucomicrobiia; order Verrucomicrobiales; family Akkermansiaceae; genus Oceaniferula. The sequence continues at coordinate 3,774 of JBGCEU010000149.1, read as the reverse complement.
GTAAGTCAGGTCAGATGCAAATTTTCGATGATAAAAGCAAAAATCATATGGATTGTTTGTAACCCCAGGGGATGGACTTCGAACTCTATCGTCACTCGGATCATTTGCATCTCCGCCAAAAGCATAGGACTGGAGATTGTTGAAAGTCCCTCCGGCAGAATTATCGCTCGGGCCAGCTGGGCTCAGCGGCGAGACTAAACCAGCAAGCCACGATGCATAGGAACTCTGAACCGTAATATCATGAGTAGCGGCGAGGTTATTACCATCAATATCAGCAACAGTATATCCAATAGTGGTCTGACCAGGTAACAGCGGGGTTATCTGAAGCTCAGGCCCTGTGCCTGAATCAATAATTGAAGCGCTCGCAATTGCAGGAGAGCTGTTGGAATTGAGCGTATAGCTCAAAACCGGCACACGAATAATTTGGTTTACAATAATTAGGTTATTGGGTGAAGCACTTGGGGCATTGCTATCGGTTGTTGGGAAACCCTCAAAACTAAACGGGTTACCCCCGAGCGGAATCGAGTAGGTTCCGGTGGTATAGTTAAAGATAGTATCAATAATAGATAGCGAAGCCGTAGTAGCCCGGCCGAATACCGCGTAGCTATCACCTACATCAAGACCGGGGCTATCTTCTGTGTTAATATACCATCCGCTTGTTGCACTATTAGGATTTGTTGTCCGCGCGTAGGCGATCGTTCCTCGGTCATTGCGGATACCCGGAGCATTCTGAATCGGGGCATTGGTAGCTACTCCTGTTATTCCGTTAGCATCTCCAAAATAGCTACCAGACTGAATGATGTCAAACGTACCCGCGTTAACCGAACGATGGAAAATGTTATTAGAGTAGCTATTTGAATCAACATAACTGAGGAAATTGGTAACCGGCTCGGGCATAGCACGATCGAATAGTGAAAAAACAATATTGCCTTCCGTGGTTTCGATTTGAACAGCTACGCTGGTATCAGGATCTACATAATGTGAATTCAAAGGAACCACGGTTGTAGGTTGAAGCGCAATGAGCGTTTCCAACGGTACTGGTGTCTCCAGCACTGGGCTACTGAGTGCTGGAGTAATACGCAAAGCCAAACGATCACGGGCGGCCGGACTAACTGGATTAGTATATGATGCTTCAATGATCACATCAAAGTATCCATCCTCGGTGGCTTGTCCGCTAATTTCACCAGTCGCCGGGTTGATAGCTATTCCAGCTGGTAGCGGGGATGCAGTATATGAAATACCTGTAGAACTCGCAGCATTATTTGGCACAGGGGTAAAACTAAAAGACTCACCTAGACTAATGTGAGCGTAGGGAGCCGCGTTGTTAAATTCTGCATTGGTGAAACGATCAGGTGTAGTGACACTAGCAATCCCAGACGGCACTTCATCAGATCCAGCAATTGCTAACACTCTGAACTCATAGGTTGTAGCTACTGCGCCTCCAGTTAGAAATGACGAGACAGTATTGGGCAGGTAACTAGTAACTGTTGACCATGCCGTCGCAGGCGGAATACGGACTTCTACACGGTATTGCTCCTCATCTATAGCATTATCTTCCCATGTCAGATTGAACTCACCGCTTACAGGCGCTATCGCCACTAGGTTCGTAGCAGCAGCAGGTGCAGCCAAAGAATCAACTACGGAAGCCCAAGCAACAATAAAGGTGACAACAAAAACCAAGCTACTGCTAATATTTTTATTTTTGAAAGGAAATGTAAAAGTCATGGTCGGATTTCTAAGAAAAGTATGCTTTAAGACATTACGGCAATATCACCGTTCGTGAGGGTTATAAAACCCAATTACATGCACTATCATTGCTGGGCTTGCAATCCTGAAATTCAGGACTCAGCATCGCTGTATGCCAGATTCGTATAATAACAACGGCTACGCCCTCTTCGATCTTGACCAGACGTTGATCCCGTGGGACACGCAGCTACTTTTCTGTGATTTTGTGCTGAAGCGCATGCCGCTGCGCAGGCTCTACCTACTCGGACTGATTCCGCTACTCCCCTTTTACAAACTGCTCGGCTCTGATGGTATGAAACGTGTGTTTCTCAATTACCTGTGGGGACTGCGTGAGGAAGATCTGGATGAGCTAGCGGAGGAATTTGTCGACCAGCATTTCCCCGGCACTTTCTATCAGGAAATGATTGATATGCTCGTCGAGCAGCAACAACTAGGAAGAACGACTGTGCTCTCGTCAGCGAGTCCAGAGATCTGGGTCAAACCCATCGCCAAAAAACTTGGTTTCGACCACTACTTCGGAACACAAGTGGAAATGACTCCACGCATCCCACTCTTCCCAGACCTTCCGGGCGGCAACAACAAGGGACCTAACAAGCTAAAAAAGATGCGCCACATACTTCCTGATAGCTTTGACATTGAAAACGACACCCTCCCTAACAGCTCCGGCTTTTCTGACAGCCACGCCGACCTGCCGATGCTACGCATTTGCGAACACGCTGTTATGGTTCACCCGACCGATAAATTACGTAGCGAGGGAGAGCAAAACGGCTGGGAACTCCGCACGCCTAACAGACCCACTTGCAGGAAACGCCAGTTCGCCCTCGCCTGCCTGCGCCAGGCACTCGGCATCTGACCCTAACATATCCCAGGCCGTCCCGTGTGACGAATTTGTCGCCCTCTTGCTCTCCGTGATTCTGCATCACTGTGCGCATGGTCTGCCCGAAGCTCTGCCACTTCTGCAGAGTATTCACCCAACCACTAGACCAAAACAAATGAACCAGACACCAATACAGACAACCGCCGCAATCTCTTTTTCCTTTTCCCAAACCAGCATCCTGATATGAAACCACCTCCCACAGGCAACTTATCCCTGTGTAATCCAAACAAAAAAAACCAATGACAAAACACGAAACCAACGTTGCAAAGCGCAGCACCCTCGCAGGTGCCGCCCTTGCTCTTGCGATCGCCACCCTCCCCGCCACAGCGGGATCAGACGCCAAAACCCCGATCATCGATCCGCCCTCCAATTCTGGTGACTGGTGCACTAACTTGAAAAGTATAGGCAAGGTCTATGAGAACAAAGATTCGGGATTTATCCAGGGGGTCAAGTTCTTCGGTCGCCTGCACCTACAGTATGCCTATCTTGATGGCGATGACATCAACGGTAATTCCTTCTCGGATGAGTTTGAAACTGTCCGCCGTTTCCGTCTTGGAACTGAAATCAAGTTCCTGAACGGCTTCTCATTGATGGGGCGTGCTGACGTAGCCACTGATGCCAAACACGGTGGCGGCACCCGGGACTGGGGTTTCCAGAACTGGGATGAGCTTAAGCTCTCTTACACTAAGAAGGATGTGGCTGGTTTCGACAAACTTACAGCTTCTTATGGTCGTCACAAGATCGGCATGGGTCTTGAAGCACGCATGTCATCCAAAAAGATCAAAACAATCGAGCGGACAGCTATTTCCAATAAGATCTTTAGCAACCGATATACTGGACTCCTCCTCAGTGCTGAAAAAGGTAACTGGGCAGGAACCATCGGATATCTCAGCTTAGATTCTACCAAAGAAGTAGGAAACTGGAGCCACGGCAATGCCATCTACCTCCTCTCCGAGCACAAACTCGATTCAGGAACACTCTCGTTTGACCTCTTCTACAACTTGGATGCCGATAGTTCAGGTGATGATGAAGTGGGCGTAGGATATGAGTGGACCGCCACTGTATCTTACGTTACTGACGTAGGAAACTGGAACCTGCTGACGCAGGCAATTTACGGTGACAATGGCGACACTTCCTACGCGGGGCGTAAA
>JBGCEU010000148.1:0-5960 GCA_045106535.1 Akkermansiaceae bacterium | reverse complement strand
ACCTATGTTGTAGCTGTCAAAAAAAAGCCCGCCGCACCGTGAAAGGTGGGCGGGCTTGTCGCTATGAATAAACCCCTTATTGAGTAATGAAATTAGGTGAGGCGGGCGGCGAGTAACTCACGTTGGAAGACGAGTTCTTTTGGTAGGTGATCATAGAGGCTTAGGAACATTTCGCCTTGTGATAGGAGCTCTGCTTTCCATTCCTCGTTGTCGATTGCCATGGCTTTGTCGAACTGTTCTTCATTGTAGTCGATACCATCGATGTCGAAGTCTTCAAAGTGAGGCGTCCAGCCGATGTTGGTTTCGTGTCCTGGAATCCGGCCGTGACAGCGGTTCACGACCCATTCTAACACCCTCATGTTTTCACCAAATCCGGGCCAGAGGAACTTGCCATCTTCATCGAGGCGGAACCAGTTTACGTGGAAGATGCGGGGCACGTTCTTGATTTTGTTACGCATGGATAGCCAGTGGCCGATATACTCGCCCATGTTGTATCCGGCGAACGGTAGCTGGGCGAAAGGATCGCGTCGGACACCAGCTTTCAGGCCGATGGCAGCAGCGGTGACTTCCGAACCCATGGTAGCGCCGACGTAGACGCCGTGTGACCAGTTGAATGCCTGGTAAACGAGCGGCATGGTGGATGGGCGGCGACCACCAAAGACGATGGCGGAGATGGGAACACCATCCGGGTTCTGCCACTCGGGGTCAATGGTTGGGCACTGATGGGCAGGTGCGGTGAAGCGTGCGTTAGGGTGAGCGGCAGGGGTGTCGCTGTCCGGTGTCCAATCGTTGCCTTTCCAGTCGATGAGGTGTGCTGGTGGCTCTTTTGTAAGACCCTCCCACCAGACGTCGTTGTCATCGGTGAGGCCGACGTTGGTAAAGATGGCGTTCTCCAGCATGGAGTCCATAGCGATCGGGTTGGTCTCGTAGGAGGTGCCGGGGGCGACGCCGAAGTATCCGTTCTCCGGGTTGATGGCGTGTAGGGTGCCGTCTTCGTGTGGCCAGAGCCAGGCGATGTCATCACCGATGATGGTGGTTTTCCAGCCGGCATCGGCATACTTTTTCGGAGGCACAAGCATAGCGAGATTGGTCTTGCCACAGGCGGATGGGAATGCGGCGGAGATGTAGGTTTTTTCACCTTCGGGAGATTCCAGCCCGAGGATGAGCATGTGCTCTGCCATCCAGTTGTGTTCGCGCGCGATGTTTGATGCGATGCGCAGGGCGAGGCATTTTTTTCCTAACAGGGCGTTGCCTCCGTAGCCGGAGCCGTAGGACCAGATCTCACGAGTCTCGGGGAAGTGGCAGATGTATTTTTCCTCATCATTACATGGCCATGGGATGTCCTCCACGCCTTCAGTGAGTGGCATTCCGGCGGTGTGCGCGCACGGAATGAAGTTGGCGTGGCCGTCGCGTTTCTGAGGAGCGGCACCGCTTGCCTCGTCTTCGAGGCGCTTGAGCACACTGGCACCCATGTTGGCCATGATCTTCATATTGACCACGACGTAAGCCGAGTCGGTGACCTGCACGCCGATCTTGGCGAGCGGGGAATCGATGGGGCCCATGCAGAATGGGATCACATACATGGTCCGGCCTTCCATGCAGCCGGAGAACTTCTCGTGCATGGTAGCGAGCATTTCCTTTGGGTCTGCCCAGTTGTTTGTTGGTCCAACCTGATCGGGGCGACGTGTGCAGATGAAAGTACGATCCTCAACTCGGGCGACGTCACCTGGGGATGAGCGTGCGAGGAACGAGTTCGGGCGTTTCTCTGGATTGAGTCGGGTGAATGTGCCGCTATCGCAAAGGAGCTGTGTGAGCTCGTCCCATTCCGCCTGTGAGCCGTCGCACCAACGGACGTCGGTGGGCTGGCAAAGGGTGGTCATTTTTTCGACCCATGCGGCTAGGTCGGTGTGGGTTGTGGATGTAATATTACTCATGACAGTGAGTTATTATCATAGTGGTGTCTGCAAACAAGGGTAACCGAGAATGTGCGGATATTGTCACAGGATGTGGGGAGTGGTTCTAGTAAATTAGGAATTGGGAAATAGGAATTAGTAGCTAGAATGAAAGTGGTTATGAAACGATGTTTTTGGGTGCTGTGGATGATTTTTATCCTAGGTCATGTGGTTCTACCACTGTCGGCAGAAAATGATGAAGATCTATATGAACTGGCGAGTGATGCGGCGGATGAACAGGTAGGGGGTGCCGATGAGCTGCTAGCAGAGGAAGAGCGGTTGCATGGCAAGCAGTGGCTGACCCGAGGGAAATTATTGGGAATACTGGCTGCTTGGGGTGCCCTTCAAATTGGCTTATTGGTGATGGTGATCCGCGATTTGAGGCGACGAGGTAGCGGGGTGAGGTCGATGCTTGGGTGGATATTCGCTATTCTGGTGGCGGGTATACTAGCAGGTCTAGCATATTGGCTTTGGCGTAAAAGGGTGATAAATAAAGTGAACAAGTAGAACACAATAACCGACTAAGCTACTATGAAAGGTGTATTGATCATTCAAAAACCGCTGTGGATCTGTTTGCTGATTATGGCTATGGGATCAAGCAGCTACGCCGAGCAGGAGTGGCAGGGCAAAATCCAGCCATTTACCAAGGGTGTGCATCCCGAGATACGCCCGGTGACGCTAACATATAAAATGAGCTGGAACGGGACTATTAATTCAGGTCGAGCTACGATGGTAATGGGGAAGCCGCACAAGAACTCGAAGAAGCTTTTTCTCATGCAGGCATACGGTCGATCAACAGGAGCTGCGGGTGCATTGTTCCCTTTTTCTTTTGTCTATAATTCCTTTACCAAAAAAGGAACCTACCAACCGTTGGTTTTTATTTCAAAGGAGACTGACCATCGTGAGGTGACGGAGATCAAAAATATCTATCGAAAAAGCGAGGTTGAACACACTCGTAAGGATACGCGAAAATCGGATGGTAAAGTCAAAGAGCGAGGGCATAAATTCAGCCAGGAAAATCTGCATGACCCCTTATCGGGTATGCTCTATATTAGAGGTAGAGCTTTGAAGAATGGCGATACTGTGCGGCTAGCTCTGCACCCTTTCAAATCCGCTCAGTACGCTGAGGTGAAAGTGTTAGGTCGTGAGCAGCATCTTGGCTACCCGTGTATCAAGCTTGATCTCAAGATTAAGAATATCGACCGTAAGACCCAGCAACTGAAGGCTTATGATAAGCTTAAAAAAGCAACACTCTGGATTAGTGATGACAAAGACCGAATACTGATTGAGCTGCGCTCGAAGGTGTTCATCGGCGATGTGCGGATGGTGCTAACGGGGCGGAGCCGTTAGGGGTTTAGTCCGGTTTGCCGGAAGTAAAAGCTCCCTCACGCACAGTGAAGTTATCAAACAGGGCAGTTACTGTGGCGGGCTTACCTCCTTTGCGAGGTGACCACGAAGGGTCATGACCGCCATGGAACGTGTTGAAGAGCATGTATCTGATCAGGGAGTTTTTCTCGTTGCCTGACCAGAGGAGCTGCTTGCTGGATTTGACGACTGTTTTCCCGTTGACCAAGATGATGGCTGAACCGTCCTTTTTGGTTGGGTCACTATTTAAAGTGACCTGGATGTCCACGCGATACCACACCCCTTCTTTGAATCGGTGGCTGCCGCCGGATTTTTCATCTCCATATTTGTTTCTCTTGTTTTGGTCGTAGATGTAAGTAGCGACTTTTCCGCGTGGCTTAAACATCAGCCGGGCGCTCCAGCCCTCGGGGTGTTTGCTCTTTCCTCCAGTGATTGATTTCTCCGGTGAGAGGCCGTGGAGTTTTCCTCCCTTACGAAAATCAAAACCTTGCTCAAAACAGACGTCGAAAGATAATGTGGCGGAGCTAACCGGCCGAGAAAGTGCATATCTGCCGGTGACCCTCTGGCTACCGCGTGAATAAGGCTCGTAGGAAACTCGGATCGCATCAGTGCCATCTGGTCCTGCTTTAGAGGCTGGCTTGATATACTTATTGCTAAGTAAATGCCCTGCCATGCTACGCTTGTCGCTACCATTGAAGTCCTCTTTCAGGAGCACATCGGCGGAGAAAGCGCAGGAATATCCGGTCGCCAAGAAAGCTATAGCAAAGAGCAGCCTTGGGTTCATACAGTGCCTTTTGTATTAGGATTTTTTCTTTGCCGCCTTCTTGGCTGCTTTGCGTGGTTCGAACTCGAAGCCGATTTTGCCAGTCTTGTGATCGAATGTTAGAAAGGCGGAGAAGGCGCGTTTGGTGCGCTTGGAAACGAAGCCCTTGATGAGGTCGGTCTTGCCTTTTTCGATGAGCTTGACGCCTTGCTCAGATGGGAGTTCGCATTGGAGGATGGTGCGGGAAATGCGGATGCCGTCTGGGTTGTCCTTGTTTGTGATCGAGAGCACATACCAAGCTTTGTTAGTCTCGTGAATCTTGACTTCCTTGCCCTCGGGAGTGGTGACTGTGGCGACGATCTGATCGTCTGTGAGTTCGTCACGCTCATTGTCGCCATCGTCAAAGACGAAGCTGACTTTCCATTTTCCAAGTTTACCTGTTTTGGAAACTTCCTGCTTAAGCTCGAGGGCGGCTTCGAAAGGCCGGTTAAAGCGCGACTTGAAATCCTCTAACGGGCCGACGAACTTCTTTTCAAACAGATCGCGTGCCTCCTCTGGCTTGAGTTCCCGTGAGGCGATATAGCGGCTGGTCTGGAATCCGCACTCTGGGTTGTAGCACTCGTAAGTGGCGTCCGTTGTTTTGAGTTTGTCCGCCTGGCAGTTTGGGCAGGTAGCGTTGAGGTCGGGGAAGACCTTGTTCTTTAGCTCGGCGGTGTAGGTTTTGGCACGGTTGACGATGTCTGATGTGAAATCGATGATCTCCCCCATGAACTCTGGGCGGGAGAGCTCGCCGTGTTCCATCTGCCGGAGCTTGCTCTCCCAGTCGCCGGTCATGGAAGGTGAGGCGAGGGACTGAATGCCGAGTTCCTCGGTGATCTCGATCAGCCTTAAACCGCGGCGGGTGACGTGCAGATCGCGGCCGTCACGCTCGATGTATTTCTGGCGCAGGAGTCCCTCGATGGTGGCGGCGCGGGTGGCGGGTGTGCCGAGTCCTCGCTCGGACATCGCTTCGCGTAGCTCTTCATCATCGATGAGTTTGCCGGCGCCCTCCATGGCGGAGAGCAGGGTGGCTTCGTTGAAGCGGGCGGGTGGCTTTGTTTCGTCGTGCTTGACCTCGATGTGGTTTACCTGGGCGGATTCGCCTTCGGAAACAGAGCACAGCTCGTCTTTTCCAGCGGCAACTCCGGGTTCACGACCATACACCGCGAGCCAGCCGGGTTTGACGAGGATCTTTCCTGTTGTTAGAAAAGCATCCGTGGCGTCTGGGGTGGTGATGCGTGTGATGCGGCGGGTGTTAAGAAACTCAGCGTGTGGGTAGAACACGGCGAGGAATCGCTTGGTGACGAGGTCGAAAATCTTTGCGGCAGCCTCGTCGAGCTTGACGAAGCGTCCGGTGGGGATGATCGCAAAGTGATCGGAAATCTTGGCGTTGTTAAAGACACGCTTGCTGGGTACGATGAGTTTTTCCGACACCGCGTGTTTGGCGTGCTTACCGAGTTCGCCACCTTGCTCGGCGATGGAGTCGACAGTCTCATGAACTTGCCCGACGTAGTCTTCCGGCAGGTAGCGCGAATCTGTCCGTGGGTAGGTGAGCATCTTGTACTTCTCGTAGAGCGCTTGAGCGACCTGGAGGGTGCGTTTGGCGGAGAATCCGTAGCGTGAGGATGCTTCGCGCTGGAGGGTTGTTAGATCGTAAAGTTGTGGTGATGCCTGCTTGGTGGGTTTCTGCTCTTCGCTGACTGTGCCGGTCTTTCCTTCGCATCGGGCACGAATGGCTTCGGCGTCTTCCTTTTTCCAGATACGCTCGGCACGGGAGTGAGGGATCTTGGGATCGCGTTTCCAGTTTTCATTGATCCAGCGGCCAGCGTATTCACCTTTTT
>JBGCEU010000147.1:0-19903 GCA_045106535.1 Akkermansiaceae bacterium | reverse complement strand
GCGCGATGTCGTGCCATTTCAGCATGCTGGTAGTGCTGCTTCTCGCCCCAAGAAATAGCATCCATACTCGGAACAAGAAGAATCTCCGCACCATCGGCAATCATTCGCCGTGCGACGTCCTGGTAGTCGTTATCAAAGCAGATTGAAGTCCCTATTTTACCCAGCGGAGTGTCCACCGCATTGGCTTCAGCAGCAGGCTCGCCATCGTCAAAAAAGTGCACCGGGTGATTCTTATAGTGCTCACCAATGGAACCATCCGGCGACACCGTTAGGGCAGTATTATACCATTTGTTGTTATCGAGTTCGGTTCGGGTGCCCACGACAATCAGCGCATCCATCTCCTTACTGAAATCCTTGAGTTCCTTCCACGCGTGTTTGTTTTTCCGCACATCGAAGCCTAGCGCATGCTCCGGCCAGACGATAAAATCGTGTTCGCCCCCAGCTTCACGTGTGAGTAGGGTGTAGGCATCAATGGTTCCCTCTTCATTCTGCACAGCCAGCACACGCACAGAAGTATTCTGCGGCATTTCTTTTTTTGACTGCCAGTAGGATGAAGCGAGCATCAGAGCTAACAGCGCCGACCCGAATGCAACTTTGTTTTTCATCTTCCACTGCGCACAAGCAGCACTGCCGATGACGATAAGAAAACCCGCACCCGAGACACCAAGGAGAGGTGAAATCCAAGTCGGCCCCAAGCCGAGCCCCGGAGTCATCCATGGGAATTTGAGATAGAAAATTTCCGAGCGGAAGAACTCACACGCCAGCCACCAGACGGCGGCAAAAACCACCACCGTCCACCCTGCGCGGTAGCGGGCGCAGGCAACCGCACACCCACGTGCAAAAACCGCTGTGAATAGCGACATCACTGAAATCAGTGGTACAAACATTTCGGGGTGATCAGCAAACACATCCAGCAGCCAAGACATGGTCACTCCGTAAAACACAAGCCCATGCAGCAAGCCGAGGTAGAGTGCGTGGGACGGCTTGGCATCAGCGAGTGCCAGCAACAACGGAACCCATGCAACCACAGCAAGCCACCATAGACCGATGGGAGGAAATACCAGAATACCTAACCCGGCGCTAAGTATTACAAGCGCGATGCGCTGCCAAATTTTCATGCTCCCCAAACTAACACGACAGCGCGATGACGCCCAATCCTTTTTCCAGTTGCCAGCCCCACCATTTCCCTGTTGATTCGCCCCGTCCCCTGACACCCGACTCCTGTCCCCTGAAAATCATGATCCCAAACGTCCTCGCTGAACGCTACGCCTCTGCCGCTATTTCTGAAATCTGGTCTACCGAAGGCCGTATCGTTCTGGAACGCGAGTTCTGGATCGCGGTGATGAAGGCGCAGAAAGACCTTGGACTCGATATCCCACAGGAAGCCATAGATGCCTACGAGTCGGTCAAAGATCAGGTTAACTTGCAGTCGATCATGGACCGTGAGCGCATCACCCGCCACGATGTGAAGGCACGCATCGAGGAGTTCTGCGATCTCGCCGGTCATCAACACATCCACAAGGGCATGACCTCGCGTGACCTGACGGAAAACGTCGAGCAACTGCAAGTTTACCGATCCCTGCTGGTGATCCGGGACAAAACCATCGCCACACTTTCACAGATGAAATCTCGCGCTGTCCAGTGGCGAGACCTCGTCATCACTGCACGCACCCACAATGTGGCGGCGCAACCGACAACCTTCGGCAAACGCATCGCGATGAATGGTGAAGAACTTCAAGGCGCACTCGGCATGCTGGAGCACCTGATCGCGACCTACCCGGTGCGCGGACTCAAGGGAGCAGTCGGAACTCAGATGGACCAGCTCTCGCTCTTCGATGGCGATGCCAAAAAAGCCGCCCAGCTTGAGCAAAAAGTCTGCACCCACCTCGGCATCCCCGAGGTCTTTACTAACGTCGGTCAGGTTTATCCTCGCTCGCTCGACATGCGCACCGTCTCCATTCTTGCGGACGTCGCGAGCGGCCCGTCGTCTCTTTGTCGGACTCTCAGACTAATGGCGGGTCACGAGACCGCGAGTGAAGGCTTCGCCAAAGGCCAGACCGGCTCAAGCGCCATGCCTCACAAAATGAACTCCCGCTCGTGCGAGCGCGTCAACGGTTTCCATGTGATTCTGAAAGGCCACGTCACCATGGCAGGTGGCCTTGCTGGCGACCAGTGGAACGAGGGTGACGTCTCATGCTCAGTGGTGCGCCGACTGATGCTGCCCGATGCCTTTTACGCCCTCGACGGTCTGTTCGAAACTTTCCTGACGATCCTCGGCCAGATGGACGCCTATCCGGCAGTCATCGAGGCTGAAAATAACCACTACCTACCGTTCCTGATGACCACCACCATCATGATGGAGGCGGTTAAAGCCGGTGTTGGCCGTGAGGCAGCGCACTCGGCAATCAAGGAACATGCCGTGGCGACGGTGAACGACCTGCGCTCAGGCACGATCCGCGAGAACAACCTGCTGGAAAGGCTATCAGGAGATGATCGCATACCGCTCAGCGCCGAGCAGCTAAATACCTTGATGGATGAAAGCCGTGAAAACACCGGCACGGCACGCGATCAGGTCGATTGCTTCGTATCTGCTATAGAAAAGCTGGAAAATGCCCATCCAGAGGCAGCAAAATACACTCCTGGAGCTATTTTGTAGAAAAATATTCGTGTCTAAAAAACTCACCGCCAACGAGTTACGAATTATTTTCATTTTTGTCGATTTTTTATCGAACATTTACCGAGCACCCCTGTCTATGTATACTGAGAATTGCGTGCATGTCGCGTCGTTCTTATTCATGTAAGGGTGAATTGCAGATGTCAGCTTTATACATGTATCAGCGTGTTGAAGTTGTAATCTCGAGAAAGCCGTAGGTAGGGGTCCCCCCCAGCCTGCGGCTTTTTTCTGTCCCACAACATCGGTTTTGAGCATCTTCGTAGCCATTTCAATGGATTAGCGGTCTTTTTCTGACAAATCACGTTGCCAAGACCGCGTATGGAATTAGTCTTTCGAACATCATTTACTTATGAAACGAATCGTTATCACCACTATATCACTAACCGCTTTTGCGGGAATGTTACCTGCTCAAGAAAAGGATACAGCAGCCGCTGAAAGCACATCTCCGGCCGCTAACGAGCAAACGAAGCTCGCCGCTGAAAATGCGCTGCACGCTGAGAGAGTCAAAAAAGACCTGTCCGATCTTCGCGCTCGTGTGCAAAAGCTAAAATTAGAGAAAGAAGCACTCACGGAAGAGCTTGCTCTGGCGCAGCTCAAGCGCAGTAAGGCCTCGTTGGATGACGATACAAAATTCGCAGATGAGCAGAAAGCTCTGACCCGTGCAGCAGAAGTCGCTAAAACCAAGGCAGCCAAGGCAACAAGCGAGCTGAAAATCATGCAGGCCGAATGGTCGAAAAAGACGGCCAAGCTTGAGGCTGAAATCACCTCGCTGGAAACGGAAAAAAAACGTGATGCTTACGCCAATGCCAAGCCAGTCTACCTTGAGAACCCACTCAAAGAGGACGGAACTCTCGTGATTTCCGACCGCCGTATCGCCATGAACGGGCCAGTCACGATGAAGTCCGCTGATCACATCACTACCCGCATTAACTACTACAACAACAAGGACAACAAACAGCCTATATTTATCGTCATCGACACGTCCCCCGGCGGCTCCGTGATGGCGGGTTATAAAATCCTTAAATCTATGGAGGGCAGCAGCGCTCCGGTTTACGTCGTTGTGAAGTCCTTCGCAGCATCCATGGCAGCTACAATCTGCACGCTTGCGGAGAAATCTTACGCCTACCCAAATGCAGTGCTGCTGCACCATCAGATCAGTTCGACAATCATGTTCGCCAATCTCAACCTTACCGAGCAACGTGAATTTTACGAAGAGTCCCAGCAATGGTGGAAACGCCTCGCTGGCCCACTTGCCAAAAAAATGGGCATCACCACAGATGAGTTTATCAAAAAAATGTATGCCAAATCGACTTCAGGAGATTGGACTGAGTTCGGCACTGAGGCGCAGAAGCTGAAGTGGGTCGATCACATCGTCGAGCGCATCCACGAGACATCTCTGCTGAAGAATCCCGACGCCAAAAAACCCGTTGTCTCTACCGCCTATCATGGGCTTTCTGAGACAACGGATGAAAAAGGCAAACCCTGCATGTATCTCCCCCGCTTAACTCCTAAAGATTGTTATTTTCTCTATAATAAAGACGGATACTACCGTATGAAATAAAACCCACATCAGACAAACACCAACCAACATACCAAAACTATGAACCGTAGAACATTTACTAAACTGACACTCGCCGGCACACTTGCCGCCTCACACGGAGTTGCCTCCGCTGCTGATGGCGAAAAAGGCAAGCCATTCAAATCCAAGTTCGGCCCTCACGAGAACCTGCTACCTACCGCACCCAAGGGCATCGTCGATCAAATGAAGTTCGCCTACGATCTCGGCTTCCGCGGCTGGGAAGAGAACTGGCTGATGCGTAAGCCCGAGAAACTGTGGGAAGAAGTCGCCGCATTCCTCCAGAGTAAAAAAGACTTCACCATGGGCATTTCCGTGATCTCTGGTGGTGCCCAACAGGATTTCTCCAACCCAACCAAAGAGGGCAAAGAAAGGCTCAAGAAGGACATGGAGAAGGGTGTCAAGTTCTGCAAAATCACTGGGCAGACTGGCATGACATTCTTGCCAGGTGTTAGAAACGACCTGCCACGTGAAGAACAAATCAAGAAGTCCGTGGACACCATGAACTTCCTCTGTGACATCGTCGAGGAGCACGGTATCATCCTGATGATGGAGCCGCTTTCACACCCTCTGGGCAAAAAAGAGCCCCTGCTGCGCTCGTTTGCCGATGGAGCCATGCTCAGCAAGCTTGTGAATCGTAAATCCTGCAGATTACTTGCAGACTATTTCCACGAAGGCCAAATTGGCAACGGCCCAAAACTCATCGAAAACACCAATGCTGTCTGGGATGAGGTCGGCTATGTTCAGTATGGCGCTAGCCCCGGACGTAAAGAGCCAGGCACAGGAAAGCTCGACTACACAGCCGTGACCAAGCTTCTTCGTGAGAAAGGTTACACTGGAGTCATCGGCATGGAGCATGGCGCTAGCAAGAAAGGCAAAGAAGGCCTTGATGCACTGCTTGCCGCCTATCGTAAGATCGACTGCTAACAGCAGCACCAGACAGAAATCAATTCCTATTAGAATAAAAAACGGCGTGTCAGAAATGACACGCCGTTTTTGTTAGTTTTCTGTTACTGATTGATCGCCTACTTGAGGCTCATCAGGTAACCCATCAGATCGGTGAGTTCTTTCTTATTGAGTCTGTTGATCAATGCTGGAGGCATCGGCGAAGCAGGTGAAGGCTTGATGTTTTTTACGTCGCCTACCTTGACCTCAACCGTGTGCGATAAGTCAAAGGGATTAGTCGCAACGATGTAGATGCGATCCTTTTCAGCCAGTATCTTTCCTGTGATGAATGATCCGTCTTTTTTGCTGATGATCTGGAATTCATACTGATCCGAGACAACTTTGTTAGGCTCGATGATTGCCTCTGCAAAATCATGCAGCTTAAAGCGGCCTGCGGCATTGGTTAGGTCTGGGCCAGATCCACCACCCTCGTTTTTCACTTGGTGGCAAGCAGCACAGAGAGTCGCTTGGAACATACGCTTACCATTGGCTAAATCAGCGCCTTTCAGATTGCCTAGGGCGGTAACTTCTTCGACTTTCCAGTTCTTACCTGGACCTTTCACCTTAGGAAGATTGGCGAATGGATTGGCAGCGGGTTTGACCAGTTTCCAGCCTTCCACCATCTTTCTCTCCTTAGGTGTAGCATTAGCAATAGCCTCCTTGCGAATATTCTTGAGGAATCCTCCATAGCTACGACCACCGCTCTTACCGGAAGCCTTCTGAAACCACTCAAAATACTGTCTACGCTGACCTTCTGTCCATGGCCCTTTAACCACTCGCAGGCAGTAAGCGTAGTGCATGTTATCGGTGGATGGCATGTTGTTGAGCATATTGATAAGATCCTTACCATACTTGGCATTCCTGCTCGCAAGCTCTGCCCACTCGGGAATCTGCGTAGGAGGATTGGTCGCCATTAGCCGGAGGGTTTTCTCTACAACGCTGGGCGCCTGAAGATAGGAAAGCATCCGGCATAGTTCACGATTCACGCTCGAATCTTTCGATGGATAATGGGGGTCAAGCTGAGCGATAATTTCACCCCTGAGAGCCTTATCTTTTTGTCCCTGCCGAGCAAAGATCAAGCCTTGTGCCCTGAGAAGCCCGATCTGGTCTTCAACTGATAACTTGTCAAAAGCCACTTTACTCAGATTGGTTAGCATTTTCTTACCCGCCGCTGCATCGCCTTGGTGTGCTATGGCGACAGCAAACTGGAACATGGCACGCGGTTCTCTCTCCGCGAGAGCTTTGTCGAGCCACAGCGCCACGGGGAGATGCTCAAGCGCGACTCTGGCAGAATAACGCACCAGCCGATCTTGGTTATCTAGTTTATCGATAATAAACCCAAGCTGCTTCTCATCCGGCTCAATATGCAGCTTGTCTAGCTTCTTCCTTGCCTCGATATACTTATTGCTTGGGCTAGGCGTAGGTGCAGCGGTCGAATCGTTACCGACATAGCTAATCCTATGGAATGCAGAGTCCGTTCTACGTCCACCTGTTAGCACATACATGGCTCCATCCTTACCAATCATACCGTCGGTAAACGGCATACCTGAGCTGGTGAGAAACTCCTCTTTCGTTGCCGTATATGTGGCACCGGTGCGCTTAGGGTGGATTGCGTAGATGGTTGCGAACGTCCAGTCCAATGCGAAAATAGCTTCGCGGTAACGCGTCGGGAATTTGGCATTGAGTCCGGCAACGACACCCGTTGGCGAACCTGGCCCAAGATCTACGATTGCTGGATTACTATCGATGTAGCTGGATGGCCACTTACCAGTACCCGTGCGCCAGCCATACTCACTACCACTGGTGGCATGGCAGATACGGGTAGGACGATACCAAGGCGTGCCAAAGTCCCACTCCATATCCGCGTCATAGACAAACAACTCTCCATCGACGTTGAATGCCATGTCATACTGGTTCCGGTATCCTTGGCTGAAAAGCTCGTAGCGTTTGCCGTCAGGAGTGAATCTTACAATCCAGCCTCCGGGTGCTTTTTTTGTCCTCGCATGACCACGAGCATCCGGTTGGCTTGGTATGAGCTGATCCTCATCCCATTTATTCGTATTATGAAAATGATCGATGCCCTTGGGCACAAAAGTGTGGTTACCAGCGGCAAGATAAATCCACTTCCCATCAGGTGATGGCACCAGACTATGAGGCCCGTGCTCACCTCCGCCATTGAGGATTCTCATCAGTTTGACGGAATCGAACTCACCATCTCCATCGCTGTCCGTCACTTCGTAAAGACCTTCGGGCACCACACTTTTAGTCGCGACTGATGCAAAGAGTTTTCCTTTAAACCACAGCAGTCCCTGTGCACCACCCATTTTCACCGGGATTTTTTTCACAGTCACCTTGTCGTCTTTACCGACTATCACTCTGAAAAGTGAGCCATACTGGTCTGAGCTGATGAACTGTCCCTTGTCATCCATGGTGATCGCCACCCATGAACCCTGAGTTTTTTTAGGGATCTCATACAGCGTTTTAAATTCGAAGCCGTCAGGCAATTTTACATCCTGAGCTAGGCAGGGCGAGGCGGCCATCAAGGACAGCCCTATCATTACTTTCGCGCGTTTCAGCATACCCCCAATACGCCCAGAATTTTCTATCCTTGTCACGATTTATTATTGGTTCATCTTCTCCATATGCGCCTACTACTAACGCTCACTGCAATCGTTTCTTTATTTTCCCCGCTGAGCGCCCAACCTGAAGCTATTAAAACCATCGAAATTGGCACTGCGGCTCCTGATTTTTCACTGCCAGGAGTTGATGGAAAAAATCATTCACTGAAGGATTTTTCTGATGCCAAAGCCCTCGTGCTTGTTTTCACCTGCAATCATTGCCCAGATGCTCGCGCCGCACGCGGCAAGGTCGTCTCACTCCACAACGACTACAAAGGTAAGGGCGTATCTGTCGTTGCTATCTCAGGGAACGATGACAAAGCACTGCGGCTCGATGAAATTGGCTATTCAGTATACGGCGACTCGCTCGAAGACATGAAAAATGTCGCCAAGGAGGAAAAATACACCTTCCCCTATCTTTATGACGGCGAGACCCAAAAAACGACCAGGGCATACGGCGCCGTGGCCACGCCACACGTATTTGTTTTCGATGCCGATAAAAAACTTCGCTACACGGGCAGAATCGATGACGCCCGCCGTAGCCGAAAGGACATTGGATCAAATTATGTTCGCGAAGCTCTTGATGCCATTCTAGCAGGCAAAGACGTTAAAACCAAAACCACCCGTCCGTTTGGCTGCTCTACCAAATGGTCGTGGAAGCGCGACAGCGTGGCCAAGGATAACGCCAAGTGGAAAGCACTTGCTGTGACCTTGGAAAATCTCGATGAAAAAAGCGCCAAAGCCCTCGCGGAAAACAAAACAGGCAAACTCCGCCTGATCAATTTTTGGTCGACCACCTGCGGGCCATGTGTTGCGGAATTCCCCGATCTGATCGATACCTACCGGCGTTTCCAAAACCGCCCTGTCGAAGTCATCACCATCAGTACAGACCCTGTGTCAGACCGCGAAAAGGTGCTCAAATTTCTCACCGATCAACAAGCGGCCTTATCGCCACGAACAGCCAAGTCCGTCGCGAAAGAAGGGCGTAAGTCCAACAACTACATATACAGCGGCCAGAATCTTGATAAACTAGCCGAAGCCATCGACTCTAAATGGAATGGTGCCCTTCCCTACTCTGTTCTGATCGCACCCAAGGGCAAAATCATCTGGCAACACAGCGGCCAGATCGATGCCATCGAATTGCGCCGTGCGATTGTCGCCTATCTCGACAAGCAATCTGAGGAGTGATCATTCGCTAAAGTCCACGGAATCGCCACGTTTGTTTCTCCTTTTTCGTATAGAGACTCTGCCACCTCTGGCCTTCCGAATAGGATCGAACAAACTATCCATACCCACCTCCTTGATTCCCCAAACTGCTTGCATTAGCTCACCTAGGTGCCCCTTTGGAAAACCGCGTTCTGCGAACCAAGCTAGGTATTCAGGTGGCAGATCGTATAGCGGCACTCCTTTAGGTGGGAAATCCTTTGGTCCAAATTTCCCAAAAGGCATGTGGTAGTTGCCTATGTCATTGAGCAGTTCCCTGAACTCCTCACGATCCATCTCCGTAAAATCTGCCATCGCAAATAAGCTTATAGAATGTGTTTACTTCGAAAAAGCTGATATTTCACAGCCCACACCAAAAAACCTCAAGTTTTCCTGAATAATACTTGAGCGGACTCGTCTACTACATAGGTTATCAACATCAGACAAGTTATTCTGGGCACCGAAACAAAGTGCCTAAATCGCCTGATCTATCCACACAAAACTAAACTAGCCCAAATAAACAAACATATTATGAAAACAAGAATACTTACAATGACTGCTGCTCTTACAACAGCACTTACTCTCTCAAACTGTGGCCCAGGAACTCGTCCAGCACATCAGGATGCCGCCGCAGGCGCAGCCATTGGTGCTATCGGCGGAGCTATTATCGGTCACCAGTCAGGTAATGCAGGCGCAGGTGCAGCCCTGGGAGCTGCTGCTGGCGGTGGAGTCGGCTACGCAGTAGGCCGTGATAAAGAAAACAGAGCAGCAAGAGGTTATTAAGCATAGATGAAGCATTTCAAGGGGCGGAACTGCGGTTCCGCCCTTTTTTACACACCTATGTATCGGGCAACGAAGACATGCCATGATACAAACTTGACAAGCCTTAAGGATTCTGGCACCAACCGCCCTCCGCCACCGAGTCCCCTGATGATTCTCTATGAATTGCTGAGCTCCAACGCACCTCTCTCGAATTAACTTCAACAACACTTACTTCCCCTCAACCCAAATTACGTTATGATGGACTGGCTCTGGTATTGCTCATATTTTCTCGTTCTCATCGGACTCTCAGGCTACGGTTTCCACCGCCTGATGATTCTCGGTCTGTATCTTAAGCACTCACGCAAGCGCCCAGAGCCTTCCAAAAAATTTGACGAACTTCCATTGGTTACCGTCCAACTCCCGTGTTTTAATGAAATGCACGTGATGGAGCGCCTCCTCGACTCAGTCTCTGCGCTCGACTATCCCAAGGACAAGCTGCAAATCCAAGTTCTAGACGACTCCACGGACGAAACCACTGAGATTTGCAAACAGGAAGTCGACAAGCTGATTGAACGTGGTTTTGATGCTGAACACGTTCACCGCACCGACCGCACGGGCTTCAAGGCAGGAGCTCTTGAAAACGGCACTGAATCCGCCAAAGGTGAATACCTTTTCATTCTGGATGCTGATTTCGTTCCTAATCCCGATGTGCTCAAGAAAACCATCCACTACTTTGCCGATGAAAAAATTGGCATGATTCAGACACGATGGGAACACATCAACCGTACTTTCAATGCTTTGACCCGTGTCCAAGCGATGTTCCTTGATGGCCACCTAGAGCTTGAACAGACGGCGCGAAACCGTAGCGGACGTTTTTTCACATTCAATGGAACTGCCGGAATTTGGCGTAAGTCATGCATTGCTGACGCAGGTGGCTGGGAGCACGACACCCTCACGGAGGACATGGATTTATCCTATCGTGCACAGCTTAAGGGCTGGAAGTTCATCTTTCTCAATGATGTCACCACTCCTGCTGAGCTGCCTGTTGATATGGAGGGCTTCAAAAGCCAGCAGCACCGCTGGACAAAAGGCTCGATTCAGGTTTGCAAAAAAATCCTCATCGATATCTGGAAAAGCAAAGCACCTCTCTATTGTAAAATGGAGGCGACAGCGCACCTGACTTCCAACTTCGCTTACCTCTTACTTTTCCTTCTCTGTTTCCTCATTTACCCGAAACAGAACTCAGAGCTAAGCTGGTTCGCTGAGAATGGTATTTCCGAGCATCTACTCAACTTTCCAATCTTCTTCTTTGGTAGTGTATCTGTTGCCATGTTCTACATCATGAGCCAGAAAGCTCTCCGTCCTGGAACTTGGCTAAAAGATATTCTATATTTACCACTTCTACTGGCTCTCGGTATTGGTATGTCAGTGAACAATGCTAAAGCTGTGCTTGAAGCTATTTTCAATCATGAAACGGCTTTTGTTCGCACACCGAAACATGGTATCAATGGCAGCCAGAAAAAAGAAAAAGCCGCTTTTAAGAAGAGTAATTACAAGGCAATGAAATCACTAACTCCGATCGTCGAGCTGGCATTTGGCTTGTTCTTCACGGTCGTCGTTGTTGACAATGCCCTGAACGCGAATTGGATCGCGACGGTTCTTTTGATGCCATTCCCTGTTGGATTCTTTTATACTTCATTGAGTTCACTGAGCCAGCAGCTTCCAGGTGTGTTTGGTGTGAAATCCAAACAAAAAGCTGACAAGTAGTCTACTGCAGGGATTAATAACACCATCAATGAATCAGTCTGGGAAAAGTCTACTCACCCTGATGGTGGTGTCGCTCATAGCAATAGTGCTTTCTAGCTGCGGAAACGGTGATCACCGCAATTCCGTAGTCGTTAGTGTTAAGGATCAGAAGATGCTCCTTATCGAAGAAGGAGAGCCGGTAAAAATCTATCCCATATCAACGTCAAAATTTGGCCTTGGAAGTCAGCGAGGCAGCAACCGCACGCCGCTAGGAAAATTGGAAGTCGCACGTAAAATTGGCCGTGGTGCGCCATCTGGAGCTGTATTTAAAAGCCGCAAGCGCACCGGAGAGGTCTTGAAGCCAAATGCTCCTGGCCGCGATCCCATTGTTACTCGAATCATTTGGCTACATGGAAAACAACGGCATAATAAGAATTCTTTCGGTCGATATATATATATTCACGGCACTCCCGAAGAAAGCCGCATCGGGCACCCAGCAAGCTATGGTTGCATCCGTATGAAGTCGCGCCACATCATCGATCTCTATCGCCGACTCGCTGTTGGCTCCAAAGTAAGAATCGTCAGGGGCTCCCTCTTTAGCACGCGCCAAGGTAGAGCTTACGCAATCCGAAAGGAAGGACATGCACCTGTGGCTGGAAATTGATCATAGACAGATGCTTTGTCAGCAAAACCTCGTATTTTCCTATCCATCGTGCTTGACAGATCGTCACAGATGAGTAGTTTCACCGCCCCAAAGCAGAAATTTCACCTCGCTTTAACATTTTCAAACAAACTTACTCTAACCCAGTCTACCCATGGCCAACTCTAAATCAGCACTCAAGCGCGTCCGTCAGACAGAGACGCGCACTTCACGCAATAAGTCGCTTACAAGCCGCATGAAATCACTTCGTAAGAAGGCGATTGAATCAGCTGAAGCCGGTGACAACAAAGCCGCAGAGAAGGCATACAACGAGTTCACCTCAACTGTAGACAAGTGTGCTAAGAAAAATATTATTCACAAAAACAAGGCAGCTAACCTTAAGAGCAAAACCAGCAAGCACCTGAGCAAGTAATTGTCAGGGTCTTTAGACTATCATTTTCAATAGGCGGCTCCGGTTAATTCGGAGTCGCCTTTTTATTTTCAAACTAAAAAATCTCATCGATCTGTAAATTTGAATAGACAAGCCGCACAGCCGTCTTATCTATAAGGAGTCAATTATGTTATCTGTTTCACACCAGCAGTCCCGCATCGATAAAGCCAAAGAAATCGCTAATAACCCCGCTAGATATAAGGTCTGCGAAGGTTGCGATTCAATCGTTGGCTCAGGCACAATCATTTGCCCAAACTGTCATGGCTATCGTTTTGACAAAGATGAATCTCGTGTGGTTGATCAAGCTGTTTGGCTTGGCACACGTGAGCAGACATCTGTCACCGCCGAAGACCTCGGCTAGTATTTCCTAATGGACAAAGATGCACTCATTCAGTGTGTGATCGGCCAGCTTGAGGAGCAGCTGAAGACCATGCAAAATGCGACTCGTGCCTCCCATGATGCAGCAACAGGCAGTGAATCGAAGTCGGAAGGTAAATACGACACACGCGGCCTAGAGGCGTCCTATCTTGCCGAAGCACAAGCTGAGCAGTGTGAAAAAATCCTTCAAGCCATTCGTTCGCTGAAAGGATTTGTAGCCGAGAAAGTTTCACCCGAAACTCAAATTCAAGTCGGAAGTATCGTGGAACTGGAGTCGGACGGTGATCTTGGGTACTATATGCTGCTCCCACATGGTGGCGGAATCGCAGTCGAATATGATGACGTCGAAATAACAACGGTGACACCTGAAACACCCCTATATCAAGCTCTCGCAGGAAACAAGCAAGGCGATCTAATCGAGTACAGGGACTCACTTATTCTCGAAGTCATATAGATTAGTTTTTTCAAGCATTCTCAGCTTGCCTATGTTCCTGCACTCACCGATGATCACTATTATGAAATTGATGGTATTCAGCATTTTAACCGCTTTCATTACAAGTGGTCTTTCTTTCGCAGCCACTAGCCGAAAAATGGTTGATGAGATGGAGGACTACGTTCGCGATCTGATCCGCGCACACCCCGAAGTTGCTGGTGACAAAAAGAAGAAAGAAGCTCGTGCAGATATGGTCAAAGAAGCTGGACAGAATCGCGTGTTTGAGGTGACTGAAGCTGAAGAAAAAAAACTGCGCCGCAGGAAAGACATGATGAAAGATGGCGAATACAAAGCGGCTCTTGAAAACATCAAATCACTAAATAGCAAAGACCCAAAAATCACTTTTTTGATCAAATACGCCGAAGAGAAAAATATCAAAGGCGTCGAAAAATTCCTAGCTTACAGACTCATCAAATTCAATTACGCGAGCGCGGCTCAGAAGGTATCCCACGAACGTGAAAAACGTATGGCAACCATCCTGAAACTGTACGTTGATTACAAAGCAGCTAACAGCAAACCGCCAGCCAGCCTAGAGGATCTCAAACTACCCGAAGACTGCAAAAAATTCGTTGATTCAAAAGGCAATAAAATCGATTGGATTTACATCGGTCACCTCGGCCCACGCCTAAAAGCAAACAATAGTCACGTTGTGTTGATTGAGCCAGAACCCTTGGGTGATATCCGTGTCTGCGGCATGGATACAGGTGAAGTCGTTCGTTTCCAAAACAGCTCCGTCGAAGCACCTATCAAGAAATTAGTAGACGCTATGGATAAGGGCGATGTCAAACCTGCTGGAGTCGAGAGTGGGAGCAGTGCTGCATCACCTGCACTCTCTGCAATCATGAAAAAAATTGCGCTCTACAAAGATCTCAATAATAACAAAATGCCCGGGAGCTTGAATGATCTTACTATTGATGAGAAACATAAGGTTTACAAAGATCCAGTCAGTGGTGAAGAAACTCCTTGGATTTACCTCGGTGTCAAATCGCGGATCCAAGTTAACAAAGAATTGAAAGTCATCATAGTCGCACCAAAAGCCCACAATGGTAAGCGCTTGGCAGGCCTCTCTGATGGGAAAATAGTAGCGCTTAATGACAAACAAATCGCTCCTCTCCTCAAATAACAACACCCCTCAACCCATCACCCTATGAACCTAACAGACACCATCACTTCAGACATGAAGGCAGCGATGCGCGACCGCAACAAGCTCGCGCTGAATACACTTCGAGCTCTCAAAACAGCCATAGGAAATGCCGCCATCGAAAAAGGCGGAGCAGGCACTGAGCTACCGGAAAACGAGGTGGTTAACATCATCCGGAAGCAAATCAAGCAGCGCCAAGACTCGCTTGAGCAATATGAAAAGGCAGGCCGTACCGAACTAGCTGAGACTGAACGCGAAGAGATTGTTGTTCTTGAGAACTACCTCCCCCAGCCTCTCAGCGATGAGGAAATTGATGCCGCAGTCACATCAGCCATCGATGAGTCTGGCGCTCAGGGAAAACAGGACATGGGCAAGGTCATGAAGCTTCTCCAGGAAAAAACAGGAGGTCGAGCCGACGGAAAAACACTTTCCCAGAAAGTGATGCAACAGCTTTCCTAACATTACCACGATGAAACTTACCGCTATTATCGTCGCTGCGGGAAGTAGTCGTCGTATGGGCTTCGATAAACTGCTTGCACCAATGGCTGGCAAGCCTGTACTTCAACACAGCATCGAGGCGTTTATGAACTGTGATGAAGTCGGCGAGGTCATTTTGGTCTGCCCACGTGAACGCTTGAGCCAAATTGATATTGAGTTCTCAAGTAAAAGTATTCGTATTATTGATGGAGGCCTGGATCGACATGACTCTGTCGCGGCAGGGCTTTCTCTTTTACCTGGTGCTGCAGACGAAACCGATAGCTACATCGCCGTTCATGACGGTGCGCGACCACTGATCACCCCGTGCCAGATTTCCCGGGTGTATCACGATGCTCGCAAGCATGATTGCGCAGCTTCAGCCAGCCGCGTATCGGACACCATCAAACGTGCTGACGATCACGGAGTCGTGCAAGAATCTGTTTCGCGTGAAAACCTATGGCTGATGCAAACGCCTCAGGTTTTCCGTTCAGACCTCCTTATGAAGGCTTACAGAAAAGTGCGCTCTGATGGGAAACGCGTAACCGACGAGGTGTCAGCACTGCAGCTTATCGGGCACTCTACCTATCTTGTGGAAAACCCGGGGCCTAACCCCAAGATCACTTACCCGCACGATATTCCACAGGCTGAAAAGCTCCTGACTGCTGACTCCTAACTTCAAGCCCAGTCCGGAAGCTCGAGCTTGAAGTCCGGTATGCGGACACGCACTTTTTTACCAGTTCCTGTCTCACCAAAAAACGATCCGTTCACTAGAGCATCATCCGCTGTAATGTGGTAACTGTTGTATGAAAAATCCTCCCCGGGATCAAGTGTCGGTGTCTGGCCAACCACTCCGTCGCCTTCTACCACGGTAATTTCACCTTCTATTTCTCTCACTATCCATTTACGACCAGTAATACGTATTTGCTCTACCGAAGCATTATCAATAGTGATGAAATAGACAAATGGATGAGGCTTTTCGCTCGGTGCATCTAGGCTTGGCATATAAATGACGTCATCTACTCGCACACTCAGCCCCTCGACCTCCTCGTAGTTTTCTTCACCGCTATTTGCCATGACATTATGCTAGCTAGGCTCAGGATTAGGTGCAAGTGCCTAGCCCCTCATTTATCCAAGGGACGCTCTGGTAGATCTTCTGGATCCATATTTCGGTAACAGCTAACAAAATAGATGATGCATGCTAATACCGCTGCCGACAGCCCGCCCCAGAATATAACCCAATCACCTGAAGCCCTCATCACCATTCGGTAGTATAGCCCACAGAGAAGGCTTCCAAGCAAGCTGCCCAAACCCGTTAACGTGGAGAGCAATGCCTGAGCCTGCCCGCGCATTCTAGGCTGCACACGTTTATCCACCAGCATTTGCCCAGTGACATAGAAAAACGTGTAGCAAGGCCCGTGCATCGCAATACCAATCCAAACCCACAACAAAGAACCAGTTCCACCACCCACCGCGCAGAGAACGTAGCGTAACAGTCCAATAACCAGAGCAGCTACAAATACACCCTTAAGTTTGCCCCTCGCCATCAGGCCTCCCAACATAAACATCGCAACAATTTCGGTGAGCTGCCCCAGAGTCATCGATGCAGTCGGATGTACATCCCCCAAATCTTTCAGCAGGATGGGCGTGCACATGTAAAAAGCACCGAGCGGAATAGCAAAAAGCACCGTCGTGAGCAGAAAAACGCGCATGTTTTGGCTCTTAAACAAAACCATCGCATCCAGACCCAGATATTTCCGCCATGACGGCCTGCCCTTGCCTGGATCACCCTGCGGCGGGGTGTCTGGCATCATAAAACAAACTAACCCCAACACCACACGCACCCCTGCTGCAGCAATGCCGGTCATCGTTGAGTTATCCCATCCAAGCCAGCTAACAGATATACCGGCAGCCATCCATCCGAGTGTTCCCCACACGCGGTAGCGGGGGTATGACTGGTCGGCATTTTCCAAATTAGCAAAGGCTACCGTTGAGAGTAACGCCCACATCGGCGCAGACAGCAGCGAATTCATTGTTTGAAAACCAAGATACGCCCATGGCCCCCAACCGAGCTCGATAGAAAGGAACGCCAAGGCCAAAAATACAGCCCCTCCAATCGACAAAAAACCCAACAGCTTCTGAGCACTGAATCGGTAATCCGCCATAGATCCAAATATCAGGGGCGAGAAGAGACCAACAGCGGGTGCCACAGCAAAGGCATATGGTAATACCCATCCTATACCCCGAGTTTCCAGAATGTTAGGCAGACTCGGCAGCCACATCCCCATTGGCACCGAGATGAGAAAAAACACCACAGCGATCCACCATGTGCCACCACGACCCAGTTTGCATCTCGTTGAAAAAGGAGCCGAAGTCATGCTAAATAGATGCGCAGCATCATGCAGACCGAACGGAGACTGGCAAGAAAAGACCCTTCACAGTACGCTTAATACATGAGTCAACAACTTTTTATATAAATTGGCACATTTATTGCTAGAATAAAATTTGTTATATCTGCATTCTCGTAGTAGATTCCGGCGCAATCGTAGTCATGCCACCCGGAGGAATTAACCATGGGCTCAGCCAGAACCTGACCCAGCAGCAAACCTTGTCGCCACAAATGCGGCAAAGTCTGGAAATTCTACAGGCAAATACCTTGGAGCTATCACAATTGATCAGCCAGATTGCCCAGACAAACCCCACACTTGAGGTAGAAATCGATTCCGATGAGCTGGAAGACACCACCCCACCTGACGCCGAGCGGGATCTTGAGAACCTATCCGAATTCGATGACACCTGGAGAGAGGATAATATCATGCTTCACGGAAGTCGTCAGCACACATCCGAGGATGAGGAAAGGCGTGAGCACATGTATAACTCGATTGTTGCACCTAAGACTTTGCAACAGCACCTCTACGATCAACTTAATCACGCCGCCGTGGATGACGAGACTCATATGGCAGCGGAGCACCTGATTGGCTCACTTGATGATCGAGGGTTCCTTGATGATACGATTGAAAACATTGCCGCCAGCTCCCCTTTTGATCTCAAGCTAACCCGCACAGCGCAGTCGCTTGTGCAGGGATTTGATCCCCCAGGAGTGGCGGTAGAAGATCTACCCGAGTCACTCATGCTGCAGCTACAGCTTGCTGGGCGTGGCAGTACGCTAGAAAGCCGCATCGTCGCCGACCATCTAGACGATCTCGCGCGCAGACGCTTCCCTGATATCACACGCGCCTTGGGTGTCACACAGGAAGCGGTGATCGAAGCCGCAGAGCGCATTTCCGAGCTAAATCCCGACCCGGGTTCAGCATTTGATGCTACTTCTAACCCTCACGTAACTGCTGATATTGAAATCCGACGCGATGACGATGGGAATTACTTTGCTCATCTCACAGGCGATCACTTGCCTAACATCCGAATCAGCAATCACTACAAGGATCTGTTAGCGAAACTTAATTCAGATCCGAAAGCGCGTAAATTCCTTCGTGACAATATCCACGAAGGTCGACAAATCATTAGTGCTGTTAGTCAGAGACAAGAGACGTTACTCAAAATCGGCACTGAAATCATCAAGCGCCAGCCCGACTTTCTAAGCCACGGTATTTCCAAGCTTCGGCCAATGACCATGCATGATCTTGCAGAGAGCATCGGTGTACACGCCGCCACCATTTCGCGTGCGGTATCAGGAAAATACATCCTAACACCACATGGCCTCATGGAGCTGCGCGCGTTCTTCTCATCCGGCTACACCACCAAGGGAGGTGCTGAAATTTCAAACTCCAGTGTGCGCGACACGATTCAGCAGATTGTCGATTCCGAGAACACCGCCAAGCCTTTTTCCGACACTGCGATCGAAAAACAACTCAAAGCCAAGGGAATCAAAGTAGCGCGGCGCACCATCGCCAAGTACCGAGACCAGTTAGGTATTTTGCCCTCGCACCTGCGGAAAAGACACGTCTAAAATAAATTTACCCTTTATGCCTCATAACCGTTTAGTTAGAATGAGCATTATGCATTTTAAAATACTCATCACCCTGCTCTGCCTCGGCACTTTGGCTCATGCAGATGTTGGTCCGTTCGAAAGGGAAAAGACGGACAAACGCACCGTCAAATCCTTCGATGGTAGCACGACGTTGACCGTAAGTCTGGAACGGTTCGATCGGAAACAGCTTCGGCGCGTCGATAAAGGCAGAAACAAAGAACCCGAAGTGTGGGCGGGCAAGCGACAGCTGCCAAGCGATCTCCTCTGGCGCACCCCCACCATGATCAAGTCGTTTTCCCTCACAATCGACGGTAAAAAAATCCATGTGCCAGAACGTTTCTGGAACGACCTTCCGGGCATGTATCTGGAAAAAGTAGTCATCAACAAAAAGATCAAAACCGAGGAGGACAAGATCGAGCTTTGGTATTTTTCTACCCAACAATGCGCCGGCCCCTCAATCACACGCTCTGCCAATGGCGGCACCGTCCTCATTTCCTGGGCACGCCCCGAGGAATGAGACTCCAGCTCAACGATCAGGTGGATCGTCAGTAAAAAAGGAACCGTCCTTCGTCACCACGACATCCCGCCACACGGATGATAGGTTAACAGAACGCGCGGCGGTCGCCGCGCTCATCAATACCACTCAGTTCTGCTGTACTCCGGCACGGAGGAAAATTCTCTGAGGTGATCCAGTTAGAGTAGCTGTTACCGTAGTGGTCTTACCGGTAGTAGTTGCAACCATGGCAACCTTAACACCACCCAATGGACCGTCTACGCCATCACCATCATACCAGTCGGTTAGATTCGGTGACCACTC
>JBGCEU010000146.1:0-4422 GCA_045106535.1 Akkermansiaceae bacterium | reverse complement strand
GAAATTTTTCCTAGACCGGCTTCTTCGAGTGCGGGGAGTGAGTGCAGCTTGCCTTCGCTGCCTGAGCCGGTGGTAAATGTGCGGATGGTGTCCATGATGAGAAAAAGTGAATAGCTATGAAATAAGAAGCCTGCTGGTAGGGCAGGCGCGGGGAGGATACGGAGGCGACCAGTATTGTCAAGAAGGCAAAAAGCCCTAGATCCGAATGATTTTTTCCTGTCGAAAAGGTGGTTTACGGGGCTTTTAGAATCACCTCGCGCAGTTTCCAGTTCTCTGTTTCTGATTTTGCCCAGATCAATGTCGCTGGGGCACTTTCCGTATATGAATTTCCACTCGTGAGTCGAACGGAAATACTAAAATCGGCTTTTACCTCAGCGCGGCTGTCGGTGATGGATAAGATTTCTATCTCACCCACTCTGACAGCTGAAGACTCACACGCCTGCCCAAGGTAGAGGTGCGCTTCAAGTAGCTGATCCTTGCTGTGGGAGCCGTTGTAGTTTTCCAAATCGATGGTGCAGGAAAATTCCCGATCTACTAGTTCTCCAAGCGCTTGGTTTTTCGAGATACGAGCAGCTTTTCCATCGTCCGCTTTGATCGTGAAAACCTCAGTTAACTTGATTGTTTGTCGTTTGATCACTTGGGTGTCGCTGAACCACCAGACTAGAAAACCCACGACGATTGCGAACACGAACGCGGCGATGATGAGCGGTTTTTTCATGTTGCCAATGATGATGCCGGAAATGGACACCAGCAAGTGGTAATGCTGTGGATGGCTGCCGGGGATTCAGATCATGTGGTCTCTTGCTCGCGATTCTGCTGAACCATGGGCTTGAGCTTTTTCTTTCCCGAGGCAAACACCGCATCCCAGTCGACCTTCGCCGTTGCGTGCATGACGAGTGCCAGAGTAGCAATGGACCCGACCGCTAAAGTCAGCCCCGTCACGCCATTGAACAGGAAGCTGTAGCTGAAAAGCACGAGGTAGGCGAGCTGGGCTGGCAGTGCGATACGCATCAGCGGTTTGCCGCCGAGAGCACGGACGTAGCTACCGACCAGTCCAAGCGAAACGAGCGAGGCGATCACAAAAGAGACATGCAGCGGTAAGTGATCGACCATATAAGCAAACAACAAATGAAATGCAAAAAAGCACCCGGCGAGGAACACGAAATGCATCGGGTGCAGTATGATGCCCTTCAGCATGCCAAAGATGATCAGGATCGCAAAAAAGAACAGCAGCGGAATCGGTGCGAAATAGCTGATCTTCGCGGCAATGGGAGCAGGATCTTTCAGTGTGGGCATATCCATGCCGATGTCTTGTGGCCGGATCACATCCGGGTAATCCCACGCAAGTTTCCAGCCGCCGTCATCCGTCTGCACACGCGATGTTGGCGAGCTGGAGTTTGCCAAAAAATCGATGTCTTCAAAATTGGTCTCCATATGCAAGATGAAATTGCGGATACGCTCCGCATTTCCTAACCGATATTCCCAGAAGTCCATGCCTCGGCTAGTGTATGAAATATTCAGAGGGACGGTTTCCCCCGCAGCCAGCGTGACGGACTTTTTAATCCTTCCTCCCTCAGGCATGAGGTCAGCGTCCTGATCGCCATTGATTGCCAAGCTGAAATCCGTGTAGCTGGTTTCCTCCGACGGTAGCGGGAAAGAGATGTAAATATCGCGCTCTACCGAAGTGCTGTTAGTGATCTGGTAGGTTGCATCGAATTGAGCAACAAATGTCCGCCCCGAGGTCAGGCCTTTTCTTTTTGGCTCAAATGCCAGATTCACATCCACTCGACCCGATGAGGGTGGGAGAATTTGTTGGCTATCAATGGCAGGATCTGGACGATATCCAACCAGCGGGTGTGACTGGCTGTGGCTTGGCCCCCAATGACCCGTGACGCTGTGTTTTGTTTTCACCGATGAGCGTGCATACCGCTCGCTAACAGTGCCTCCAAGGATAAGCCAAGCAAGCGAGACACCGACAAATATAAACCCAATCGTAACGAGCTGAGGGACGGACATAGAAGTGGTTTCCTTTTTCATAGTGCCGACATCATGCCAGCGCATTATGAATTCCTGATGAACTCAGAGTGAAAATTTGCATTGCTGCGGCTCGACGCAGCTTTCCTATACGATCACTTCTTCTTTTTGCGCTGATGGTAGTCATCGCGCGTGAAGTGCTTTTCCCAGTCAGACTTCCAGCCCGCCCAGTCGAGCTGGAGGGGGAGGTCGCCATCGGAGTATTCGCCGTAGAGGAACTGACCATCACGTGTGAGCCGGAACCTTACCTTGCCGCGGCTGTTTTTTCCCTGCCACGTGCCTGCTAGTTCCCCACCGGTGAGTTTGAGATCAAGATTACGGTCGCCACACGTAGCTGACCAAGTGCCGTAGTCGATAGGCTCTGGGCTTTTTGAAGGTTTTGGTGCGTTATTGGTTATTTTTAAAACGCCGAAAATGGTCTGCCACTCACCCGTAAAGGAGCTTGGCCTGTGTCTGAGCAAGACGTTGTCATCAGAAAATGTTAACTTGCTCAACGGAATACGGTGTTGAAGCCGGGTTTGGTTTTTCATATCTCGGATGGATAGTCGGATGACAGGGTCTTCTTTTCCCCAATCAATCTCAACCAGTCCGAAATTACGCCCGCCATAAGCGGGGCCGATCCTCCGTCTTGTTTTTGCCCCCCCCAGGGGAAGGTTCAGTGAACTGCTTGTGAAGTCGATCAATGGGTATCCATTTTTAGGCTCTTCAATACCCATCTCGGCTCCGTGGATATCACCTGAAAGGAAAACAACGCCCTCGGCTTTGGTGGATTTTATCAAGTCGATCATGCGTTGCCTCTCCGCTGGCATGTTCGTCCATGTTTCGAATCCATTCGTGGGTGCGCTAAACTGAATACTCGTGCCTATCAACCGTATCTTGGCTGGTTTCTTTAACTCTTGCTCAAGCCACTGCCATTGGGCATCACCTAACATCTTGGCATCAGACGAACTGTCTATGATGTATTTCCCCATCGGTCGGTAGGGCGGCTTGTTCTCGGTGCTTTTTAACGGCGTTCGGAAATATCTAGTGTCTAACAGAATTAGCTGCACTCGCTTATCACCTTTACCGAAATAATAGCTCGTATAAATGCCGGGTCGCTTCCAGCGTGCGCTGTCCTTACGTTCGTTAAAGAAATTGAGGAATACCTCTTGCGACTCCTTACGCATAACAAAGTCATTACCGGCATCATTTTTGCCGTAGTCGTGATCGTCCCAGATAGCCAAGACAGGACATGTCTTCTTCAGCTCGACATAGCCCATTTCGTTTCCTAGCCGGGTGTATTTTTTTTTCAATACGGCCATGTCTTCACTGTCGCCATAGATGTTATCACCAAGCCAGAGCCAGAACTGGGGGTTGTTAGAGGTGATGACTGGCCAGTGGTCTTGGTTCATGTTCTGTTTGTTACATGACCCGTAGCAAAATTTTGTAAGTGTGATTTCCGGGTTTTCATTAGGTAGCGTAGAGTGGGGGACTGGGGTTTCTTCCTCGGCAAAACAATGTGTGGACAATACCAGCCCAAGTAGAATTGTGAGTCGGGTAATACGTTGTTTAATAATCATAAAATTCTTCGGTCGAATTGGTTGTCCACAGATGGACAGACAATACATACGGCACAGTCGCC
This sequence comes from Akkermansiaceae bacterium, assembly GCA_045106535.1. Classification (GTDB taxonomy): domain Bacteria; phylum Verrucomicrobiota; class Verrucomicrobiia; order Verrucomicrobiales; family Akkermansiaceae; genus Oceaniferula. The sequence continues at coordinate 767 of JBGCEU010000146.1, read as the reverse complement.
ATTTCCTCACAGAGAAAATTATTCAACTTTATGCTTGTGATTTGCTGAACTTTCAGTAATTATTGAAACCGTAGAAAGGATCTGCCCAATGCTCGACAAAAAAAACAAAGATGAATCAGGTGCTGAAACCCGTCCGCTCGATGAGGTACGTGATGATTTCATAGCCCAGTGGGGAGCCTTTGGAGGACAGTGGGGTATCAACCGCACGATGGCACAAATCCATGCGTTGCTGATGACAGGCACTGAAGCTCTGAGCACTGACGAGGTCATGAAGAACCTCGGGATTAGCCGCGGCAACGCTCACACCAATCTCAAGGAGCTAGTCAGCTGGGGGCTTGTGCGCATCATCGTCAGAAAAGGGGAGCGTAAGGAATTCTTCGAAGCTGAGAAGGATGTCTGGAAAATTTTCACCATCATTCTACGTGAGCGCCAGCGCAGGGAGATTGATCCCGCTCTTGAACTGCTGCGTGATTGCCATCGCGACACCGAAGGCTTGAAGGGAACAGAAGCCGAAGCATTTAGAGACCAGATCAAGGAGCTTGAGCAATTTGTCAGCTTCGCACGCAATGTCGGAGGAAAAGTGGGCAAGCTCTCCTACAGCCCGGCCATGAAACTGGCTGCTAAACTCCTCGGCTAATGCCAAACAAACTCAACAATCAATTCACACAAATCAAACTTTCATTATTTCCTGAAAATATAATCTTAACCCTATAAACAAAAACCATGAACATACCAAACAACATCCAACATATCGAGGTCTACTATGA
>JBGCEU010000145.1:0-9838 GCA_045106535.1 Akkermansiaceae bacterium | reverse complement strand
AGGCGTCAAATTGAATGCCAATGAGGAAAAGCAGGGATCATCATCTTCGGTCAAGGAAGTCCCAGACGTTCTACCCGATCCCGACGGCAAGGAAGCTGACATGAGCAAGCCTGTGCAGGTTTTCATTATGATGGGTCAATCTAATATGCTTGGCTTTGGAAATGCAGGCAAACTTAAGGGAATTGCTGCTGAAAAATACCCATACCTTGTCGATGATAGTGGTGCCTGGAACGTGAGGAAAGATGTGCGCAATGTATTTTTCTGTATGGGAAAATTAAGATACAACGATTGGTTAACCGCTGAAAACGGAAACGGCAGTGGAAAATTTGGTCCCGAAATCGGCATTGGGAATTACCTCGGTGAGGCAATTGATGCGCCTGTGATGATACTGAAATCGTGTGTCGGTAATCGTGCTTTAGGCTGGGACTTGCTGCCACCAAGTGCGGTAGGTACTGGAGCTAAAGGTCAATCATATCAAGGCGACTCGGAAAGCTCGAATCGTAAGGTCAAAGCAAATAGAGGAAAAGATTGGTATGCAGGCCTTCAGTATGACCAAGACGTAGGTGCTGCACAGCAGGCACTTAAGGATTTGGCTACCTACTATCCTGAGGCCACGAAATTTGAAGTCGCGGGATTTTTCTGGTGGCAGGGAGCATCTGAGGGCAAAGGCAGCGTCGAAAACTACGACAAGAACTTAGCTTATCTCTTCAATGACCTGAAAAAAGATTTCAATGCACCAAATGCCAAGTTTGTTTGCGCCACCTTGGGTGAGCATGACAAGGAGGCAACTCTTTCTCAAAAAATGTATAGCTTCGCTGGGAAGGAAAAGGATGCCGAGGTGTTCTACTCAAAACCTGTCTCCAGTGGGGGTAGTAAAGGTCACTATGGTGGCGATCCAAATACCTACATGAAAGTAGGAGAAGGCATGGGCAAGCTGATGATCGAATTGCTCGCCAAATAGACCATGATGTTTCGCGATTTTTATTTCAAGCGACCCGGTTTTTTCGCCGGGTCGCTTTTTTCGATCACCATCATGATGGTGATCTCTTGTCACGCAGACAAGGCAGATACACATGCTGGCTTTAAACAAACTGCAGAAGTAGCAAAAATACTCTATCAGAACTGCTTGGTGTGTCATAATGAATATGAGCAACAAGCTCGATCAAGTAGGTGCGATCAAGCAGCTGATGGCTGGATCTGATCTAGTATTATGGATTTTTAAAGCGGCGCTATACGAGGCTCACCGATGAAAAATATGATCGCTTTTATCGTGATGCTTGGTATATAGGTTAGTAGCATAAACTCCGATTTTCTGCCGATCTGTTTTATCGAGTCGGATCAATAAGCAACGGCGGATTCGGTGCCCTGCTCACTCAATTATTTCCAGCAGTCAGTAGACCGCTGGAGTAAACTTACAAACCTAACAAGCCATGACCACGCCCAACAAATCCCGCCGCCATTTCCTCAAAAAAACTGCTATTGTCGGAGGCTTTCCGCTGATTGTGCCCGCTTCCGTTCTGGGGCTGAACGGGAAGGTTGCTCCCTCTAACCGGATCGTGATAGGCGGAATCGGACTCGGCCCGCGTGGTCGTAAAGTCCTGGAATGTTTCCTGAAGCAGAAGGATTGCCAGTTCATTGCCAATGCCGATCCACAAAAGAAGCCCCGGGAGGGAGTCAGGCGCCTGACCAATCACCGTTACAAAAACGAGGACTGCGTCACCTATGACGACATGTCCAAAATCCTCGAACGTGATGATATCGATGCAGTTCTCATCGCCACCGGCGACCGCTGGCACACGACCGCTTCGATCTATGCTGCCCGCGCAAAAAAGGACATCTACTGCGAGAAACCCTGTGCGATGAATATGCAGGAATGCCGCGAGCTGGATGACGAAATCAAGAAACATGGACGCGTCTTCCAGGCCGGCACCCAACGGAGAAGCGTCGATAATTTCGCGCTCGCCAAGGAGCTGGCCGACAGTGGCAAGTTGGGCAACTTGAAGTCGGTGCACGCCGGTATTCTCAAGCTACGGGATTATCTCGCACCACTACCGGGCGAACCCGAACCTGATCCCACTGACATTAATTGGGACAGCTGGCTCGGGCCAGCTCCCAAGATTCCCTTCAACATGGACTACTGCCGGGGCCGCTGGCGGAACCACAAAGGACTCTACGCTGGTTATCGTCTACCCGAATGGGGTGCGCACACGGTGGATCTATGCCAATGGGCGGCAGACGCCGACGGCACGACCCCGCTTGAGTTTGAACCCGATGGCACCACCATCCGTGCCAAGTATGCCAATGGTGTGACCCTCGTCATGCGTCTCTCCGGCTTTAACGAGGAGGGGGACTGGATCAAGGGGCTTGGCTCTTGCCCGATCCGCTTCGAAGGTGAGGACGGTTGGGTGGAGGCTGGAGACTTTAAGAAAATTAAAGCGAGCAATCCCAAGCTCATCGAAGGCAGGAAATTCGACACCATTTTAGGCACCGACCCTATCCAGCACGTGCGCAATTTCCTCGATTGTGTGAAGTCACGCAAGAAGCCCGTGTGCAATTCCACGGTGGCTCGCTACGGACACCTCGCTTGTTTCGCAGCCGCCATCAGCTGGAAGCTGGGTCGCAAGCTAACCTTCGATCCGGTCAAGGAGGTCTTCGTTAATGACGATGAAGCCAACGTAATGCGCACCTATAAGCGCCGCGCTCCATACACGATCTAGGCCACTTACAGTTTTTGTTAGCCACAACAATGCCTCATCCTGAGAATGGTAAACCTATTTAACAAAGGCTACAAAGGTTAGGATGGTGAATCAGCCTATTACTCGGCAGTAAAGATCAACCGAGGAGGCTCAGCATTTGGTGTATGGTTACCCGCAAACGTATGAACCAAACCTTCCTTGCGAGATTCACTCGATTTGCGTACTACGATCAGGGTTATAACGCCGTTACTATCCTTTTTTATGGCATTCGTCAGCTTCTGACTTGCCGTGAAGCAGTTACCCTCTTGTTGCCCTTGAGGTATCTTAAAATCACCTAATTGAATCACTTCATCAGGCTTAAGTTTAAAACCTGAATTAACATCGTTGGCAGGTGCGTTGGCCCAGCGGAGAGTTTTAGCATCCCAGTCGTCCTGCTCATCATCGAGCAAAGCATAAACTCCAAATTCACTGTCCGAGACGAAGCTAGCATAACCATATGGGCTTTGCACCTGATTGAGGTGTAAAGTGACGTGTTGAAATTTTTTCTCACCCAGTGAGGACAAGTCAAACTTGAGATAGAACTTACGGGAAAATCCGCTCTGGATCGCATTTTTGGCTTGAATCAAATGGGGGTGCAAGAGCGTAGTTCTATGTCTTTGATCTTCAAAAATGGACGCGTGTGCGCCCGCACCGTCAGCCGTGCTAACCGTCCAACGATCTGAGTTATCCGCAGCATTTGAATTTCTAACAATTTCACTATTTAACTCGGTGTCGTGATCAATGTTGCCCTGATCGGTTACAACGCGGTGGTTTGTGTAGAGTAGTTTTCTGTTTTGTGTTTGTTGATGGAAAATTTCAACTTCCCCATCGATCACATCCACTTGAGAAGTTGCCCTTTCACGATCAACAGACACTGCGAAGACGGTTCCTAGATCCTTAACTTCAAGATCAGGGGTATCCAGTCGGAAACCAATGGCTTTTTCAGGCACTTCAGCGACCACCCTCCCGTGTTTCACTATAGCTTGCATGCCCGATACAAGTTCGATTTCAGCAGGAGCCTCAAGGCTGACAATAGCACCTGATGCAAAGGTCAACGTAGCTGTTCCACGAAGTAATACTAGACTACCTTGCTGAAGCGCTGAATCAGATGTCGTAGGTAACGAACACTGCCCCCATTGTGCTAGAGAAGTGCTCGTGATAATGGCAATAGAGGGAGAGATAGCTTCTTTTTTGGTGCCGCTACCTGACTGCTGAAACCACAATAGCGCACTGAACATGAACAACGCGGCAACAGCAACTACTTGCCAGATTCGATTGGCACGTTGTGGCCGAGCCGTCATTCCAGCTCCACCACCTTGGGTCATCTGCAGATGGCTATGTTGTAGTGACATGTCTTGATAGAGTGCCAGAGCATCAGGATTAGTCATAATCAGCTCCTCTAGCTTTGCCACTTGTTGCTCCGTGGCATCGTCATTGACGACTCGCTCAAAGAGTTCTGCAAATTCGAATTGCTGCTTACTGTTCATGATTTTAATTGGCTGGATTTTTGAATGCAATGTCTCAACGTTAATCGAATACGACTCAATGCTCGATAACATGAGTCGATTGTTTTTCCGGTTCGCAAAGAGGTCTCTTGAATCGAATAGGCATGACTATAGCGGAGGGAAACTAGCTCCTGATGAGTTGATTTGAGCTTGTCTACACATTTTCTAAGCAGCCTCGACATCTCATCAGCGTAATCATTATCGGTACCGAAATGATCCGCAAGGTATTCAACGCACTCATTGGAAAATGTTAGTCGCCTGCCTTCGATCGCCTTTTTCTTCCTAAATGCCATAACGCGATGGAAAGCAACCTTACGGCTCCACGCCCCGAAGTTGGTGCCCTGTTCATATTGATTAAAAGCCTTCCACAAGGCCACTTTGATATCCTGCAGGATGTCCTCTGCATCAGTGGCATTGGGAATCAGATTATAGACATACCCAGACAAGTACCTCTCATGCTCGGCCAAAAGCCTCACAAAGGGAGCTGGATCAGGTCTATTCTCATCACTCATTTCTTATATAGTGCCAAACTCATGCAAATTAGACAAAAAATATGCCTTATCAACATTTGGGAGGAAAAAATTTGATACTTTTTTGTCCAATAATCCCAGTAACGGCACTTCTTACCCAGCTGCCTCACGATGAGGCACATATCAACCCAATTAAAATCACTAGAAAACCAACCAAACACGATGAACTATAACACATTTTTTGGCGGTATAACCGCATTGATCGCTGTCTCACCTTTGCACGCAGCTCTCATTTACAACGAAAGCTTCGATTACGGCGGGACTACAGGCAATTTGGACGCGGTCAGCTCGTGGGGTTCCGCGTCCACCTTTAATGATTACGTCCATGACGGCGGGCTCGACGTTGCGGGAATGAACGGGGAGACCGGCGGCGCCTGGTTCGCCGAGAGACCCGGAGGCAACCTCACAGCCTCACTTAGCACTTCAACCATTGACCTGAGTACCATCTCAGCGGGTGAAACCATTTGGGCGGGGGTCATATTTGACTACAAGACAGGGGGAGGGACACATTCCCTATCTTTTGGTGGCGGTTCCGTCTCTGGATTGGGGTTTTTGATCAACGCTGCAGGTGACGTGTCGGTGTCCGCCTCCAACAATGGAGGTGCCACAAGCACCAACGACACTGGCGTCGACGCCACCGATGGCACTTATTTTCTTTTGCTCCGGGCGACCAAGGGCACCGGTACCAGTCCCACTAACTCTGTGGTCGATTTCTGGTTTAATCCAACCGATGCCTCGAGCGTGGGTGCCCTAGGCTCCGCTGATTGGACCACCGGTGCTGATTCCAAGTGGGGCCGCGACAGTCAGACGATGTCGGGAATCTCCGGATTGAATTCGTCTGGCGGAAGTATGGACGAGATTCGTCTTGGCAACGATCTTGTCGATGTAGTCGGCGTTGTTCCCGAGCCCTCTACCACCACGCTTCTCGGCCTTGGCGGACTCGCCTTGATCCTCCGTCGCCGCAAGTAAACCGACCTTGGAAAACCAACCATCCTTACCAACCCCACTCTCCGGTCACACGGGGCGTGGGGTTTTATATTGAGTTATGAGGTTGGATGCAGCTTTGGTGCTCTATCACGCCACCGACCGTTCCCCGTCCAAAAACCCTCGCCCTAAACCGTCACCCACCCGATACAGCGCATCCCACCCCATCCGCTGGGCACCGCACCGCACTCGTCAGCCTTCGCCCGCCGCAAAGCTGAGTCCAACCTCAGCACTCCATAGGGTGTATTTTTTACTGAATAATTGATCAAAACCTCTACGTATCGGCATGTATTACGCTGGAATAGCACAAACGCCGCCCATTCAATCTGAACATGAGACTTAAGAAACATTGTCCTCGCTTTGCTCCCATTGCACTGACAGTTGGAGCTTTTACGTTACTTGTCAGTATCCTGATCGCAGAGAATAAGCCCGACGTGGATACAACCGTGTCGGCATCAGCGGAGAAACCGATGGCAAAGGATTTTCCTCTCGGCAAGGCTGGCTTTGAGACCCACGTAAAGCCATTTTTCAAAGCTCACTGTGTGGAGTGTCACGGGCCGGAGAAGAGCAAGGGAAAGATTACCGTTCATAGCCTTGATGGCGACCTCGCTGCGGGACAGGAACTTGAGCGATGGGAAGATATTCTCGACGCCCTAGAGCATGGAGACATGCCGCCCGAGGAAGAGGATCAGCCTAGCGCTGAGGCTCGCGCTGCCATGGTGAAGTGGATCGAGTCGGGTCTGAAGGATTACGTCAAAAAAGCGAGTAAGATCCCCACGGCTACCACCACGCGCAGGTTAACCAATTTCGAGTATCAGAATACGATGCGGGATTTGTTAGGCTTCGAGCTTGAGCTCATCAAGGACCTGCCGATAGATCCGGACAAACCTTACCATTTTAACAATACGGCAGAGTTCATGCTGATTGGCCCGGATCAACTGCTGCGCTACAAGGAGGCCGCGCGCAAGGCGATGGCAAGTGCGATCGTTGATCCTGAGATGCCAGAAGTCCACCGAACAAGTGCGAAGTGGGATCATGGTAAACCCGGTAAGGGAGGCATGACCCAAGCCGAGATTGCAGTCTATCAGGGGCCAGGAGTTGGCAGAAAAACCGTCGGTCTGAAAAAATGGCCAATAACGGGTGAGTTCAGAATCCGCGTTAAGGCATCGGCTAATCTGCCCCCAGGCTTCAAAGAAGTCCCCCTGAGGCTAGTAATGGGAACAGATCTTCGCTCCGATGCTGGAACTGGAATCTATCACGAAGTGGGAACGGCACTTCTAACAAACAGCCCGGAAAGCCCTAAAGAGTTTGTGTTTCGCGGACGCATCGAGAATATCCCAGTGCAGCCGTCCAGAGCACATCGAAAAAAGATACTTCCACCCAGTATCACGATCACAGCGCAGAACATTTTTGATAATGGAGAGCTAAATGATCACCGGAAAAGCGGTTTTGATTCCTCATGGAGTAAGGATGCTCCACGGGTTGTTCTCGAGTCGCTCGAGTTTGAGTCTCCTGTGGTGGATGTCTGGCCACCCGAGCACCACACAAGAATACTGTTTGATTCCCCTCTACGAGAAAATGATACGAACAGGTATGCTTATGAGGTTATCAAACGCTTCATGACAAAAGCGTTTCGCCGACCAGTCGCCCGAGATGAAGTTGACCAATATTACGGTATCTACCAAATCTACGATGCCGAATTCGATACCTTTGAGCAGACCATGCGTGAGACTTTGGCGATGGTGCTGATCTCACCTCAGTTTCTCTATCATACTGTGATCAAAGAGAGTGACGCCACCAAGCAGTATGAACTTGCGTCAAAGTTGTCCTATTTCCTCTGGGGTAGCATGCCGGATAAAGAATTATTTGATCTCGCGGCTAATGGGAAATTGAATGATCCCGCCGTCATCGAATCACAGACGCGCCGACTCCTTACCGACAAGCGCTCGTCTAATTTTATCGATAATTTTACCACCCAGTGGCTCAGTATTGCCAAGATGAAGACGGTCAATATCAACCGCGATCTCTTTCCAAGGTTTCTCTACACCGTGCATATCGGTGAGCGCCGTGGCCAGGAGGTGTTATTCCGCCCAACCGTCCGTGACTACATGCACCGGGAAACGGTCGGGTTTGTCGATCAGCTGGTGAAGCAAAATGCCAGCGTGCTCAATATTATCGATTCAGACTTCGCCTACCTGAATGAGCGGCTCGCAGCACACTATGGCGTCGAGGGGGTCAAAGGCATGGCATTCCGTCCCGTGCCGATCAAACCAGAGCATAAGTTAGGCGGTCTCTTCACCCAAGGTTCTGTGCTCATTGGAAACTCGACCGGCTCCGCGCCGCATCCGATCTACCGTGCGGTGTGGCTGCGCGAAGCGATCCTTGGCGATAAGGTAAAGCCGCCACCTGCCGAAGTGCCAGCGCTAGCGGATTCGGCCGGTGATTCTGCCGATGAATCACCTACCATCAAAGACCTTCTGGCACTCCATCGGCAGAAGGAAAGCTGCTACGATTGCCACGTGCGCCTCGATCCATGGGGGATTCCTTTTGAGCGATACAGTGCCATTGGAAAATTCCAACCTCGTGTGCCTAAAGATGGTGTTAGGGTGAGGGGTTTCAATCACAAGCAAGACAAGACGATTGCAGGATATCAAGATTACCTGAAAAAAACGTTTACCGAGGAAGTGGATGCCGTTTCCCGTGTGCCACACGGGCCTGAGGTCGATGGCATGCAGGATCTGAAGAGTTATTTGCTCAAAAGGCGAAAAGAGGATATTGTCAAAAACGTGATCCGTAGGCTGATGACTTATGGTGTCGCGCGCGAGCTTACCTATCGTGATAGATTTGAAGTTGATCGCTTGTATAAAGTATCCAAGGGCAACGATTATAAACTCGCTGATATCATCGTTTCCATCTGCCAAAGCGACACATTCACCGGCCATAAAACGGAATCCAAATAAACCACATCCATGAAACAAAAATCTTGGCACATCAATCGCCGCGAATTCATTAAAGGTGGAGGTGCTGCACTTGCACTTCCGTTTCTAAATGGCATGTCCTGGGGGAATACGGCAGCAGGAAAAGCTCTACCTAAGCGCATGGTCGTAAGTTACATCGCCTATGGTGTTTATGAGCCGAAAAATAAAGACGGTTCACACCACGACTGGAACTGGTGGCCATGTGAGGATGCTGGCCCACTTTCTTTCAATAAATCGTCAGCACCCTTCGCCCCTCTCAAAGACTCGGTGAGCTACCTCAAAGGTCTCGACCACGCAGGTGGCTACGGACTTGGTGGGCACAGTAGTGGTGATGTTTTTGCCACGGGTGCCAATATGTCGGACACTGAAAAGACGAACAATATCTCCGTCGATCAAGTTGCTGCGAAAATGAATGGCCACAAGACACGCTACGCCTCGCTCGTGTTAGGCACGGAAGGCGGCACAGGTTCCTACGGCAGCGCTAAGACTCTATCGCATTACGGTCCCGGCAGACCTATCCCTTCGATGCACCGACCTCAGGAGATTTTTAACCGACTTTTCAAGCCCTACGCAGGAAAAGGTATCGAGCACGTCCGCGCGGATCTTAAACGTCAGTCGAGTGTGCTCGATCTGATGCTGGTCGATTCAAAACGCCTGAATGGTCGACTAGGAAAAGAAGACCAGCAGAAAATGGAGGAGTATCTCGACTCCATCCGGGCGTTGGAAAAACGTATCGAGCGTACTAGCCAATGGACGCATGAGCCGCTGCCGAATGTTGATACCAAGGGCCTGAATCTGGAGGTTTCCCACAGAGACCCGGAGGAATACACGCGCTGCATGTATGACTTGCTCTATCTCGCATTCCAGACTGACTCCACGCGCTTTGCCACGCTGATGTTAGAAAGTGAACAATCATCGGGCACAGAACTATGGAACTACGCGACATACACGCTCGGGTACAAGGGTGCAACGCACGACATCGCGCATAAGCGCCCGACCCAGTCCGGCGAGTGGGATAACTGGCGCGCCAAGCAGCATGCCTATTTCCTGAACCGACTCCGTAACACACCGGAAGGCGATAGTAATATGTTAGATCAAACAGTGGT
>JBGCEU010000144.1:0-16412 GCA_045106535.1 Akkermansiaceae bacterium | reverse complement strand
GCGCATGGGCACGATGCCGGCGCGGAAACCTTCGAGGAACTTAAACACAGCACCCTGGTAGACGCCGTTGACCTTTTCAAGATAGGCTCGCTGGACGGCAGAGTGGGTTTGCTCGCCGATGAGGACTTGATTGGCGAAGGGACCAAATTTTCCACCGGTGTGGTCTGTGATAACAGCAGTGGGAGACTGCCCAACGATGCCGTGCGGTAGCTGCACGGCGGGCGGGACAAGCTGGGGGATACGTTTGCGCTCGGTGTGGATGCGGGAGCCGCTCACGGGGTCGGCAGGTTTTTCTCCCATGTTAGGGGCGTCTTTGTAGAAAATATTTCCCGTTGGGCAGCCAGTGAAGCCGCCGGGTTTGGCGTGCTTGAGACAGGAGGTGCCGTTCCAGAGGCCTTGGTTATCGGTGTAGAAAGTATCTCCCGCAGCATTGAAACCGATGCCGCCGGGGGAGCGCACGCCGGACGCGGTCGGGATCATTTTTCCATCAGGTGTAATTCTAACAACCCATCCGCGCCACTGGGAGCGGGCGTGGAAGGAGCCGGTCAGGCAGAGGGCGGCCCAGACATCGCCATTGTTGTCGGGCGTCGTGCCGAAGGCATACTCGTGGTAGTCGGAATTGATACCCCATTCATTGTTGATGACTTCTAACACATCCATGCGGTCGTCGCCGTTGGTGTCCTTCATGCGGCCGTGGCCAGAGCGATCCGTGTAGTGAATCCAGCCATCTTTATAAAACATGCCGAGTGGCTCGTGCAGGCTGCGGTGGTAGAGTGTCCAGCTCACTTTGGTGAGGTCTTTTTCATATGCGCCCTTGCAGATCCAGACGTCTCCGCGCCGTGTGCCGACGGCTATTTTTTGATCAGGCAGAAGCGCAATGGAACCGACCTCCATGACCTCGCCTTCAGGAAGTGGGATTTCCTCGCGTTGGTAATAGTCAGACTGCTTGTCCTGCGCCAGCAGCGGTAATGCTGTTAGGGCGAGTGAGAGAATGAGAAGGTTTTTCATTACTTAATCGAGTAGGTGAAGGTGTGTGCGCCGGGAGTGAGATCGAGAGTGAGTGAGTCTTTTTTTGCTACTGCTGGGACGCTTGGAACTGAGAGCTTCCAGCTGCCAGCGAGCTGGTAGGTGTTTTTTTCTAACTGCTCCACGGGGATGCCAGAGACTGCGGAAAACGTCAGTGTTTCCTTGCCTTTGATGGTGATATTACGGACAAGTTCTTGGTTGGTCTTGCCAGGCAGGATGGCGTCGGTGATTGTGGAGTTTGCAACCGTGTATCGCAGGATTGGCTGGCGAAGTTTGTTAAGCGTGTATCCCTTAAACTGCACTTGAGCATCGGTTACAAATCCCTTGCCGCCGAGTGGTAGCCGGTTACTTCCAAGCGGATCTGTCCGACCCGTGCCGCGACCTGTCCAGTGCCTGCCCGCGCTGATGAATTTCCCAGACCAGATCATGTCCAGGGAGCAATTTTTGGTGCTGAATGCGAAGTTTGTCCCGTTCGGGTGGCCAACGGCAAGTGAGCGAGGCGTGGTACCGTTGAGGAAATGGTTATAGATGGCGGATTCCTGACCAGTCGGGGTGAGATCGATCACGACGGGTGGTTTCCTTTTTCTTTTTTGTTTCGGCTGATCTTCACTGAGCCATTGGGTGCCGTTTGTTTTGGGACCTCTCCAGCTTAGCTCGATACCCTGTTGGCCAGTGTGCTCGTAATACTCGACTTTGATAGGGACGGTGCCCTGCTTGAGATCGATACGTGCAGTTTTCCGGCGATTATTGGAACTGATCGGTCCGCTGCCGATGACCTCGGCAACTTTTTTGCCATCTAAATACAGTGCGGATATGTCGTCGGATGCCAGAGTGAAAGTGAATTTCCCCGACTTAGGCACGTTCAGTTTGCCCTCCCATACGACACCAAAGTGATCTTTCGCGGCGATGTTTTTCAGATTGAGCAGTCCGTGATGCTCTTCCTCGACGGACGTGCTTTCTAGTTTTGAAAAGTCCGGCATCTTTTTTTGTTCACCCTCGTAGGTGTAGCGGATGAGATCCGTGATGGGGGAGGGTGCCTGCGGGAGTGGGTGGAGTTTGTCCAGCTCAGGAGCTGTCCATGGCTTGTTACGATTGGCGGAGGCGGCGCGGGCTGCCTTGACTTGGTCTGGTTTGACGGCATCGGAGTTGTTTCCCCATGATGATCTAACATAGGTGAGAATGGAGGCAATTTGCGGGTCGCTGAGCACGGCACCCTGTGGCGGCATGACTAGATTGTATTCTTTACCGAGCACATCAATTTTTCCGGCCAGCCCGTGGAGGACTGTCTGGATGGCTCGTTCAGGTTTGCCATTTACCCAAGGGCTATTCGCTAGCGGTGGGAATGCTCCTCCTGTGGCTCCCTTTCCATCAGTTGAGTGGCAGGCAGAGCAGTAGGTGGCGTAGAGTTGTTTTCCTGATTCTGCAAAAATTGTTAGGGGCGAGGATACAGCCAGGATGCAGGGAATAAATAGGCAGACGTTTAATTTCATATAGAAAGGCTCGAATTGAGTGGCCTCAATACGTCCACATGTGGTGGGTTTTTACAAACTTGACCTACAATCCACCCTCAACCAACCGTGGGGCAGGGCTACAAGCCGATTTTTGAGACAAAGGTATCTGTGCTGGTGCCTATCTCATCGACGAGCCCTTTGATTTCACCCGCTTGTGTTGTGAAGCCGTCCTTTGTGATGCTAGCCGCCTTATTGAGTAGACCTCGGGTGTAAAACTCAAGTTCCTTGGTGAGTGCTTTCTGGTGTTCTTCCTTCAGCTTATCCATGGATTTTTGAGCTTTATCGGTCAGGTCATGAAAAGTTCTCGGGGCTCTCTCTGGTATGTCGTCTGGAATCTCTCCGTCCTCTTCAACTTGCTCCATCGCGTCATCGACCAGCCTTTCAAAGTAGTCATTAAATCTGTCAGCGCGACCACGTCGGCCACCTCCTGGGATTTCCATTTTTTTGGCAGCCCGCTTCATGTCACGGATGTAACTAGCGATTTCTTTGTCCTTTTCCTTTTTGTGATCTTCAATGATCGGGCGCACACGGTCGGCTATTTTCCGATTCACGCCATCGAGCCACTTATCCAAATCAAAGCGGGATGCAGTGGGCCTCGATTGAGCAGCTTTACTCCACTCCAAGAGATAGTGGCTTGCCCCGCCAGTCGCACCATCGCTAGTGATCCATGAGGCAGTGGTTTGACCCTTTTTTAGCTCCATGAGCATACGGTTATTTGAGGCGGACGTGCTGGGCTCGCCCTGTTTCCATGAATTTGCCGAGAAGGGCTCTTTGTTAATCCAGCGCCAAGGAGAATTTTGGTTCAGTAAATATCCACCAAGCCACACAGTGGCGTTCATGCCTTGGTAAGTCCAAGGAATCCACTTTTGCTCGTTCGCGCTTGCAGGCGAGGCAAGGACGGCATCGTAGGATTTTGCGAATCGATAGGCGTCTTCCCAGCTCAGTGTCTTCTTGATGAGCAGGTAATGCGAACCTCGGTAGGAGTGTGTGCCGACAGGATAGACGGCTTTTTCGATACCCACTGACTTAATGCTCTCTTCAGTGCGCTCGAGTTGAGCTTCGATAGTCGATGGGTTCGTTGCGTCCTTACGCCAATGGAGAATGGCTCGGTGACTAACACTTTTCTTGGAAGAGATCATTTCGCCATTGGCTCTCATGGCGATGGCTCGGCCTGTTTCAGCAGTATCGGGCGGAGTGTTTATCGCATTCCATTTCGTGCCATCCATCCACTGCCATTGGTCGTGTGATGCCATACCAGCGGCTAGCCATACGGGCGTCGATACGTTGAGAGCTTTGGCGAGTTCTTCACGTGCCTCCTTTTCGGCTAATACAGCAAGCTGGGCACCATGTGCCTCGGCAAATGCCTGAGCATTGTCCTGTGACATTCCTTTTTCCAGCATCAGGAAACGGTCGCCTTGGTGCTCTACCGCCTGGGGTGGGAACTCATCACGTTCGCCGGATGCCAACTTATCCCTGAGGCGTGCGAGTGCCTCGGAAACTGTCTCTTTTGGCTCGGTGACTTTAGGTTCCGGAAAAGGCTTGATGGCGATGACAGGTTCCGGCTTGGGTGGGGGAGTCGGAGCCGGCTCAGGTTTTGGAGTTGGCGGTGTATCTTGCTGCGGAGTCTCTGTGTTCGCCTCGCTTGGTGTTTTTGAAGTGTCCTCCTCATTGCCAGGGAGAACCATGGCGACAATTAACACAATGACGGCAACTGCCAAAATCGATCCAATGACAGAGCCAGTTTTGGACTTCTTGGGTGGGAGAACCACTGACGACATCGGTGGCGTGACAGGAGCGGATGTCGATAACTTGAGTGGTGACGCTAGAGCATCTGAAGTTGACGCCTTGTGAAGGGCTTTCGACATTTCATCGGCACTCGTGAAACGCAAATCTGGATTAGGATCGGTCGCGCGGGCAACGATACTATCAAAGCTAGGCGGTGTGCTGGCGGCAGCTGACGGTGGCGTCCTGCTGTCATCCGGAAGAGAACCGGTGAGAAGCTCGTGAAGCATGACCCCGGTGGAAAAAATATCTGCTCGGTGATCCACTTGAGCTCGTGCGATAATCTCAGGTGCGGTGTACCCAGGGGTGCCATAAATGACCTCATCGGCACTGGCACTCTCATTCATCGGCCGTGCGAGACCGAAGTCGCCTATTTTAGGAACCGCGTCCGGCGTGAGCAAAATATTTGCAGGCTTAACATCACCGTGGAGGATTCCGCCAGCATGGGCATGCTCTAGGCCATCGCAAATCGCACTCACGATATGAGCGGCTTGGGTTGGATCAATTGATTGCCCGTGAGACGAGTGGAACAGTGACTTTCCGTTCACATACTCCATGATCAGGAAAAGCATGCCATCTACTTCCCCAAAATCATAGATGCCAATCAAATTGGGGTGGTTTAGTTTTGCCATCGCTTTGGCCTCAGCCTCGAAAGACGCACGGAATGTTTCGTCTTGGCCAAATTCACGTGGGAGAATCTTGATTGCTACGCGACGGTCGAGCGAAACCTGATTGGCTTGGTAGACGGCACCCATGCCTCCCTGGGCGATAAAATGCTCCACGTCATAGGCTGGAAAGTGAGGCGCTAATGCCTCTACAGTTGGCGCTATAAAGTGGGTTGGTGAGGTGTTTTCTTCCATACAATTAGATGCCGCGTCAGCTGTGAATCGTTGATTTTCCGCAATATAGCTTATTATTGAACCGCCACCAACACCAGATGTTGTGAAATAAAGTCATCATTCCCAGTGGATCAGGGAATAAAACCATTGCCACGGGTGGATTGGCTGTTAAAACAACTGCCTCACGAGCTATGTCGGGCAAACTCACCTATAAGGAATCGGGCGTGGATACTAGGGAGGCCGCCGCCCTCGTCGGGGACATCGGAACCCATGTGCGTAGAACGCAGAATCAACGCCAGCTTTACGGAGCTTTTGGACTTTTCGCTGCGGCATACGATCTGAGCGATTGGAAAGAACCCGTCATCGTCACTGGCTGTGATGGGGTAGGAACGAAGCTCGAAATTTTATTAGAACACGATGAGCTAGAGGCGGCAGGAAAAGACCTGATCGCGATGAGCGTGAACGATATCATTACCACAGGAGGTGATCCGCTCATGTTTCTAGATTATATTGGTATTGCCGCTCTGGATAAGCCGTTGATCACTCGATTGATAGCGGGAATGTGTGACTATCTTGAAGACTGCGGATGCATTCTGGCAGGTGGTGAAACGGCGGAAATGCCGGGTATCGTGCCGGAAGATGTGATTGAGCTTTCTGGATTCTGCATCGGCTGCTGTGAGAAACCGGATTTAATCGACCCCACCACGATCGCCACGGGCGACGTGCTTGTCGGTTATCAGTCGGACGGGCCACATGCGAACGGCTGGAGCCTGATCCGCCGAGTTCTTGCTGAACACGGTGATGCATTTTCAAAAGAAGAAATTGTTAGCCTTCTTGCACCTACGAGACTCTATCATGATGTCTGTAACGATATCAAAGCCGCGGGAGTTAAACCTCGTGCATATGCCCACATTACTGGTGGTGGTCTTCCTGAAAACCTGGAACGCCTCCTGCCGAATCATGGTGCGGATGTGGTGATCCCAAATTGGCAAAACGGCGCGATGCAGAAGATTTTCGAATACGTGGATGCGGAGGATAAATTCCACACCTTTAACATGGGCTTCGGCTGGGTGGCGATTGTCTCTCCCGATGAGGTAGGCAAGGTGTTAGGTGCGGGGCCCGGCGGAGTGAAAATAGGAACTATCACTGACGGCGGAGGCGTCAAAGTGAGCATGGAGTCTTGAAAATCTGGCAACTGGTAACTGAGAACTAGTAACTGATTTCCCCATGAGCGATCCTATCAAACACGAATGCGGCATCGCGGTGGTGCGGCTACGCAAACCACTCTCCTACTACCAGGACAAGTATGGCACCGCGTTGTGGGGTCTGAACAAGCTGTTCCTGCTGATGGAAAAACAGCACAACCGGGGTCAAGACGGTATTGGTATTGGTTGTGTCAAACTAGGCATGCCGCTCGGGCAGCCCTACATTTTCCGCCGCAGGGATGCTAAGAAGGATTCGATGGCGTATGTTTTCCGCAAGGAACTCAAAAACTTCAACCGCATGGCGCGGAAGGGTATTCTTGATCCCGAGGATCCTGATTCGGTAAAAAACCAATTTGATTTCGGTGGCGAGGTGCTCATGGGGCATCTGCGCTATGGCACATCCGGAGAGTTCGATTCCGGCTCATGCCACCCGTATTTGCGCCGATCTAACTGGCCGACGCGCACACTCATGGTGATGGGTAATTTTAACATGACCAACACGGGTGAGTTGAATACAAAGATGATGGATCGTGGCCAGCACCCCGTCTTTGGCACCGATACCCAGACGGTGTTAGAGGAGATTGGTTTTCATCTTGATGAGCATCATACGGATCTCTATCACAAGCTACGTGACGAGGGCATTGATGGTCGTGAGATACCCGAACTGATTTCCCAGCAAATGGATATGCCCGGCATCGTGCGCAAATCCGGTGAGGCATGGGACGGGGGTTACGCGATCAGTGGTGTCGTGGGCAATGGTGATATGTTTGTCATGCGCGACCCACGCGGGATTCGTCCGTGTCATGTCTATCAGGATGATGAGGTGATTGCTTTTGCCTCCGAACGTGTGCCACTGATGACAGTGTTTGAGGCTGAAAAAGAGGACGTTCAAGAAATAGAACCAGGGCACGTGTCCATCGTGCGCCGTGATGGCAGTCAGAAAACTGTTAGGTTTCACGATGAGAGACCCAAAACGCCATGCTCCTTCGAGCGTATTTATTTTTCACGGGGTAATGACCCATCGATCTACCGGGAGCGTAAGGCGATGGGTGCCGCACTCGTGGATCAAGTCTGCAAATCGATCGATGGGAACTTTGATAATGCCGTCTTTGCTTTTATTCCCAACACAGCGGAAACTGCTTACTATGGATTTCTCGATGGTTTGCGTATGCTCAGACGTCAGGAAGTGCGTGCGGAAATCATGGATGCATGTGAAAAAGGTATCCTTACCGAGGAACTGCTCGATAACTTGGTCATGCGCAATTGGCCACGTGGAGAAAAGGCCGTGCATAAAGACATCAAGATGCGCACTTTTATTTCCCAGGAAAAGGGCAGGGCGCAGCTGGTTTCCCACGTCTATGATATCACCTACGATCTGGTGAAGGAAAAAGACGCCCTCGTGGTACTGGATGACTCGATTGTTAGGGGGACAACACTCAAGGAATCGATCCTGAAAATCCTCGCCCGCACGCGACCACGGAAGATAGTCGTCTGCTCGACAGCACCCCAGATCCGTTATCCGGACTGTTACGGAATAGATATGTCAGAGCTGGGTAAATTTATCGCTTTCCAAGCGGCAGTGAATTTAATCAAACGAGCGAACAACGCGAAGTTGCTAGAGGATGTTTACCGAGCATGCAAATCGGAGTTGATTAAGCCAGCCGAAGAGCGTGTGAATCAGGTGAAGCGCATCTACGCTGATTTCTCGGACGAGGAAATCTCAGCCGAAATTAGCCGCATGGTCTACCCTGAGCTCACAGGTTGGCATGGAGAGGTGGAAGTCATCTACCAGACAATCGGAAACCTACACGCTTGCATTAAGGGGCCGGTGGGAGACTGGTATTTCACAGGTGATTTTCCGACGCCCGGAGGATATGCCACCGTCAATCTCGCTTACGTGAGATGGTTTGATGGTGCGGATGGTCGCAGTTACGATCTGCCACTTTAATTTTGAGAAAAACTATGATCTGGTAGCTGATTGATCTAATTAGGTTCGGTTTTTTTAAATTTATTTTGAACATTTCTTGATTTTCCATTGTCTTTAGCACTTGAAACTCGTAAGATGTCTTGCGCAGAGATTTGTTAAGCTTACACGGCAATACATATCATACCTCCGCGCACGCAAGAGACAACAACCACACCAAACCCTGATCAAACATGTCCCAACAAGGAATATTTAGCATCGCTCCCGACGCCGAGCCCAATCAGCAAAACGGAAACAGCAGTGGAGCAGCCAGCCCATTCACGGCAGTCTCGTCCAATGGGGCGCAAGCAGCCCCCGAGCAGAATTCACCCTTCGCCGCGGCTTCCCAATCTCCATTTCAGCAAGTTCATACCAATCTAGAAGACGAGACTCAACAGGCTGGAATACCTCAGCCACGTCCCGAAGGGCAGCCTCCTGCGATCAAAGGAGTCGCTCCATCCGACGAAGGGAACCCCGAAGCGGCTCAAGCCCAGGGGCAGCATGTTTTTGAGGCAGCTCCCCAGTCCGCCCAATCAAACGGTGGACCTTTCCAAATGAACGGATTTCCTGAACAAGCTGCGGGTCAGTTTACCGAGGCGGCTCCAATAGCTCAATCACAGCGAGATTCACCCTTTGCCGTGGCGCAGAACGACCGCCACAACTACGAGGCCGCAAAAGCTGAACTCGAGCCACAGCAGGATTTTGCTGCAGTGCAGCCACGGTATACTCCCGAGCCTGCTCCAGCGCCCGCACCTCAACAGCCTCAACCTACCCTGACGCCTGTGGCATCTGCTGCTATGGCAACAGTGACCCCACAAGCTCAACAGCAAGTGCCACAAGCGATGACACCTCAACCTGCCCCGGCATTCCAACAGCTCGAATTACGAGCCATTTTCGGCGTCGATCATCCTCTTGATCAGCAAGAAATTATTCAGCGTGCCCGCACCTTGCCTGGCGTGCGTAACGTCGCTGTCGTGGGTGAACACGAATCAGCAGCACTTTCTAATTTCCGCCAAGCAATGCAAACAATGGGCTTCGGTGACAGCCGGGAAATGAAATTGAATGCTGCTGGTGGAGATGTTGATTTCCTCAGTGAGGGGGAGACAACCATCGCAGTTCTCCACGAGGGAACATACGCACCAGGAGTACAGGAGACGTTGATTATTGTCGCACGGGAAATTGGCAAACTTGCTTAGTGTTTCAGCTGCTTGATCGACTATTCATTCCTCAAGTTAATCCGTGGCTAAGTGGTCGAGTGATAAAGGGGAGGTGGCGATCAAGATCGCCGTGGTAGGACAAGCCGGATCCGGAAAAAAATCAATTGTTCAAGCGGTAGCAGCTGCCCGAGGACAGGCTACCCTAAGGACTGGCTTCGTCTCCGGGGCTGAAGTTGCGCGAACTGACTTTATATGGCCCGAGCCTCTTCCGGATGGGCCTTTCGTGAAAGTGAGGGTCTTCGGAATTACCGGTAACCCGTTTCATGAGGCTGCAGAGCAGCTTATGCTAACAGATGCTGATGCGGTTGTGTTTGTAGTCGATTGCGACGCCAATGCGATATCAGCAAGCAGAGACAAACTGATTGCGATGATGGGAAATGCTACCCATGTAGGTATGGATTGGCAGTCAACGATCGTGGTGATGCAGTATAACAGAGCAGAACGCTACCCACAGCTGAAACCAGATGATTTAGATCAATGGTTAGGAATCAAAGAGGCAAATGTTGCTCGCTACCTCACCAGTTCTAACAGTGGTGAGAACCTATGCGTGGCTGTCAACGAGGCAGCTAGAAAGACGATTCGTAAGCTACAGGAAGAGGATGCTCATCCTCAGTCCCAGAAAGCATCGCCTTGATTATCGGACTAGCAGGACATCTCGGCTGCCCGCGCAATTCGGAGTAGTGATTGTTCACCCATGGATGGTCCTAGTATTTGAAGCCCTACTGGTAGATTGCTCTCTGTTTCTGAAGAAATTGCACCGCAAGGAACACTAATGCCACATATGCCTGCCAGGTTTGCAGAAATCGTGTAAATGTCTGCAAGGTACTGTTGTAGAGGATCATCTTTGTCAGCACCTAACAGAGGGGCTGCGTTTGGAGCTACAGGAGATAGGATAGCATCCACTTTCTGGTAGGCATCCTGAAAATCTTGTCGGATCAGAGTGCGAACCTTTTGTGCTCGGCTGTAGTAGGCATCATAGTAGCCAGATGAGAGCACATAGGTGCCTAGGATGATTCGGCGCTTTACCTCTGGGCCAAAGCCCTGTGCTCGGCTTCTGCGATAGAGATCGAGAATCTCCTCAGGTTTTTCCACCCGGTTGCCATAACGCACGCCATCAAAACGTGATAAATTCGAAGATGCTTCTGCGGTCGCTAAAATATAATAGGTAGCTACTGCATACTCCGTATGAGGTAGGGAAATTTCTACAATTTCCGCGCCCGCAGATTCTAAGCCTGCGACTGCTTGATCGATTTTCGCGCGCACGGCGGGATCAATGCCATCACCAAAGTATTCTTTGGGAAGTCCAAGTTTGATGCCCTTCACACCTTGATCTAACCCCTCGGTAAAATCAGGGACATCCTGCTCCAGCGATGTTGAATCCGCAGTGTCATAACCCGAGATAACATTGAGTAAATACGCGGCATCTTCGACATTTTGTGTCAGTGGGCCGATTTGATCGAGAGATGATGCGAAGGCCACCAGACCGTAGCGAGAGACTCGACCGTAAGAGGGCTTGAGCCCCACCACCCCACAGTGGCTTGCGGGTTGGCGTATCGAGCCACCGGTATCTGATCCCAGTGCTGCGATTGCGGTATGGGATGCTACCGCAGCAGCTGATCCACCGGATGAGCCACCGGGAGCTCTTTGAGCATCGTGTGGGTTCACCGTTTTTCCTAATGCTGAATTTTCTGTGGTAGAACCCATAGCAAACTCATCCATGTTCATACGCCCGAATGGTATAGCTCCCGCATCACGGAGTTTGCGAACAACCGTGGCATCATACGGGGAGGTATAGGCATTTTCCAAAAAACGTGAGGCACAAAAGCAGGGCTGGCCGGTGACGTTAATGTTGTCTTTGATGCCAATCGGAATACCCCCGAGCGGTTTGCTCAGATCGGCAGATTGAGCTTCTTTTTTAGCAGTTTCAAGATCGTGTGATAGGTAAGCTCCTACCTCCGACGTGGCAATGTTTTCCGCGAGTGAGTCGAGGATATCAGCCGATTGAATTTCGCCGCTGGTGAGCTTTGAGCGAAGTGAGGAAATGCTTTCTGTGGCGAGGGACATGGTAGATTGGTTGTCAGTGCTCGGTTAGATGAGGATTAGGCGTCCACAACTTTTGGGACGCGAATTTGGCCAAGAGCACTCTCTGGTGCGTTGCGAAGGAGATCATCTTGGGCAAGCCCATCGCGGGAGGCATCCTCCCTCAATCGATCAAATACAGGAGCGGCATGAGCTGTGGGTTCGATACCATCAATATCAACATCCTTGAGCTTTTCAATATAGCCGAGCACAGCCTCTAACTGGCCTTGGAAGAGAGAGCACTCCTGATCACTCAATTCGATGCGGGCTAGGTTCGCTACGTAGCGGACGTCCATCTGTTCACTGCTCATGCAGGAAAACTGCATCGCTGCCGATCAAGTTTCAAGTACGGATGCTCAAACAGATGACACAAAATATCTCAGCGGCGAGCCTTTCGAGTGCTAAACGCTTCGCCGCAGTACAGACAACGATAGGATTTGCTAAACAAAATCGAAATAGCGACACCCGTGCGGTAGCTAATACCGAGCAACGGCTTAGCGTTTCGGTGTCTGCGGCAACCTGATCTAACCCAGAGCTTTCCCATACACAATGGGCATTGCCAGGACATATTTTTCAAGAAAAAGACCAATCCAGACAGAAGCAGGAAAACGAATGCAGCGCCACTCCACCTGAGCAGCATCTGGTCATTCAAGATGAACCATGCCACAAACATAACGGTTGTTGCCAGAGTCAGGCATACATTGAACAGATAATGCACTGCGCCAAGTTTGAGCGATTTCAAAGTGCGGGTTGACTGTTGGCGATGCATTAAATTTCCTACTGATTAAGGCGTTTCTGACCTGAATTGGCGATGGGATGAGGGTGTGAGTGAAACTTAACAGTTCTCTGAGCACAGCGCACGTCCGTCAGACAGTATCGCAAGGCAGAATAGTCACACACATCTACAAGACGGATGGTATTTACAATTATTTCATACGGCAGAAAAAAAACCCATATTTCAAATCTAACTCGATACCGACTACCTCTATACAGGGGGGTGGAATTACTGAAGCACTATTGAATGGTCTGATAGATCCAATATCCGATAGCGAGCATGGAGAGAATGAGTAGCAGTAATAAAAAACCGCTCTTTGCCTGATTACGGCGTTCATTCTTGAGCTCACCGCGGCTGAGTTTTTCCATGAATTTTTTCTCTCGCAACCGCTCCTGAACCTCCGTAGGTGGCGGGAGGGTGCGCATTTGTTCTTCGGCTGCTTGTTTTTCTCGCTCAGGCCCATGTTCTACGAAGTCCTGCAGCTGCTCGATCTGAGCACGAAGTTCTTTTTCGCGTGCACTTAGCGTATCAAAATCCGGCCCATCTAAGGCCTCGGCTGATGTGTCTTGATCTGCCATGTTTGAAAAAGTAGGCAGCTCTTTATTTCATCAAATAAATGATCAAAGCGATCGCACCAAAGATCATCATGGGGAGATTGAACGCGAGCCCATTACGCAGCATCGTGGTAAACTCGCTCTCTGAACTCGATGAGCTGCTTGGGCGCTTGGTTTTGCTGTTAGCACCAAATACTGAAGCGCTGCGTCCTCCGGAGAAATGATCCACAGCCTGCTCAAATTCATCTTCGGCTAGATCAAGCACAGAAATGGCACGCGCGAGATCCTGTCGTAGGCTTTCGTTGTTCCATCCATCCGGGTTCAGTGCGTTGATCTTTTCAAGGTGGTCTGCAAAGCAGATGCGTGCCTGCTCAAGTTCATCAAGCTCTTGTTTGGTCGCGAAGATCTCGCGATCCATTGAGGTGACTGCTGTGCTCAGTTTCTCGTGCAGATCAACCTGACCATGGAGAAAATCTTCTTTTGCCTCGTTGAGTTCTTGAAGCTCTTGCTTCTGGCGCTCAACCTCTTGCTGCTGCTGCTGAAGCTGCTCGAGCTGAGTCTGTGCCTCAATAAGCTTCCCGTTAAAATCTTCGGTTAGCGGGCTGGACTCTCCCACGGATCCACGTGGGTTCATCTCCATCTGGGTGGCGCGCACATTGAGGTGCTGCCGATGTTCGGTAGTTTTAGGCATGGAAGGGTAAGGGCTGTTAACGTTGTTTATTTTATAGAAAAAAAACATTCTGACCAGTTAATAGTTAATCTTTATTGACAATTATTCCCTTCTCGATCAACCGCTTGTGAATAACTTTTGAATTTCTCCTAACAATCAAGTGAATACTCTGTATTTTATAACAGAAAAAAGACCTAAGTCGTTGATGATTTGAGTGTTTTGAGACCCGGTTGAGATAAATGAAATATCACCTTTCCTATACCTAACTGTATTAGCATTGTTTATCTGAGGTCGCTTTGATGCCTTTAAATAAAGGGGTTTCTGGGTGCCACGCCAAATTTACGAGTCAGGCTCAATCATCAAAAATGGCCTGCTAGCTCCGGGAATTAACTCAGATTATTGATAATTTGGAATGCAAGCTTGGAGACTTTCATAAGTCCCTATGAAATCATTGTGAATAACTTGCGAGCAACCAATTAAATAGGCTGGTTTTGAGTGAGTTAGCCTTACACGACATGTACGCCCTCGAGATTGATGCGCGAGACGTAGCATTGATTTTCAAGGTCAATTTTGTCGAACACTTCTGAGATCGCCTTGCCTGCACGTTGCGCAATTTCCTCACCTTCGCATAGTGCGAACACGCTGGGGCCTGCACCTGAGATGGAGAATCCGAGCGCTCCTTGGGCCATGGCGGCACGTTTGGCATTGTAGAATTCAGGGATGAGCTTGTGGCGGCGTGGTTCAGCTATCACATCGTGGATGGATCTGCCGATCATGGCGTAGTCCTCCTGGATCAGTCCGCAGATCAGTCCCCCGAGGTTTCCAATCTGCTGGGTAGCGTTCACCATCGGGATGTCGGTGGGCAGGATTTCGCGAGCCACTTTGGTGAGGATTTCCATTTCCGGATGCACTACCGCTGCCCACAGGTCTTTGGGGACTGGCAGCTGGGCGATATCGAGCTCTTGGTTGGAGCGAATAAAAACGACTCCGCCTAACAGGCTTGGGCCTACGTTATCGGCGTGCCATGCGCCGTCGGCACTGGCTTCGCCCTGCATCGCGAAGGGAAGCAGCTGTTTTTTGGCGAGCGGCTCGCCGATGAGTTTATTGACGGCATAGACACCTGCCACGGCGGATGCGGCGGATGATCCGAGTCCGCTGCCGAAGGGCATTTTCTTGTGGATTTCCAGCTCGATGCCGCGGTCGCTCATGCCGAGGTGGCGTAGTAAATCGAGGGCAGCGACACCTGCGGTATTTTTCTCCACGTCTTTGGGAAGCTTGCCATTGTCTCCGGTAATCTTGGTGATGCGCAGTCCGGGTTTGTCCGAGTGACGGGCAACAACTTCATCGCCCGGTGCTTCTATGGCGAAACCGAGTACGTCAAAACCACACGCCACGTTGGCAACGGTGGCGGGCGCGAAGACACGGACTTCCTTGACGGATTCTTGGGTCATGAGAGGGGTTGCATAATACAGTCAGAGCATTTTGGCGAGCGGAACGGATGACATTTTTACCCGCCAAAGGAATTCGATGGCACACCTGTCACTCCCAGTCCCTTGATGCGGATCAGTCTGCCGGCGTCTTCCTCTACCTGTTCCTTGTGGATGCCGGTGGTGACGTAGAGTTCGTCCAGATTTTCTCCGCCGAAGGCGCAGGCGGTTGTTTCCAGGCAGGGGAGCTCGACCCGGTGCAGCTGTTTACCTGTCGCGGGATCGTAGCAGATCACACAGGCGCCATGGCAGAATGCAATCCAGAGGTTGCCGTTGCTATCGATGGTCATGCCATCGGGTGACGCACTGATGTGGGATGTGGAAAAGGCGACACGTTCGTTTCCTAACAATCCAGTCTCAGGTGAGTAATCAAACGCAATGACCTCCTGCCGTGGGGTATCGATGTAGTAGCAGGTAGAGCCATCCGCACTCCATGCGATGCCATTGGAGTTCGTTACGCCACTGTAGGCGGTGTGTAGCGAGAGGTCGGGGTCGAGGCGATAGAGTGTGGCGTCACCGGTGTTTTTAACCAGGCTGATGGTGCCGGCGAAGAAACGGCCGTCCGGTGAACATTTGCCGTCGTTGAAGCGGTTGTCGGGCTTGTCGGTCTCCGGGTCCGTGATCGGTGTGGTTGTTCCGGTAGCGGGATCAAGGAAATGCAGGCCGGTGTCACCGGCGACAACCAGTCCACCTTGGGCACGAGGCACCACGGTGCCCACACGACCGACGCTGCCGCTCACGTCCCAGGTTTTTTCCTCGTTGGCGCTGGGATCGTATTGCAGCACCAGATGGCGCTCGATATCCACGTATAAAAGCTGCCCCTGCCACCAGATCGGGCCTTCACCCCATTGGGCGGTGTAATTTCCAGCGAGTTCAATTGTTTCCATGGAGCTGGGTTAGCAGCGGTCGGTTCGAATGTCGAGGGCGTGATGGGTTGCTTTCACGGTTTTGAAAGCCAGCGGTCGGCGAAGTCGAGGTAGTGTTTCCAATCCTCGGGGGTGATGTTGTGTTTCCCCTCTCGGATGTGGTAGCGCATGAGATTGCCGGCACTTTTTCCTGGTTGGGGCTGTGATGTGACAGCTCCTAGGGGTTTTTCTTGGTAGAGCTCGTAGACAGGAACGGCGTGCTTGAGGGCTAGGAATTCTCCCATGGGGTCAGCCCAGCGGTCCTGGGTGGCGCTCGCGACATAAACCGGGCGGGGGGCGATTAGGGCGATGAGCTGATGTTGATCCACGGGCAGGGCAGCTTCATTTTTGCTGTAATTTTTAAAGGTGCCGTTGAACCAGTGCGGGAAGTTGCCGTTG
>JBGCEU010000143.1:0-7028 GCA_045106535.1 Akkermansiaceae bacterium | reverse complement strand
ATGAAGCACTCATGATTGGGGATATCGGCACCATTACAATTGTTGCTCTGATTATGGGGATTTCTGGCCCAGCGTCTCACTGGCCTCTACATGGACGGGCTCCATCCTTCACACTGAGCCTGCCGGCCCCGCTCTCCAAGAGGAAAGGGGGCGGCAGAGCCGGGGAATGGTTACTCAGGCGGCGTTAGTTTCGCGCCCATTAAGCCGTATCTTCTTTCAATTCCAATGTTGAGGGATGGAATAGCTCCTCGAATTCCAGGTGATGCTTTACAAGACCCTGCTCGTGGGTATAACGCATAACGGCTTCCAACTCCTTGCGATTTGCCTCGATGCCATAGGGCCAGTAGTTTTTACTCATGAGCTTGCGGGTATCTTCAAACTCCTGGGTCACCCACGGCAGAGTGACCTTTAAAGAAGTGGTGGTTTCCAGGTTGGCGTAAGCCTTTTGCTTGGCCTTGCTGTACATTTTGAAAACGGTCTTCGGCAGCCCTGGATTCGCCTTAATGGAATCAGTGCGAATCGCAACGACATGCATGATCGGAAATAACCCCGTCTTCTTGTAGTAGTCTTTCTCCGCAGCATAGGCGTCAGGAAACAATCGCTTAATTTTCGGATTGCCATCCAGAAACGCTTTTGGCGTAATCGCGGTAATCAGCGCATCGCAGCCGCCACTGAGTAACAATTCGGACTCATCGACATCGGGAGGCCCTTTCACAATTGGGAAGTCATCAGGTAAGAAATATTTTTTGGAATCCGTCTTAAGGGTGGACCCCTGGGAGTCCTTGTTGGTCTCGATCCACTGCATCTCATCGGCTTTGACACCGTACTCATCGAGTAGAAAACCTAAAATCCAGGTGTTTGCGCTCGTCCCGTAGCCGGGGGTCCCTACCCGTTTGCCGCGCAGATCTTCGGGTTTCTCAATCCCAGAATCAACATGTACGAAAACATTGCGATGTCTGAAGATGCGCGAGATAAACACAGGAATTATCGTGTAGTCTCGGAAGTCATCATTGATGTACTTGACAATAAAGGGGATCAGTCCCAGCTCGGTGATCTCATACTTGCGTTCAGGACCAAAGGCAGACGCATTGGCTGCATAGACATCTTCAACGTTAAAGTTGACATCAGCACCTTCAATGCCTACCTGCCCATCCATGATGGCACGGACACGGTCATAGTCGTAGCCGGCGATCTTGATTTGGGCTTTCTCAGCTTCGGCCGCTTGGCCAACACGGCCAGGTAAAACACCCAATGCGCCTACCGCTACGGAAGTCTTTAGAAAGTCGCGTCGACTGGTTTTGCATTTTTTCATAGGGCCCAACATTTCTTTGGTTGAAATGGATGTGCGAAGTGCAACATAACGTCATGCATGAGAGGCTGGGAAAACGCCCGTGCTTTTTCCCAGCCCATCTTCATGCAATTGTGGTGTCGCCTATTCTTCGATAACGCTTTTATAAGGTTTACGATGCGGATATTTCTCGATCAGTTCGTTATGCATGCGGGCAAAATCGTCGAACGGCACCCAGGCCCACAGCAACTCTGCCATGACACCATGCTCCTCTTTGGGATCTTTATAGATGTCGTAGAAGTCCTTGCCCGGTAGTCCGCCGTGCGCAGCGGCAAGATGACGCTTGTACTGACCTATCCGAATGGCTCCGATGTTGGGACCTGAGTAATGGAATATATACTCACGGCGACTCGGCGTACCCGCCATCAAGTAGCTGCTCTGTTCGAGGCCGTCGATGACTCTGTCCGTTGGTATTGCATCCATCGCACCACCGATCCTGGCAGCAGTCGTGTACATGTCGGTGACCTGGAGTAGGTCCGCTTTGATCTGATTCGACTCAATGACGCCGGGCCACCAGGCAATGGCAGGCACATGCACGCCGCCCTCGAGCACATCACCTTTTCCGCCAGTAAAAGCGCTAGACGAGGATTCGGGGAAGAAATCATACATGGGGCCGTTGTCACTCATCCACACCACGAGGGTGTTCTCGGCAATACCTAAATCCTCGAGCGTCCTGAGGATCTTCCCCACGTAATGGTCATGCTCCATAAACTGATCGCCGGAGTTCGTCCCCTGTGCTGACTTGCCTTTCCAGTCTGGATGAACGGCGAACATGCTCACGAAATTGGATGCCCAGTAAAGAAAGAATGGCTTCTCTCCCTTGGCATTACGCTTGATGAAGTCCACGGAACGATTGAATGTCTTTTCCTCGAAGACTGCTAACGACTCGAGATTAAGTGGTGCAACCTCCTTAGCCTTCCCGCCTTTCTTGGCCTCCATCACTCCATTAAGGTGGTATCGAGTGAAGAACTCCGGCGTGTCCTTGTTATTCCAGAAGAATTGATCTCCCGGTGTGTTCCACGCATAAGGTGCGGTGTTGTAGAGTCCGAAGAGCGTCTCATCAAATCCCTGGTTGTGCGGCCAGGTCTCTTCACCCTCGCCAAGATGCCACTTTCCGTACATCGCCGTTGCATAGCCAGTCTTGGACAGGATTTCAGCAACGGTAACTTCTTCGGGGGATAAGCCAGCCGGATTGCCCGGGAAAATGACATCCGTCAGGCCGGTACGAGCCGGATGCCGGCCAGTCATCAAGGCGATTCGGGTCGGCGTACAGGAAGGTTCGGAGTAGAAACCGTTGAGCATCATTCCCTCGTGTGCCATGCGATCCAGCTCTGGCGTCGGTGCCCCGCGTGCTACCCCGCCCCCCTGAACGCCCAGTTCACCGTGGCCGATGTCGTCGACCAAGATGTAAATAATGTTCGGTTTCTTGCCGAACTTCTTTTCGAGTGCTGCGAGCTTGGCGTCGATTGTCTTGTCTTCTTCGGCCCATTCGTTACCGTGTTTCTTCAGAAATTCGTAGTACGGTGCGTCGAACTGAGCGGCAGATGTGGTAGTCACGAGCCCCATGGTAACGACTAGGGGTAAGACAGCTTTATTAATCCAAGCATGTCTGGATATCGATCTTTTTCTCTTCATGTCATTCCTCTTGTTTGGTTTCAGCCTTCCGAATAACAGCGATAAAGGCAGTAGTGGTGTTTGCTGCTGCCCTGTCATTGCCATATCCGAGAACCCTGGTTAGGCATAGTTTTACGGCATCAAAAATCTTTCTCACCAGACTCAAATTGAATCAAGTTTCGATGAGCTGAGAGTTAGTATTACCCATTTAATAACCCAGATTTTCAGGATCCGTATATACTCACCGTCAACATAATATAGTTAGACGCATAAGTCTAGACGGTATCGTCTATTAATTTCTGCTTAAATACTGAGTAATATGCTCTTATGGAAAAACAAAAAGTACGTCGCGGTGTTTCAAAGGCAGAGTGGCTTGAAATGGGCCTCCATGCCCTCATCGATGGAAGTGTCGCCAACCTGAGCGTAGAAGGACTGGCCAGATCACTAGGAATCGCTAAAGCTGGCTTTTACTGGCACTTCAAGAGCCGCGATGACCTATTGCGTCAACTACTGGACTACTGGACCCACGAATTCACACAGGTGATTACCACAAATTCTAATATCCTGACTCTCAAGCCGAAGGACAGGCTCATAAAGGCCGCCGAAATGATCCTTGACTTTGATCTCACACGTTACGAGATCGCCTTCCGTCAATGGGCACTGGAGGATGCAGGTGCGGCCCGAGGAGTAAAAAAGGCGAATCAACTTCGACTTAACTTTATTCGCGAGGCGTTTTCTGAACTCGGCTTCAAGGATGAGGACCTAGAGATTCGCACGATGTTATTTGTTTGTTATCACAGCATGGAAACGCCTATGTTCGCGGAAATCTCACGCAAACTACGGCGCAATCAGATAAGAAAACGTATCGATTTGCTGACTCAAAAGTAAGTAAACTCACTATCAGCTTAGCTGCATCACCATCATCTAGAGACATCACATAAACGACTGCTTCTAGCCAAATCCTGGCCGATGACCAACCACTGCAACTGTCCGGTATGGAGCAGTCGCTAAATCAGCAACCTGAGCAAAATTGGAGAGGCTACGACCGGCAGGTCCATACTCATTTCTGACGGTCAGAGAATGATAATAATCTGGAAAACAGAACTTGCAGTTACTTCTGCTGTGCCTTGCTGCAAAACACCACAGGAGCGCTGCATCCTAAATTATAAGATTGACGGAGCACTAGTAGTGCTTCAATAATATAAATTAGGATGTTAAAGTAGTCTCTCAATAGATCATATCAACCTGTTGAGGACTCTAGCAATGAAAAAGCGCTACGTGGTGAAATTGACGTCTGACGAACGGAAACGACTTGAAGGCCTGATTAATCGCGGCCGTGAAGCCGCTTACCGAAGGCGACACGCACAGGTATTGTTACTGGTTGATGAAGGGGAGCATGGCCCCGGACTTTTTGATAAGGATGCCGCCGAGCGGACAGGATTTGCTCGGCGGACTGTAGAACAAATACGCGAACGTTGTGTGACCGAGGGGCTGGATGCGGCATTGGAGCGAAAAAAGCGCAGCCGCAGCCGTTCGCGGAAACTGGATGGCGAAGGAGAAGCCCGGCTGGTTAGCCTGGCCTGCAGCAACGCTCCAAAGGGATATGCCCGTTGGACACTACATATGCTGGCCGATCAACTTGTTGAACTGGATGTCGTGGAGAGCATCTCCCACGAATGCGTCCGCCAGGTTTTAAAAAAACACCATCAAACCCTGGCAGAAGCGGATGTGGTGCATACCGGCACAGGGTAACGCCCACTTCGTCTGCCAGATGGAAGCGGTGCTGGAAGTCTATAAAAGACCACAAGACCCGTTCTATCCCGTGGTGTGCATGGATGAAACCAGTGTGCAGTGTATCAAGGAGGTGCGGCCACCGATCACCGCAAGGCCGGGAGAAACCGAGCGTTATGATGTGGAGTATGAGCGTAATGGCGTTGCGCACCTGATCCTGTTTTATGCGCCATTTGAAAATTGGCGGCGCATTCAGGTGGCGGACAATCATGCCGCCTGCGAATGGGCTGAAGGGGTGCGCCGCCTGGTCGAGGAGGACTATGTGGATGCAAAGCGTATTACCCTGGTGATGGACAATCTCAATACCCATACAGGTGCCTCGCTCTACAAGGCATTTCCGCCTGACAAGGCGCGGGCTTTGCTGGACAAGCTGGAGTTTGTTTACACTCCCAAGCATGGCAGCTGGCTCAACATGGCGGAATGCGAATTCAGTGTGCTGGGGCGACAATGCCTGGCGAGGCGTTTGCCAGACAGGCAGACAGTCGCAGGAGAAGTGGCCGCCTGGGTGGAGCATCGCAACCAGAAGACGTGGTCAGCAGACTGGCGCTTTACGACTGAGGATGCTCGCATCAAGCTGAAGCGGCTTTATCCTAAATTATTAGGTTGAAAGACTACTAGCCTGCGGCATTAAAAACCTATTCCTTCTCGGCTGACCCCTCTCCTTGCTCCTGCGCTGCTTCCTCGTTGGCTTCAGTGACAGCTTCCATTTCAGCCTGCTTTCCAGCTTCTTTCGCGGCTTTCTTTTCAGCCTCTTTTGCTTCTTCTGCTGCTCTTTTCGCAGCTTTTTTTGCTTTTTTCGCGGCTTTCTTTTCAGCCTCTTTTGCTTCTTGTGCTGCTCTTTTTGCAGCTTTTTTTGCTTCTTTTGCGGCTTTCTTTTCAGCTTTCTTCATTTTCTTTTTAGCCTTTTTCATGTTTTTTTCAACCTTTCTTGCCTCCTTTACGGCCTTCTTTTGCGCTTTCTTTGCCTTTTTTGTTTCTTCTGCTGCTCTTTTTGCAGCTTTCTTTTCAGCTTTCTTTACTTTTTTTCCGACCTTGTCTGTTTTGTTTTGCTTATTCACTTTTGTCTCCTCAGTTTTGTGCTAAGAGGATTGTATTCCCAAGAACGATTAACTGCAATTCATATGGAGATAATAAGACAATAACTCTCTTGGAGTGCCAGCAGCGTGGCAACGTAAGAGAAGAGAATAGGTTAAGCGATTACTACAAGTGGCCACTTGATATTCATTGCTTGGCCGATTTGTTGCCTGATGCCTAAGAACTATGTGTCTCCGATACTGCCGGATTACAGAAGACTCCGCCGGGAATTGCGTTTGCACGGACGAGAATTACGGCTGCGGCAGGAATTATTGGCACATCGCCACATTTAAGGGCATCAGAGGGGAGAACTGGTATGCATGCAAAGCCATTGCATTAGATGCGAAAAGGGAGTGCGAACAATGGTGCAGAGATGACGGCAGGTGCGTCAGATGTTCCGCACTGAGCACCTGCGGGACAGGAGAAAAATCCATTGCTGACTTTGGCCCCGGTGGATACAAATGGCACGCTTGCGAAAGAACCAATCGTGGCGAAGGCACCGTAAGCAACCAAGCGGATAGCGAACAATGGTGCAGGGACAACTTATCGGTTTGCGACAAGTGTTCGAAAAAGGTGCGCTGCGTAAGCGGATACAAGAGGATAAGGAAATTCAACGATCACTACCCTGGACACAACTGGTACGCTTGCGAAAGACGATAGCTGTATAGTTTGGTAGCGGTTCGTATAGGAGAAAAATATTATTGTTTGCCAATGACTGTTTTGAGTACACTGCTGCCGGTCACTTTCGAGTATAAACAGCTGTCTGAACCATTCATGTCGATGCCGCCAGCTACCTCTATATTTATACTTCTGTCTGTCCGGGTTATCTCAAGGCCCTGTTGATGACCTTTCACAAGCGCTGCAGTTGAGCAGAGATGACGAACCTGTATACTGCTGCTTGTGAACGAATAGTATCACCTGATTGCCA
The DNA here is from genome assembly GCA_045106535.1 of Akkermansiaceae bacterium. Taxonomy (GTDB): domain Bacteria; phylum Verrucomicrobiota; class Verrucomicrobiia; order Verrucomicrobiales; family Akkermansiaceae; genus Oceaniferula. Next base: position 273 of record JBGCEU010000143.1, on the reverse strand, counting down.
TTAAATCGGAGCTTTTCAGTGCCATGAAACCTGAGTCGATAGAGATTGGCGACTACCTTGCTGCACACGGTGGCCCATTCTATGAACTGCAGCGCCAGCTCGGACTACTGCGGGAAAATGCGCTGCGGACGGTGCCGAGAGCTCTGCTGTTCGTCGCGCTCGCCTGGGGCGTACCCCTGATCCTGAGCTTGTTAGCCGGCGATGCCCTGGGACACTACGCCGACAGTCCCTTTTTGCTGGACATGCGGGCATGGGCCAGGTTTTTCCTTGCGG
>JBGCEU010000142.1:0-2968 GCA_045106535.1 Akkermansiaceae bacterium | reverse complement strand
AGATTCCGGTGGGCGCGGCGGAAGCTGGGGAAGATTTTCAGAGCCGACTGATATTGTCCCGCCGCCTCCTTGAGATTTCCGAGTTCAAACTCAACATTTCCAGCATTGAACGCCACCGCTGCTGACGTTTTTATCAGCGGGTTAGCCTTCAACTTTTTTAATGCATCCTCACGTTTCCCATCCGCCATCAGTTTCTGGATCGTCACTAACAGACCTCGCTCGTCAGTAGAAACAGTCGGCTCAATCCGTGCATTGATGCGATAAGAACCATTAAAAGATTTTAAAAACGCCTCGTCTTTCCAGTAGTCTTTAGAAATCGGCAACGGCTCTGCTGCACCTGCAAAACATACAAGCAGGGCACTGATAACCGGCAACTGATAACTGGCAAACTTCATATCATTTCTTAATCGTGATGGGCCAGGTCATGACCGCTTTCACAGGCTTCCCCTGTCTGGTGGGCGGAGTAAAACGTGATCCATTGGCAATTCTCCGAGCCAAGGGAATCAGCTCTGCGTGCGTGCTGGAAACGGTGGAAACATACTGGCTTCGACCCGATGGTAGGATCGCGACACGGACGACGACCCGACCACTACTGGCACCACGGATACTGCGCGGGAAAGTGACGGAGGGATTCCGCAGAAGACGAGGTTTACGGTCGAGTTCACCCAGGGCGTATTGTGACTTAGGCTTTGGGGGCTGGCGTTTCACCGTCGGGCGTATTGGCTTGGGAGCTTTTACTTTTGCTACAGGCTTGGGTCGCGGTTTCGCGATAGTTGGAAGTGGCGAAGGCGGCTGATCAGAGAAAAAAGTGTCCACAGCAAGAGTCGGATCGACCTTCAGAGTGGCAACTGGCAGCGCCGGCTGAGTCATGTCCGGCGTGGTGCGTAGGTCAGCAAGCGCAGGTGGTGGCGGAGGAGGCACTTCCTCCTCGGGGATTTCCTCAGCAGGTGGCGGCGGGGGCTCAGGCAGGCTGACTGTTTCTATTTCGCGGATTTCAAATTCCTTCGCCGTGGTAGTAAGCACCATCATACGTGTAACCACGAGCACCGCTAACAAAACGGCGGTGGTGGCTATACCTAGGATGATGGAATTGAGTTTCATTTTTTTTGACCGCGAATCGGACGAACTGGACGAATTTTTTCTTGGGTTGCTAATTCAATTTTAAACCACGGAAGTTACGGAATACACGGAAATGATAAATGCTATATAATAAATGCTAAATTATTTGGAAGTGGCTAGGTTGACTGTTTTGGCTCCAGCGAGTTTGGCGGCATCGATGACTCGGACCACGGTGCCGTGGTTGGCATTGGTGTCGCCCTGGATGATCACGGGCATCTGATCATCTACTTCTAACATGGCAGAGACCACGCTGCGCACGCCGGAGACTCCGATGCTGCGACCACCCTGATAGACCTGACCGTTTGATGTCACTGCGATAAGAATAGAGTTTTTTTCAAGATCCTCAGCCGAGGCTGCACGAGGTTTATCCACATCCACACCCGTTTCCTCAACGAACACGGTGGTGACGATGAAGAAGATCAGCAGGATAAAAACGACGTCGATCAGAGGCGAGATATTGATCTCTGATGCGGCGGCGTCTTGCCCAGTGAAATGTCTGAATCGGCGCATGTTCTTTCAGGAGGCAGGTATCGGGGGACAGGTGTCAGGAACCAAGGCACGGTGGAGGCGTTGTTGAAGGTTCGCGTGAGTGGCTTGTGTTTGTTTGCGGAGTATAGCCAGCAGGAAAGCTGCGGGGATGGCGATGAGCAGGCCTGCCTGAGTCGTGATCAGAGCCTCGGAGATACCCACGGAAATTTTGTCGATTGGTTTTGCCACGGTGGAACTTGAGAGGCCGGCAAATGTCACCAGCATCCCTGACACCGTTCCTAACAGCCCAGTGAGAGGCGCTGCTCCGGCAAGGACACCGATGAATGGCAGGCGACGCTCTACCCAAGCGATACGATCCAGCTCAAACACAGCAAACTCATGCGTAATACGCTCTTCATCTCCCCCATTTCCTGCGTTTAGATCAAGACTGGCGACTTCTCTCTTCAACTTCACTAAGCCAAACCATGTCGACGCCAGCATCGCGTAGAGCCCCACGCCAAGGAGAAGTAACCCGATTAATATCGGGCCACCTTGGCGGAGGACTTGCTGGAGTTCGAAGAGCATTTTTTTAGACAGGATTTTTCAGAATTACTTATCCTCTGCATCTTGGGTTTTGAATCTCTCGCCGCGCAGGCCGTTGACGAGGGTGAGGCCTAGTTTTTCAGTATTTTGGATAATGCCTTGGCAGCGGCGGGAGAGCAGGGCGTGGATGATGAGAGCAGGAATCGCGACAACTAATCCAAAGAGTGTGGTGACCAGGGCTTCTGAGATTCCTCCGGCTAGCGGTTTGGCGTCGCCAGTTCCAGAAACGGTGATGATATTGAACGTGCGGATCATACCTGAAACTGTTCCTAGTAACCCTAACAAAGGAGCTGTTGCTGCTGTTACGGCAATAAACGGCAACCAGCTTTGTAGCTTGTTCTGCACGCCTATGAGCTGCTCATAAAGAACCTCCTCCACGACATCGGGACCTGCTTTGACGTAGCCGAGGCATTGTTTCACCACTCCGGAAACGGGATGCACAGCACGGCCAGCGATGGCTTCCGCCTCACTCTGATCACCAGAGCGAAGTGCGGCGAGAATCCGTGTGACCCAATCACCCTCCGGGGTGCGGATGCGGATGATCTGGGTGAACTTGATCACCCCACAAATAGCAGAAAACAGAGCAATACCCAGAATTGGCCAGATCCAAAATCCTCCCTTGCGGAAAATATCCCATGGGTCTGATTCGATACTTGCAAGAGCAAGAGCTTTACCGCCCGTGACATCGATACTCAAAGCAGCTTCGCCTCCACCGATGACTGTTTTAATTTCACCACGATCACCAGGCTGCACTTTGCGTGTGCGGCTTCCTTTTTCC
>JBGCEU010000141.1:0-22660 GCA_045106535.1 Akkermansiaceae bacterium | reverse complement strand
AGAAATGCACCACCCGTGACCCATGCAATCGCTTCATACTGCGCAGAGGCAGCAGCTACACCAAGGTAGATAGCAAAAAAGAACGCCAGTACAAGGAATGCAATAGCTTTGAGTCTTGTAGAATCCATATATGTATGAGTTTAGTGGGGAAGTAGAGTCAGGTGTTCAAAAATGACTTATAAAAATATATAATTAATACCACCTAATGTTTCCGCGGCGCGGAAAAGCTTTAAGTGGCTTTAATAGGCTTATGCCTTCACTAGTTGGCCTTCCTTTGCAGTAAGCCGCGCTTTTTCAAGTGCATTGCGGGTATCTATGATCAGGTCTGCAGAATCTACTAATTCATTGAGGTTAAATGCTGCATGGTTGGTGGCTATTAGAACAGCATCATATTTAGCAATGAGATCTTTTGACCACACAATAGATTTCATTCCACATCGGTTCATGTGTTCGCGGGTTGGCCCTACCTCTGGAATATGTGGATCGTAGTAGCTCAACTCTGCTCCCTGTTCTTCGAGTAAATCCATCAGCTCAAATGTAGGCGACTCACGCATGTCATCGACATTTTCTTTATATGCCAAGCCCATAAGAAGAATTTTACTACCATTAACGGCTTTTTTTCGACCATTCAATGCCTCCATAGTCCTGCGCACAACGTAGTTAGGCATGCCTCTGTTTATTTCTCCAGCCAGCTCGATGAAACGGGTGTGAACGCCATATTCTCGCGCTTTCCATGTGAGATAAAATGGATCAATAGGGATGCAGTGTCCACCTAGCCCAGGGCCTGGATAAAATGCTTTGAAGCCAAAGGGCTTAGTTGCGGCGGCATCAATTACCTTCCATATATCCACTCCCATCTCATCGGCGACCGTTTTTAATTCGTTAACCAGACCGATGTTCACACATCGATAGATGTTTTCCAGCAATTTAGTAAATTCCGCCACTTGCGTAGATGCTACAGGAACCACCTCGGAAATGGCCGCAGCATACAGTGCTTTGCCAATCTCGGAGCATGCGTCCGTGCTTCCACCAACCACTTTGGGAATATTCTTACTCGTGAAGTTTGCATTACCCGGATCTTCCCGTTCTGGCGAATAGAGTAAAAACACGTCTTTGCCTACTTCAAGCCCTCGAGCTTCAATACGTGGCCTGAGCTCCTCCTCTGTAGTTCCCGGATAAGTGGTCGATTCCAGAGAAACGATATGCCCCTTTCTTAAATAGGGACTAATCATATCCATTGTGCCAGTGACATAGCTCAAATCAGGTTCGAAATGTTTATCGAGCGGAGTAGGGACACACATGATGATGGCATCGACATCGGGTATTTTAGCAAAGTCAACCGTGGCTTCAAACAACCCATCCTTCACAACTTGAGCCACCTCTTCAGCAGGAATATGATCAATATAGCTTCGCCCAGCCATCAATTGATCAATTTTACCCTGATCGATATCAAAACCGATGCATCGGTACCCTTTGGAAGTATATGCCAGCATAAGCGGCAAGCCAACGTATCCTAAGCCAACAATTCCGATTACTGCAGTTTTGTTTTCAATTTTTTCGAGGATGTTCATGTTTTTACAAGTGGAGCGCTACGCGCAGTTTTGGATTTGTGTAGTGTTGAGGTCGGAAAATCAAAGAAGAATTCAGAGTAGAGAAGACAGACAACTAGTTGTAGAGAATAGCTGCCAGACATCAGAGGAGAGTATTCACCTAACCCTTCATCTGGTCGCGCAGTGAGTACCAGATGAACAGGGAGTTGTTCACGAGGTAGCGTTTGAAAAGGCGGCGGGGTTCTTTGCAAAGGCGGTATAGCCACTCACATCCAATGCGTTGCAATAAACTGGGGGCCTGTTTGACTTCGCCGGCGTGGAAGGCAAAGGCCGCGCCAATGCCGAAGTAGACAGCGGGGGGGAGCTGGTCTTTATATTTGGCTATCCAGCGCTCTTGTTTGGGGCAACCGAGGCCTACCCACACAAGGTTTGCTCCGGAGTCGCTAATTTTTTCGCAAATACGTTCAAATTCACCATCGGGCCATTCTCCGAACGGTGGGGAGTAGGCTCCCGCGATAGTCGTTTCGGGGTAATCATTCGCAAATCGTTCACGAAGTTTATCTAACGTGCTTTGTTTTCCTCCGAAGAGGAAGTGTTTGAACTCAGATTGCCCTTGAGTTGCCTCAATGGCCTTAAGCATCAGGGTCGGGCCGTAGACCCGATCGGTTAGCTTTTCTTTTTCGTCGAGCTGTCGGTTTACCGACCAAACCAGCGGCATACCGTCGGGCGTGATGAGATCGAATTTAGCCATCGACTCACCAAAAGAGTGATCGTGTCTTGCTAAAGCAGCGACGTGTGTATTGGCAGCCTCTACGGCATAAGCTCGATCTGCTTTGAGAGCGGCAGCTTTGATCCAATCAATCGCACCATCGTAAGTGGTAACAGCCACAGGAAGGCCGATGACTGCGACAGAGCGGAAATCAGGGAGTGCTGAAGTTCGGGAGTGCTGATGTGCTGATGTGCTTGAGTCTGGTAGTTCTGAAGGCATTGTTGGATAAAACCACAGGGGACAGAAAACAGAGGACAGAGTTACTCAACAGTCTTATTTGATTTCTCGACAAGTAACTGGACTGTTTCACGAAGCCCTGTTGAAAAGTCGATGCGGGGTGACCACCCGATTTCGTTACGGATTTTTTGTGTGTTCAGAGCGTAGCGGAAGTCGTGGCCGGGCCGGTCGTCTACATGCTCGATTAACTCAGAGAAGCTAGAGGTTCCAGACGGTTTGCTTTCGATCAGGTTATCCAATTCACCACAGACATATTGAACGAGAGTTAGATTCTCGATTTCACAATTGGCTCCGATGTTATATGAATCACCGGGTCGTCCGTGCAGAAGGACTTCCGTGATGGCACGGGCATTGTCATCGACATGTAACCAGTCTCGCACTTGCTTGCCTGATCCAAAAATGGGGAGTTTCTCGCCAGCCATGGCTCGACTCACCATACACGGGATGAGTTTTTCTTCGTGTTGCCAAGGCCCATAATTGTTTGAGCTATTTGTAATTAGCGTCGGTAACCCATAGGTGCGGTTCCACGCTCTTGTTAAATGGTCAGCCGATGCCTTGCTTGCCGAATAGGGTGAATTAGGGCGGTATGGACTGGTTTCTGAAAATTCACCCGTCAAGCCAAGCTCACCATAAACCTCATCTGTGGAGGCATGAAGAAAACGGAAGCCGGACTTCGTCGGGCAGTGCAGAATCTGGGAAGTTTTTGAGTGGGGGGGCGTGGGAGTGCCGATGTCTGGAAGTTTGCGCCAGTATGCCAGAGCTGCCTCTAGCAGGGTGTAGGTGCCTGAAATGTTGGCCTGTATAAATATACCGGGATCAGTAATTGACCGATCAACGTGGGTCTCCGCCGCCATATGAACAACGGCGTTGGGCTGGTAACGCTGAAAAACAGACTGCATAGAGGCCGCGTCACAGATGTCGACTTGTTCAAAGTGGTATTCGGGGTGATCTCTAACTACATCCAATGCCTCCTCATTGACCGCGTAGGTAAGCTTATCAATATTCACCACCTGGCAGTGCATCTCATGAATCAAGTAGCGCACCATTGCCGAGCCAATAAAGCCTGAGCCACCAGTGACCAGAATTTTCATTTTTTGAGTTTAGGTGGGGTGAAGTTTTAGAGCTCTGTATGCTAAGAAAAACAAAGTATTTGTTGAATAAAGCGGTTGTTATAAGCTAGCACTAAAGAATATAGCCTGTGTATCGAACTAGCTTACGTATAGATGGCGATATTGCCCTAAATTGTTGGCTTGCGAATTTTACAGCTAAAAGATAGATAGTTGCATAAATAGTTATTCTAAAACACCATTATTTACACTCATCCGAACAATGAAAGACGAACAAAATCCATTGTGGCAATTATATATTTTGTCCTACGCCTGCCTGAAAAAAGTTAATTGGCTTGTCGTCATCATCAGTGCCTTGATCTCTCAATCAGCATTTGCACAGGAAACCACTATAAAAAAATTGCCTTCTGACAGCCAACATCTAATTGATCGCCTTGCTGAATACGAACAACGAGAAAACGACAAATTAAAGAAAATACTCAATAAGAAAAGAGGGGAAGTTCTCACTATACTCAGAAAACACTTCAAGTTCCGCACCAAAAACGGTCAACTCGACCAAGCTCTGGCAATTCGAAAAGAAATTACTCGGATTGAAGCTCTCCTTCCCCAAGCAACTCCAAAACGGCTCCTGGCAGTGAGTAAGCAGTATCAACAGCTAGGCAAGGCATTGCCAGCATCTCAGGTGCCTTCATACTTTGAAATTGATGCTGACGAAAAGATGGGAAAAATTTCCCTCCAATTTTCCCATCCTCAGCTGGACAACATGTTGGAGGAAAGCAAAAAGGTTGAGCTTGAACTCCAGATTAATAAAAACGTTCCATACGCAGGATCAATACACGATTTAGTCATCAAACACGGAATAAAAGTCATTGGCCGTCACTCTAAACCTAAAGCTGGAGAATTAGTAAAAATCCCTTTAGATACATGGAAAATAGTCCGACCAGGCAGAACCCTAAAGCTATCTATTGAAAATTCAGGTATAGATAAAATTGGCTTCAGAACGGACGGCAAAGAAGACTTCGCAGCATTAATATTCACTGAAAAATAATACTCGCTAACAGCATCTATAAGTTGCCTGTAATCGGCATATCGTGTGTCACGTCTCCTTATTATTTCGCCCGGAGAGATCCAGAATTTTCCTCAGTGAGGAAGCACTGATAGGCGGAGGCTAGTCCTTTTTCTAGGGTCACGGTAGGTTGCCAGTCGAACGAGCGAAGGATGGCGTTATCCATGAGCTTGCGAGGGGTGCCGTCGGGTTTGCTGCTGTCGGTTACGATTCTTCCGGTGAATCCGACGGTATTTGCCACAGCTTGGGCTAGTTCTAAAATGGTGACATCATCTCCAAAACCTACGTTTACCCAGTCCGGCGGGTTATCAAGAGCCATGAGATGGAAACATGCATCGGCGAGGTCATCAACGTAAAGGAATTCCCGGCGAGGTGTTCCCGTCCCCCAAATGGTTACTGACTTTGCACCGGAATCCCTGGCCTCGTGGAAGCGCCTGATCATTGCGGGAATGACGTGCGAATTCTCAGGATGATAGTTATCACCAGGGCCGTAGAGATTGGTCGGCATGGCGGAGTGGTAGAGCACTCCGTATTGTTTACGATAGTAATGGCAAAGTTTGAGCCCGGAGATCTTTGCAATAGCATAAGCTTCATTGGTCGGCTCCAACTCAGATGTTAGAAGGCAGTCTTCAGGCATCGGCTGGGGAGCCAACTTAGGGTAAATACAGGAGCTTCCGAGAAAGAGGAGCTGCTTAACACCTGCCTGATAGGATCCTTCGATCGCATTGGCCGCAATCATCAGATTTTTATAGATAAACTCTGCAGGATAAGTGCTGTTAGCATGAATGCCTCCTACTTTTGCGGCGGCGACAATCACCTGATCGGGTTTATGAGCCCCGAGGTAAGCGTGAGTTTCAGTCTGATTACAGAGATCAAGATCTTTACTGGAAGGCTGGAGTATTTCCGCGTAGCCACGCTTTTTGGCTTCACGAACAAGGGCTGAACCAACCATGCCGCCGGATCCAAGAATCAGGAGTCTGGTCGTCTGGGGGTGCGTGAGTTTAGACGTCATGTAATCGGAGAGTTAGCGGTTTTTGAAAATGTGGACAGCAAGGAGTGTCCACACTCCTTATCACTCTTTAGAGACCGCGACATTATATCCATGTGATTCAAGCAAGGCATGGCGTTTCGCCTGATCTAGGTCGTATGCGACCATTTCGGCACACATTTCTTCCACAGTGATTTCGGGCGTCCATCCAAGTTTTTCTTTAGCCATGGACGGGTCACCGAGGAGTGTCTCGACCTCCGCTGGGCGAAAATAGCGGGGATCTACCTTGACGATGACATCACCAACGGAGACTGCTGGAGCTTTTTGTGAGTCTACCCCCTTAACAACTGCCGTCTCCTCAAGCCCCTCACCGGTAAACTCGAGTTCGATGCCTGCTTCTCTCGCTGACATAGTCACGAACTCGCGCACCGATATTTGTTTCCCGGTAGCAATAACGAAGTCCTCCGGCTGATCTTGCTGCAGCATCATCCACTGCATGCGAACATAGTCCTTCGCATGTCCCCAGTCACGCAAGGCATCCATGTTTCCTAAATAGAGGCATGATTCGAGACCTTGGGAAATATTAGCTATTGCTCGAGTTATCTTGCGTGTGACAAAAGTTTCTCCTCGTCGAGGCGATTCATGATTAAACAGGATGCCATTGCAAGCATACATGCCGTAAGACTCGCGGTAATTTACTGTTATCCAATACGCATACATCTTGGCGACAGCATAGGGAGAACGTGGGTGAAATGGTGTTGTTTCTTTCTGAGGTATTTCTTGGACTTCACCATATAGCTCGGATGTAGACGCCTGATAAAAACGTGTTTTTTTCTCCAGACCTAAAAAGCGAATCGCTTCTAACAATCTCAGAGTTCCGATTGCATCAACGTCTGCTGTGTATTCCGGAGACTCAAAAGACACTGCTACATGAGACTGCGCCCCGAGGTTGTAGACTTCATCCGGCTGGATTTCACTAATAATACGCGTAAGGTTCGACGTGTCTGTTAGGTCACCATAATGCAAATGAAAACGGGCATTTTCTATATGCGGATCTTCATAAATGTGATCAACTCGCTCCGTGTTGAATGAAGATGCACGACGTTTAATGCCGTGGACTTCATATCCTTTCTCTAAGAGAAATTCAGCAAGATATGAACCATCTTGACCTGTAATTCCAGTGATGAGTGCTTTTTTCATGTGTTAGTAGTCTGGAAGTGCGGGAGTTGAGGAGTCTTGAAGGGCTGGAGTCCTGAAGGGCTGGAGTATGGGAGTCGAAGCACTAAGACGGAAGAAGAGAGGCTACAGAGGACAGATTTCAGAGGTGCCAATACGTGCCTATAAACTTAACCTGCTTGGGAGGCCTAAGAGATAGAGGGAGTGTCGAGAGGGTGCGCAGATATTCACTGACGGACAAAGCCGGGGCAGGCATTTGCTGCAATCGCTTATGTTTCGCAAATTCTCGGAGTGCGTTCCGTTCAGCTGGTTGCAATTTGGCCATAACGGTTTTTAAGTTCCCCTAGCTTATGTCCGAGATCAAATATTAGCAAGTAATCACTCATCAGCTCCCAATCAAGCTCTTTTCCAGATCTGGCGGAATGATCAATGAGCATATATATGTCATGCCAATCACCAATTTTTCGATCGGGATCGTTGACTGAAGCTTGAACTTTAAGACCTATCAAATCTTCGGTATGAACAACGGGAATCTTACAATCCTTGATAAGAGGTATAAGTTCTGCTCGATTTAGCATGCCAAGTGTGGCTGGACGAAATGCATGCAAAAAATCGATTCTGCCTAAAGAAGTATCACGGGAAATATAATGGGAAACATTTTCTGAATGAAACTCACGTCGATAACCTAAATCTCCAAGAATGGTATCACATAATTCCATATCCTCAGAAAGTATAATAAAGTCAGCATCCAGTGTGGCGCGCTGTACTCCCCGAAGTGCCATGGCCAAACCTCCAATCAGAGCGTAATGCATGCCATGAGCATCAAAGGCCTCAACAATTTTGGGTAAAGTTGCGGTAAAGTTCATGGCTTTGCAATCGAATGGAAAGAGAGATTCAATAAAATTACAAAGCCTGAGGATTACCGGCATCCAGCTGTCAAACCACTGTTCGGAAGTAGTCGATTGTATGATCAAGACCTTCGTCGAGTGACACTGCCGGCTCCCAGTCGAGGTGTTTGTTAGCTAGAGATATGTCAGGTTGACGCTGTTTGGGATCGTCACCAGGTAAGGGCTGAAAGACGAGTTTCGAACTACTTCCTACCTTCTCCAAAACTTTTTCAGCAAGTTCTAGCATGGTGAACTCACCTGGGTTGCCGATGTTGATTGGACCAGTCACTTCGTCTTGATTCATCAGGCGGACAAAACCCTCGATGAGGTCATCGACATAACAAAATGACCGTGTCTGGGTACCGTCGCCGTAGATTGTGATGTCCTCACCTCGTAGTGCCTGACAGATAAAGTTAGAAACTACACGACCATCATCGGGATTCATACGAGGACCGTAAGTATTAAATATTCTGACAATACGAATATCGACACCATTCTGGCGGTGGTAATCCATGAAAAGTGTTTCGGCAGCTCGCTTACCTTCATCGTAACAAGAGCGAATACCTATTGGATTCACATTGCCCCAATATGACTCGGGCTGGGGATGCACATCAGGATCGCCATAGACTTCCGAAGTCGAGGCCTGGAACACTCGGGCTTTACAGCGTTTAGCTAGACCGAGACAGTTGATTGACCCCATTACCGACGTCTTTATAGTTTTGATGGCATTGTACTGGTAGTGCGGAGGTGAAGCCGGACATGCGAGATTGTAGATTTGATCAACTTCAACCTTGAAGGGATCAATTACATCATGACGCATCAGTTCAAAGCGAGGATTAGCAGTGAGGTGGCTTACGTTTTCCTTTGCCCCGGTAAAGTAGTTATCGAGACAGATGATTTCATTACCTTCGCCTAGAAGCCTTTCGCAAAGATGCGAACCCAAAAAGCCTGCGCCTCCAGTTATGAGAATACGTTTCGACATAATGTAGTTCGGGATTTGGGAAGTGGAGTAGTGCGGAAGTCTGATCACCTAATCGGAGCTATCGTTGACTCAATAGATATTTAATCAAGCCGCTAATGATTTTCTTGATCTCGGTCGCCTGTTGATAAAGCTGCTCAAAGTAGGATTGGTTGATATAACATACATCCAACGCAATATATAGTTGGCTTTGGATTTCACTCGCAGAACGAAAGCTGTAACGTAAAAAACGAATAAATTCATTATTGGATCCAGCATCAAAACCCTCAGCTATGTTATGCATAATTGATCCTGAAGATCTTCGGATTTGGTCCACTAGACCGTAGTCTTGGCAAAATGGTTTTTGGCTCGTTATTTTGTAAACATCCGAAGTCAGCACCCTGGCTTTCTGCCATGCAGCGATCTCCTCAAACTTAGTAAACTTCATTTTTTCTTTCCTGCCTAACTACCATGCTTCAGCACTTCTTGACTTCGTGCCATCGGCACGACTAGCCCTTCCCAATCGCGTAGACTTCAAAGCCACGTTTTCTTAAATCAGCATGGTCTAGGATGTCTCTACCGTCGAATAAGAAAGCAGGCTGATACATATTCTCATACACACGAGAAAAATCAGCTGTTTTGAATTCATCCCACTCCGTGAGCACAGCAACTCCATGGGCATGCGCCGCTGAATCTTCACATGAATCACATACAGTAAACTGTGCATCTAAAACTTCTTGGCTAACACCAAGATAGCGGAGATCCTCATGCATTGTTTCAATTGGAACGCGGGGGTCATATACCGCAATATTTGCCCCCTCCATGAGTAAATCACGGCAAATATAAATAGCAGCTGATTCACGTGTATCATTGGTGTCTTTTTTGAAGGCAAAGCCCCAAATCGCTATACGTTTATTTCTTACTGTATTGAACAGAGTTTTTACTATTTTTTCCGAGAATCTCGATTTTTGCCAATCATTCATTTTGACTACAGACTCCCAATAGGCCGCTACCTCTGGTAGTCCAAAATGCTCACTCAAATACACTAAGTTTAGGATGTCTTTTTGAAAACAGGAGCCGCCGAAACCAACGGATGCCTTCAAGAACTTGGGACCAATCCGAGAATCGGTTCCAATTGCACGCGCTACCTCATCAACATCCGCACCCGTTGCCTCGCAGAGAGCAGATATAGAGTTAATCGAGGAAATGCGCTGAGCGAGGAATGCGTTAGCAACAAGCTTGGACAGTTCTGAAGACCAAAGATTGGTAGTAAGAATACGCTCGCGAGGTATCCAGTGATTATACACGCTTACCAATGTTTCCACTGCAGCATCGCCTTCTGGAGTGCGCTCACCACCTATCAGAATACGATCTGGATTCTGCAAATCCGTTACAGCTGTTCCCTCTGCTAGGAATTCTGGATTTGAAAGCACTTGAAATTGTCCATCATCTGAGTTTGCACTCAAAATAGATTTAAGCGCTTCAGCAGTTCGCACAGGGATGGTACTTTTTTCAACGATGATTTTCGGCCCCTTGCACACTTTGGCAATCATCCTTGCAGCAGATTCGATGTAGCATAAATCGGCGGCCCTCCCGGCGCCCAAACCGTAAGTTTTGGTAGGAGTTCCCACAGCGACAAAGATGATATCAGCATCTACGATTGATTCTTCAACCTGCGTTGAAAAGAAAAGATTCTTACCACGTGCTTCAGCTACAACTTCATACAAACCGGGCTCATAGACCGGAAGCTCTTCAGAATTCCATGCTGCTATGCGATCCTTATTCAGATCGACCACATCCACACTGATATCAGGGCACTTTGAGGCTATCATCGCCATGGTCGGGCCACCCACATAACCAGCGCCAATACAACAAATTTTTATAGATGGATTCATAAACAAAGTTTTCTAACAAAACGAATTAATCACTTTGATCACCTGATCTTGCTGCTCTTGTTCCAACTCAGGATAAATGGGAATACTTAACACTTCAGAGGAGAGCATATCAGTGACTTCCAGAGGAACGCGCTGACTATCAGCAAATTGCGAAAAACACTCCTGTTTGTGCATAGGCACAGGATAGTAAATTTCACAGCCAATACCATGATCAGTGAGATGGTCTTTAAGTTTGTCACGGCAGCCATCAGTAACACGCAGTGTAAACTGATTCCAAATATGGCGGCAACCATCTTGCTCTGGCGGCAAGATAACGACTTCATTCTCTTTCAGATGCTCCTTGTAGTAGGCAGCATTTTCTTGTCGCTGTCGTATGTATTTCTCGTAGTGACCAAACTTGACTCTCAGCAGGGCAGCTTGCAATGCATCTAGCCGAAAATTCCCACCTACCACCTGATGATAGTATCTGGGAGACATACCGTGGTTACGCATCTTGACAGCAATATCTGCTAACTGATCATTTTGAGTTACGATTAATCCGCCGTCACCTAGACCACCAAGATTTTTTGATGGGAAAAAACTATAAGTTCCAAAGTCGCCTATTGTGCCACATGCCTGATCACGATAATGAGCCCCTAATGACTGGGCTGTGTCTTCAATAACTTTCAAATCATACTTTTCAGCAAAAGCCTCACAAGCATCCATATCAACTGATTGTCCAAAAAGGTGGACAGGCATGATTGCTTTCGTTTTTTCAGAAATACAATTTTCTGCCGACGCTAAATCGATATTGAAAGTATCAGCATGGCAGTCACAGAATACAGGAGTTGCGCCAGTTCGAGCAATACAACCAGCAGTGGCAAAAAATGTAAAGCTAGGGCATATCACTTCGTCGCCTGACCCGATACCTAACGCCATGAGTGCGAGAAGAATAGCGTCTGTACCAGAAGACACTCCTATAGCGTGCTTCACGTTCAGATAACTTGCCAACTCTGACTCGAAAGCATCCACCTCCTCCCCCATAATGAAGCGACCCGATTCTAACACACGGCTAAATGCATCGCGAAGATCTCCTGAGATCGGATGATTTTGTGCGTTAACGTCTAGTAATGGGACATTCATAATGACAGGTGCGGCAGTGTGGAAGTGTAACTATTACGCCGGTTTAGGAATAAGCGGTGCATAACACATGCAGTCCAGATTAGGCAATCATCCCCGCAGCAACTGTTTCATTTGTCATCGGATCGATGAGCACAAATGAGCCTGTGGTGCGATTTCGCTTGTAACGATCATAGATCAGTGGCGCGGAAGTGCGTAAGGTGATTCGGCCGATGTCGTTCAGCTTAAACTCGAGATCATCTTCAACCTTGTGAAGGGTGTTGATGTTTACCTTGTAGTTCACCTCCTTGACCATTGCCTTTACCTCACGCGAGGTATGGCGAAGAATGTATTTTCCCCGCGGGCTCAGTGGCTTATCAGAAAACCAGCAAACCATCGCGGCGATGTCCTGACCAACCTCAGGCGGGTTGTTAGATTTAACAATCATGTCACCTCGGGAAATATCGATTTCATCCTCAAGCGTCACAGCGATCGATAGAGGGCTGAAAGCTTCCTCAAGTTCCTTGCCATCGGCGTGCACCGTTTTGATTCTAGTTGAAAAACCAGACGGCTGAATCGTTACATCATCACCTGGCTTGAATACGCCACCAGCAACGCGACCGGCGTAACCACGGAAGTCGTGCCACTCGTCTGATTGAGGGCGGATTACCCACTGCACGGGAAAACGTGCCTCGACGTGGTTTTCCTGGTTTCCAACGTAGACTGTCTCGAGATGATAGAGTAGCGAGGAGCCTTGATACCAAGGCATGTTGTCCGATTTGTCGACAACGTTGTCGCCTTTCAGGGCACTAATCGGAATAAAACTGATGTCGACGACATTATCCAAGCGCGACGCGAAATCCTTATATGCGGAAACGATTTCGTCGTATTTTTCCTCAGTATAATCCACGAGATCCATTTTGTTCACAGCCACCACGATGTGCTGGATACGAAGCAAACTGGCGATGAATGAGTGACGGCAAGTCTGCTCAATCACACCCTTACGTGCGTCGACTAAAATGATCGCGAGATTTGCCGTTGAGGCACCCGTGACCATGTTACGGGTGTATTGAATATGGCCAGGAGTATCTGCAATAATGAACTTACGCTTGGGCGTTGCAAAATAGCGGTAAGCTACGTCAATCGTGATACCCTGCTCTCGCTCCGCCTTCAAACCATCTGTTAGGAGGGCGAGGTTGACGTTTTCATCGCCTCTGGATTTACTAGACTGCTCGACCGCCTCCATCTGATCCTCGAAAGTATTCTTGGAATCATAGAGCAGGCGCCCAATCAGCGTCGACTTACCGTCATCAACACTACCCGCAGTAGTGAAGCGGAGTAAATCCATGTCGAGATAACCGGATGTGTCTGGCGTGGTCATATCAATGAAATAGTAGGGCGTGGAGACCTAGAAATATCCTTCCTTCTTACGATCCTCCATCGCGGTTTCTGAGCGCTTATCGTCGGCTCTAGTTCCCCTCTCGGTCTGTCGAGCTGCTGCGACTTCTTGGATTACAGCATCGATATCGGCAGCAGGGGATTCGACAGCACCGGTGCATGTTGCGTCGCCAATCGTGCGAAAACGTACGACTCTTTTTTCGACTGTTTCACTGTCTTGAACGGTCACAAAATCAGTGACAGCTAGTAGCGAACCGCCGCGCTCGAACACATCACGTTCGTGAGAAAAATACAAATTGGGCAAATCAATATTCTCTTTTTTGATGTATTGCCATACATCCATTTCCGTCCAGTTAGATAAAGGGAAAACGCGAAAGTGTTCACCGTGGTGCTTGCGGCCATTAAAAATATTCCACAGCTCTGGGCGCTGGTTTTTAGGATCCCATTGACCAAAGTCATCGCGGTGAGAGAAGAATCGTTCTTTGGCGCGGGCTTTCTCCTCATCTCGCCGACCACCACCGAGCGCTGCATCAAACTGATTTTCCTCGATAGCATCTAACAAGGTCACTGTCTGAAGGCCATTCCGGCTAGCATTCACACCTTTTTCTTCAGTCACTTTCCCTTCATCGATCGACTTCTGCACACTTGCTACCACAAGACGGGCTCCAATTTTCTCAATAAACTCGTCACGGAAAACCATTGTCTCTGGAAAATTGTGCCCCGTGTCGATATGCATCAGCGCATAGGGTAGCTTAGCTGGCCAGAAGGCCTTGTAAGCGAGGTGTGCCATCACGATCGAATCTTTACCACCCGAGAAAAGCAGCACTGGATTCTCAAACTGAGCTGCGGTCTCACGCAAAATAAAAATCGCCTCTGATTCGAGGTGATCGAGGTGGCTGAGTGAATAGGAAGACATGATTTAAAAAAGTTATTCTATCCTAAAGAGAAGCTTTCGTGCGAATTGCCTCGAGTAGAGCAAATACAGAGTCTTCGACAGACTCAGTTTCCGTATCAATCAGTAAATCTGGCGCCACTGGCTCCTCAAACGCGCTACCTTTGCCAGTGAAATTATCAATTTCTCCAATGGCTGCTTTTGCATACAGACCCTTGACGTCGCGCTGCTCACAGAGCTCATAACTTGCCCTCACGAACACCTCGAAATAATCATCACCAATAATGTCACGCGCTAAATCGCGCAACTCCTGGCGAGGAGTGATTACTGATACCAGAGTGATGATCCCCTGATCTGCTAGTATTTTTGCCACATTAGCAGCCCGGCGGATGTTTTCACGCCTGTCATCATCGGAGAATCCTAGATGCTTGTTGAGGCCGGTACGTAAATTATCGCCATCCAGAATTGTTGTCATTCTGCCCTGCTTGTGCAGAACTTTTTCTGCCGCGTTGGCTATGGTTGACTTCCCAGACCCCGAAATGCCGTAAAGCCAGACAACTATTCCACGTTGTCCAAGCATCTTCTCCTTACTCTCGCGAGAAAGCTGCCGGTCAAATTCGGGGTGAATGTTGTTTTGAACAGTGCTCATACCTTTTGGAATACCTTAAAATAGAGGATTGCGGGCACTCAATGAGGTAAGGTCATGGAGTCGGCAAGCACTAAATTAGCAAATGACTCAATTTAGTAATGTATAGCGGGGGTTTTTGAACGTATAAGCTTTTTTAGGCATACTGCCTTAAAAAAGTATTTGATGACGCCTCCGCCACTGGTCGATTAGCTCCTCTGAGCCAAAACCACGTGACGTATCTTAAATAACTATATAGCGTCACGCAGGAAAACTGCCATTCGCGACAGTGGGGAAGACATCAGAAAACATGACTTTGTTCAATAAAAAATGAACATTAAGCAGATGAGTAAAAAAATCCCCCGACAGACGATGTGTCTACCGGAGGATAGAATTCTAGCTTGCCTGTATTAGATCTGGGCAAATTTTCGCTCGATCGCCTCGAAAACGGCGCTCTCAAGAGACTCGTTCCTGAGCTTTGCGACAACTTCTGCGGAAAACCCATGAGCAATAAGTCGACGTGCCTTCTGTGGTGGAATACCACGTGCGCAGAGGTAGAAAATCTCCTCGTCACTGATTGTAGCCGAGGTGCTGCCGTGGGAGCATTTCACCTGATCTGCATTAATTTCCAGACCCGGCATTGAATTAGCCTCCGCGGAGTCTTCCATAAGCAGATTACGGCATGTTTGGTAGGCATCCGTGTAGTGAGCCCCCTCATCAACAAGAATTAGGCCTGAGAAGACCGTCTTGGAATTTCCATAAAGCGTATTCTTATAGAGCAGGTCGCTGTTCGTATGCGGCGCGGCGTGATGCTGGAACGTCCGCTGATCATACTGCTGAGCACCAGCAGGAATCGAGCAGGAGAGCATATCAGAATGCGCACCTTGTCCATCCAGCTTGCTGAGTGACTCATTACGAGCCCACTGTGCACCGGTGTTGAGCGTAAAAGCCTTAGCTGTCGCGTCGCGACCAACCGTGGTTTCATTGATCTGAATCATTCGGCTTGTTAGATTCAGCTCCTGAATCGCACAGTAGCTCAGACGTGATCCTTCCCCGGCAATCAGATCGTTGACTGCGATGCAGAGACCAGCATCATCATCGTTTGCCGAGGAAAATCGATCCAGCACGCTGACCTCGGAATTTTTTCCCGTGATGATCAGCGTGTGAGGAAATGCAGTTTTGTTAGAACCTGATAATTCATGGCTCACCTCGATGGGCTTCTCTATAACCACGCCGTCGGGCACATAGAGAAACAACCCACCTTTCACGTTTGCTTTGTGTAGTGCGGCGAACTTCTCAGAACCCAACCGAGGTGTGTTGCGCATGAAATACTGCTGAACCAAGTCAGCGTGTTTCTCCAAGGCCTCTTCGAAAGAGACGCAAATAACGCCCTCGGGCAGATCAGGGATTGTGAACTTGATATTACTCTCCTCCTCGGGTGTGAAACCCTCAAAGTTGAGTTGTTTGAGATTTCCGAATCTCCATGTCTCGACTTTTCGCGTCGGCGTGGGCAGTGATTCGTATTCAGCCTGTGCCGCTTCTTGAAGCTCAGCGAACCAGGCAGGGACAGTTGTTGTCATCATAAAATAGAATGAGTAAAATTATTCTGTTAGCAACTAGCCTACACTACCCTCCATCTCAAGCTCAACGAGACGCTTAAGTTCCACGCTGTACTCCATGGGGAATTCTTGAGCGAGTTCGTTGATGAAACCGTTGACCGCGAGCGACATGGCAGCCGCCTCAGGGATGCCGCGCTGCTCCATATAAAAGAGCATTTCCTCACTGACCTGTGAGACACTTGCCTCGTGTTGGGTAACGTGTTGGTTACCCCTAACAGTAATAGCAGGATATGTGTCGGTTTTACTGCGGGAGTTGATGAGCAGAGCGTCACACTCGGTATTATTTTTACAGCCCTTCAGGTTTTTAGGAATGTGAACCTGACCGCGATATGTTGAGCGACCTTCACCCACGGAGATGGATTTGGAAACAACGTTCGATGTTGTGTTATCCGCCGCGTGAATCATCTTTGCGCCAGTGTCCTGATGCTGGCCGTCGTTTGCCAGTGCAATTGAGATCACCTCGCCGCGAGCACGCTCGCCTTTCATGACAACACCTGGGTATTTCATGGTGAGACGTGAGCCGATGTTGCAATCGATCCAGCGGATCTCAGCATCTTCGTGTGCCATACCCCGTTTAGTCACGAGGTTAAACACGTTAGAACTCCAGTTCTGCACGGTGATGTACTGGATCTTGGCACCCTTCATCGCAACAAGTTCAACTACTGCGGAGTGCAGTGTCGCCGTTTCAAACTTAGGTGCGGTGCAGCCCTCCATATACATCACCTCTGAACCTTCATCAGCAATGATGAGCGTTCTCTCGAACTGTCCAAAGTTCTCCGAGTTAATACGGAAGTATGCCTGCAACGGGTGCTTAACCTTCAGACCCTTAGGAATGTAAATGAATGATCCACCTGAGAAAACGGCAGAGTTCAGCGCGGAAAATTTATTATCACCCGTGGGGATGACTTTGCCGAACCATGGGCGGAAAATTTCCTCGTGCTCCTTCAGACCCTCGGTCGAATTCACAAAGATGACCCCATCTTTCTCAAGCTCTTCCTTCACGTTCGAATAGGCTGCCTCCGAGTCATACTGAGCCTCCACGCCGGCAAGAAACGCACGCTCTTGCTCGGGAACGCCGAGACGCTCAAACGTTTCTAACACCTCGGGAGGAACCTCGTCCCAGCTGCGCTTCGGCTTTTGGCCATCGGACAGATAGTAGCGGATTTTATCAAAATCGATATTTTCAAGATCCTTTGTCGCCCAGTTCGTAGGCATCGGCTTATCGAGAAATGTTTTAAGCCCCTTGTGTCTGAACTCGCGCACCCAGTCTGGGTCGTCCTTGACGTTGCTGATGTAGTCGATGGTATCAGCCGACAGGCCTACACCAGCGTCAAACTTGTGATTCTCAGGAAAGGAAAAATCGCCTTTCGCCTGATCAACGCTGATCGCGTCTTGCGTTTCCTGATCGATGGTTGTGGTATCGTAACTCATGTGTATATTTTGTTAGGCGTTAGCAAACTCACCTTCTTTGAGAAAATCATATCCGTTTTCCTCAAGCTCAAGTGCAAGATCCTTATCGCCAGTCTTTACAATTTGGCCGTCATTCATCACGTGAACGTGATCAGGCTCAATGTAGTCTAACAATCTTTGATAGTGGGTGATGACAAGAAAACCTCGCTCCTCTGAACGCATTGCGTTGACACCTTTGGCAACGATCTTCAGTGCATCGATATCAAGTCCGGAATCCGTCTCATCGAGAATGCAGTATTTCGGATCCAGCATCATCATTTGCAGAATTTCGTTCCGCTTTTTCTCTCCACCCGAGAAGCCCTCGTTCACCGCACGTGCAGTGAACTTGCGATCCATTTCCAGAACGTCCATCTTCGAGTAGAGATTCTTGTAGTAAGCCACGGCGTCGAGTTCTTCGCCGTCAGGCATCCGCGCTTGCAGCGCAGCACGGATGAAATTCGCGTTGGAAACACCGGGAACTTCCGCGGGATATTGGAAAGCAAGAAACACACCCTCACGGCTGCGCTCATCCACATCCATATCAAGCAAATCCAGACCGCCGAGCGTGACGCTACCGGACTGCACTTCATAATCGTCGTGACCGGCGATCACCTTGGATAGCGTGGATTTCCCAGAGCCGTTTGGCCCCATGATAGCGTGAACGCCACCCTTGGTGATTTCGAGGTTTACTCCCTTTAGGATAGGCGTATCGCCAATGCTGGCGTGGAGGTCTTTGATAACTAGGCTCATGTGTATTAATGTGGTATTTGGATTTTGAAACTTGGATTTTGTTAAGAAATGGTTCCTCGCAGGGTGATTTCGAGATTATCGATTTGGGCACCTTCAGGAAGTTCGAGAAGATCGGACAGCATGGCTCCCTTTTTCAGTGGCACATCGATGATTTCTCCTGATTTTTCGTCATGAAAATGCCCGTGCTCGGTCAAATTGGGGCAATAACGTGATGATTCGCGCTCGAAATTCACCTGCCGCACAGCGCCGTGTTGCACGAGGGCTTCCAGGCAGTTGTAGACAGTCGCCAGCGAAATGGTCGGCATATTTCGCTTCGCCCGCTCGAACACCTCACCCGCTGTAGGGTGATCGCGATGGCTCATAAGCACGTTGTATACCTCGCTTCGTTGCCGAGTCATACGCAGTCCATCGATAGACGCGCAGTCTGTGGCACTGCTCCCGGATGTGCCTTTGGATGGTTCGTTGACGTTGTTTTTCATGATGAAAGTGCGCTGGTTTGTGGACGCGGAGGAAAATAATCTGAAACCAAAGCTTGGCAAGTTCTTTTTAGAATAATTCTAATTCTCAATAAGAAGCCACTCATCCACCGGAGTAGAAACTGCCCGCGACATCAAATCCTAGCCTTCAAACATTTTAATGAGGGCACAGTCCAAAAAACAAAACAGCGCATGGCACGGCAAAACCCGTGGTAAATTCAATTACAGGCGCAAGACTTAAGACCTAAAGTGCTGAGTCACACTCATGGTTGTCCAGCCCCACCACTGCGAGCATCAATACGCGTTACTAAACATACCGTAGTAAAAATCATTCGGGCCAAGCACCTCTACATGACCATCCGCAAAGAGCACATGCGCCTTGCCCGAGTTTCTAAAATCAATGTGTTCCCTGCAATCCTCTGGGCTGATCTTCTCTCGTTCCTTTTCTGGGTTATCAGCCACTGGCCACGTCTGATGGTAGAACCAGCGCGACCTAAAAGGCCCCCATAGATTAATATGAGAATCACGTAATGGGCCAGCACTTTCAGGCCGTGAAGCATCCACTAACATAGCCGTGGTGCTTGGGCGTTTGATCGCGCTGAAAGGAACCCCCATGTATTCCTCAACGTCTGTTCTCCAAGGCATGACAGCCTCGGTAGCAGCGTAGTGCTTTAATCCACGGATTTGCCCTTGAGTCGTATCAGCCGAGATCTTGATATTGAGTCTACTGGATATAAATGGCTCTGCATCGCTTGGGGAGAAAGTATCCGAGCTCATATGACTCATTCCAGCGTCAGCCCTGATTGCGTCCATCCAGTAGTATCCCTCTCCAGTTATTTGCTGGGAAAGAGGAAACCTACCATTTTCCCCAGCGTAAGACAGTATGCTAACGCCATAACCCCGAAGTTGCGCCAGATCCTTTGCGCTCCGCCCGGACTTCATCATCTTTAGGGAAATTGTGGTAATGATCGCCGCTAGAACCATCACAATGGCTATGACAACCAGTAGCTCCGTCAGTGTAAAACCCCGGCAAAATTTAGCACCCATGACTTTTTCATCCCTATTATTCATTTTATAAATCTAGACAAATTCCTTATGAACGGCAATCAACCGATTTACCAGAAGCGGTTCTATTTTTTACAACGATAAACTCAGCTAGGTAGTCAACATCTCACCAAACCTTGAATTGGCTGAACTAAATGTTACCGTATTCTCACCGATTTATCTTAAAATCAAAATTATGAAAAATTTAACTCTAGTCCTACTCGCCACCTCCTCGCTTGCCATCGCCCAAGAAGCCGAAACGGAGAAAGAATGGAAAGTTATCGCTAATCCAGCTGACATCAGCATCGAAAATGCGGCGATTGCTTTTCTTAAAAAAGCTGAGCCTCTCCCTAAGCTACAGGCTAAGGAAAAGACAGAGATAAAGCGACTCAAGGATCTAGTATCGGGAGAACGACTCAAACTTGTGCCAAATGACCTGCCAAAGCTCAAAAAAGTCCGTTCTATCCAAATCACTCAGTATGGCGTGTTCTCCTACCCCTACTTCAATTGCCGTTTCAAGAAAACCGAGCGCGGTATCTTCTTTGAAAAAACCACCGGCTCCCAACGCAAAAGCGGACTGGTATTTCAGGATGATGACCGTTCACTGGTTTTTCTGGGTGCTTCGACGGTGAACAATGACCCACAGCGGCAGTACAGCGGCTTCACACGCGCGAAAGACAAGTCGCACGACTCAGCAGGGCTCATCATCAAGCGCGGAAAGACCTACCTCGCTATTTTCCCGAAAAAGAATAACAACTGGGAAATTTACGAGTTCAAGTAATCAGACCTGTTAGGTCAAACTACTTCACCTTCGGAATATTCTTCATCCCGAGAGGCTTTCTGCCCACCGGTGCGCTTCTGCCGCTTTCTTTCAGCTTTTTAAGCAGCGCCTGAAGCTCCTTACGTTTTGCTTCATTTTTGAAAAAGAGGTTCGTCGTTTCGCCAGGGTCATCTTTCAGATTATATAACTGACCCTCTGCATCCGGAGCCGTGTCCTTCAGCGCGTAAGGCTTCAGAATGCCCTTGTCGTAGTGATTTCCACCGGAGCCCTTGTGGTCGAGGTATTTCCAATCGCCTAACCGGATCTGGAACTCTCCACGGAAGCTCTGTGTCAGCAGGTGAGGCCGGATCGATTTTTCCGGATCCTGTGTGCCTATCATCGCCGGCAGCATATCAAAGCTATCAGTTGCTGCAGCATCGGGTAGCTCGTATCCCACCACGGAGGCAAGCGTTGCGAAAATATCCGTCGTGTTAGTCATCTGCGCCGACACCTGATTGAATGGAATCCTTCCCGGCCATCTAGCGATAAAAGGAATTCGGTGCCCACCTTCCCAACCGTCTCGCTTGACGCCACGCCAGCCGCCCGATGGATCGTGGTTATGATCCTGGCGCATCCACGCCACGTGTACTGTCTCAGCTCCGTTGTCGGCGTTAAACAGGATCAAGGTCTCTTCATCGATCCCCATCTCCTTAACCATATCTAACACATCGCCAACAATCGAATCCAGCTCGTGCAGAAAGTCACCGCGTGGCCCAGCTTTCGTAGCGCCCGTTGATTTGGCATCGGGCAATACCGGAGCATGGGCAATCTGCGTGGAAAGCACCGCAAAGAACGGCTGCTCTGGCTTTGTCTTCCGGTGCTCAGTGATAAAGCTGCGTGTCTTGTCCAAAAACAACTCATCCGCGCCTATGAATTTATAACCTGGAGCCATCCAGCCCTCGTCGTTGTCCCAGCGCCACTTCCCACCCGGGTTGGGTAGCGTGTCACGCTTGTGCCTCTTGCTGGCAGGCACTGGCACCATACCATTTTCAATGTAGATATAGAGAGGGTCAGTTGTTGGGCAGTTCGGCGTGATAAATGACTCGTCAAATCCCCGTGCATTCGGCCCGTCCACCAGCGGGGTACTTTTTTCATAGTCAATAAGTAGCGAGTTCTTAAAGCCACCGCCAAGGCGTTTTCCATCCTTATCAAGCCAGGTCAACCCCACGTGCCATTTTCCAAAGATCCCAGTGCGGTAACCTTTTTTCTTCAGCATCTCTGGCAGCGTCAGTGTCCCCGGTTTCAAATAGCTAGGTCCACCCGGCCCCTCAAACGCTCCACCACCACGTCCAGTCGACCGATAAATCTGCTGGCCGGAAAAAAGACCATAACGCGACGGCGAGCAAATCGTCGAAGGGCTGTGTGCGTCAGTGAACCTGATCCCCTCCGCCGCCATTTTGTCTAATCTCGGCGTCTTGTAAGCAGCCTTAGGATTGTAGCAGGACAAGTCACCAAACCCCAAGTCATCGGCATAAATGATGATGATGTTCGGCAAGTCAGCGTGGGCGCCTGCCCCAGAAAAAACAGCAAAGACACAAGCGAGGATATTCTTTTTCAAACTCATTATTCTGAGAACGTAACGGGCGGATCACGACTTGCAATACCCCCGCACATTTTTCTTCCTACTACGTAGGAAAGCGCAGACTTAGTAAATTTTCCCTTTTCATTCACTCATTCCAAGCGTAATGCCCATTTCCATGTCGAAAACGCTCATCATCGCGGAGAAGCCATCCGTCGCCACCGATCTGTCCCGTGCACTCGCCAAAGCACCCGAGGTCGGCAAGTTCGAAAAGAAAGGCAAAGGGCGCGATATCTACTTTGAAAACAACGACTTCGTCATTACCTCAGCCGTCGGCCACCTCGTCGAACTGAAGATGCCGCAAGGGCCAATAGGCA
>JBGCEU010000140.1:0-5550 GCA_045106535.1 Akkermansiaceae bacterium | reverse complement strand
CGACCCTACGAGAACTATCAAATTGGTTTCGTGGATGTTACTGATACACCTTATCCACTGATTACTAGGATCTCTCGTAAGCTTGCAGATGAGATGTACGAAACGCGAAGTAATAAATCCGACGATCTACTGAAATCACTCCAACGGCTGTTTTTGGAAAAATAGGCCTACGTAATTGCATAGAGATGGAAACTTACCAACTGGTGATATCATCACTAGTACCGCTTTTCTTATCGGGACCAAAGTTCCAAATAATGATGTGTTTTCCTTTGACCGTGTCTCCACTCGAGTCGGACTTATAGAATGGCGGGATAGGTAGCTCCTGATCATAATTGTAATCGACAACATAACCAAAGCCGTTGCCGACTTTATCAAATAGGTATTGGACCTTGCCGCTTCCGCCACCTGCTCGGTGGAAACCGCCCTTTTTTCCTTTGGCATCTTCCAGAGTAAGAAAGTTTTTTCCTTTGGTATTGTACTTCTCACTTTCTCCCGTTAGATCTCTGAGAAAGTGGATGTTTTGCCCCTCATTGGTAAAGAGCCAGTAGTCCCATGTAGGTGGATTACTCGTTCGGAAATTGGGTAAGTAGTTGTATTCGTTCATGTACCGTTCCACTCCAGTTTCCATTGACTGCATCGTATTTATGGCAGCAACACGCTTCGAATTCTTCATCATTGACATGATCGTTGGGTAGCCAATGGCTGCCAATATTGCGATAATGGCGATTACCACGAGCAATTCAACAAGCGTGAAGCCTTTTTGCGCTCTGTTTGTTGTCTTTGAGAGTCCTGTTTTCATGAGGTGTGTATACATTCTATACACTAAATACCTCTCGGAAAGGATGTGTGCCAATATTTTTTGACGAATACCGGTAACATAACGGTTTAATTGACCAAGTTTCTATCCTCACCCTTCAGAAAAGCATCGATATTCTTTACAACGCCGTCGATCAGCCGGGTGCGCGACTCGGTAGATGCCCAGGCGGTGTGCGGGGTGATGATGAGGTTGGGGATTTCCGGATCCAGTAAAACGTGATCGTCAGATGGTGGCTCCATACACAGAACATCCAAGCCCGCGCCCGCAATATTGCCGTTTTTTAAGGCAGCTGCTAGATCTTCTTCGTTTACGAGTTGGCCGCGTCCGGTGTTGATCAGGAATGCGCTAGATTTCATCATTCCGAGCGTTTCCTCATTAATCATCCCGTAAGTCTCTGAGGTTAGTGGGCAGTGTAGTGAGATGGCATCACATTCTGAGAAAAACTGTTTTCTCGGCAAGCGTGGGCAGATGCAGTCGTCCGATCCCTGACGTGCGAGCGCCACCACATCCATACCAAGGCCCTGCGCCGCCTTAGCAACGGATTTTCCAATTGTACCCAGACCAACGATGCCGAGTGTCTTTCCTGCCAGATCCGTAATTGGATAATCAAGACGAGTGAAAATCGAGGACTCAGCCCATTTCTCTGGCTCAGAAACAAGCCGGTGCATATTAGTCGATAGATTGATCAGAAATCCAATGGTGTGCTGCTTGACTCCGGCGGTCGAGTAGCCTGCCACGTTGCAGACTGGGATGCCCGCCTCTTTGGCGGCATCAAGGTCGACACAGTTTGTCCCAGTAGCAGCCACACAGATGAGCTTCAGCTTGTTACAGGCAGCGATAATTTCGGCATTGATCACGACCTTGTTAGTAATGGCGATGTTGGTCTCCTGAAGCCGTGCCGCAGTTTCATCACTGGATGTGGTAGCATGCGTTTCTAGCTCGCCAAATTGTGTCAGGGAGTCAAGCGGAGTATCGCCGATGGTCGCAGCGTCAAGAAATGTGATTCTGTGCATAGTTTGAGGATAGTAAACTGCAGCCTGCACTGCAAGGAATCTGTGGCAATACCCCGATGACGAAACTCGACAAGGCGAGCGTTTCAATCCTATCCTCATTCATATTCAATATACCGATGGCTAATTTTAATCCCAAACTACTGAATGATCCGTTAGATGCTGCGGATGAGCTGATCGATGGCCTTGTCGATGCCTATAACGGCGAGTGCCGGAAAGTGGGTGTGCGATCGCTTGCCAAGAATGACATCCCAGACGGTAAAGTCGCGCTACTCGTCGGAGGTGGTGCTGGGCACGAGCCTATCTACCACGCGATGGTGGGAAAAAACATGGCGGACGGCGCTGCTTGCGGAGATATCTTTGCTGCACCAGCACCCAATATCATTCAGGAAGCAACGCGGGCAGTGGATCGCGGCAATGGCGTGCTATACCTCTACGGCAACTACGCAGGTGATATCCTTAATTTTGACCTTGGTGCAGAAATGTCGGCGGCTGATGGCTCCGATATACGCACGGTTCTGATTGCCGATGATGTTTGCTCGGCACCTCCAGAACGCAAGAACGACCGACGCGGAATCGCTGGCCTGGTGCCGATCGTGAAAATTGTCGGCGCGGCGTCGCAGTCGGCAAAGACCCTGGACGATCTTGCCCGCGTCGCGGAAAAGACCTGTCTGCAAACGCGTTCAGTCGGCGTTGCCATGGCACCCGGATCAATCCCCGCAACCGGCAAACCCACCTTTTTATTAGAAGACGGGAAAATCGGTCTCGGTATGGGGATTCACGGTGAGGCCGGCGTTGGCGAAATCGACATGACCACCGCAGATGAGCTCACAGCCATGGTGATGGATTTGATCTATCAGGATTACATCAACGATGATGAAGTAGACGCACTTAAGGAAGGCGACAGCGTGGTCGTGCTGATTAACTCGCTGGGCTCTACCACCATGATGGAGTGCCTCGTCTGCATGCGTAAAGTCAGGGAGTTTTTGGAACAAAAAGGCATCCGGATTTTTGATGTGATCATCGGACCGTATGTCACCTGCCAGGAAATGGCAGGTATTTCCTTCTCACTCACCCGGGTGGACCAGGAGCTACAGGAGCTGTGGTCGATGCCATGTGAGTCGTTCTGCATTTCCAAAATGCAGGGACCGCTGCACACAGAGGCGGTCGCTAGTCATAACTCGAATGATCATGTCCAGACTTCAACCCAAAATGCAAAGACCGAGAAAAAACAAACCGTTGACCTCTCCAGATCAGACACGGGACTCAGTGTGCCTGAAGCACGTGAAATGATTTTGAAAGTCGCAGATGCTGTCATTGAGGCAGAGCCGATTCTGTCGCAAGCCGATCGCGATCTTGGCGACGGCGACCACGGCCTGGGCATGGCACGTGGCTTCACGGCGGTGAAGGAGGCTCTCGATGGCGTGGATTTTGACACCCATCGCGACCTGTTTGCATCGGCTGGCAATGCCATGCTGACCACCATGGGCGGAGCGTCGGGCGTTGTCTTCGGCTCTCTGTTTCTCGCAGGCGGAACAACGTTGCAGGGAGCCGGTTGTTTTGGTTCCCACGAACTTGCCCACTTATTGAACCGTGCCCTTGAGGATGTGATGGAGCGCGGCGGTGCCAAGCCGGGAGACAAAACGATGATCGATGCTTTACACCCAGCCGCTGTCACCGCTAAGGAAAATCTGGCTGGCTCTCTGTCGGAATCCTTGCAGGCGGCAGCTCAGTCGGCACGCGATGGCATGGAGGCGAGCAAAGGCATGATCGCGACCATGGGACGCGCCAAGACACTGGGTGAGAAATCTCTCGGTCTGCCCGATGCCGGTGCGATTTCCGTGACGATCATCCTTGAGACGATGCGCGATGCTGTTCAATCCTAACCTAACACTAGGCAGGATCATTTTTGCTTTAGAGTTTCACAATATGAAATTTTCCTATAACAGAGCTGCAATGAACGTGTCCTTCTTCAAACTGATCAAAATCTTGATTTTCAGCTGTCTTCTCTCAGGCATCTCTCTCGCTCAATCCTATTACAAGAGCGACACGCCATTCTCCCCCAGACCCGAGGAAAAAGACAAAAAGCCATGGCCAATAGACCACTTCGGTCCTGTTGGACTCAAGTTGGACATCACGCAGCCGGGCATGAAGCTGCGTATCCTTGGAGTTGAAGAAAACTCTCCAGCGGCAGCCACGGGCAAGTTTAAAAAAGGACAATATATCATCACTATCAATGGCAAAAAGCTCGATGGACGTGATCCACGCGTTGTCCTTGGCGACCGGATCACCGAGTCAGAAGCCAATGGCGGAATAATGGTCATTGCCATTGCCGACAAGCCAGGTGGAGCACCGACCAATGTGAATGTCCAGCTTCAGAACATGGGTAAGTTCAGCGCCACATGGCCAGAGAATTGCCCAAAGTCAGATAAAATCGTCCGTCAGTTTGCCGACTTTTTGCGCAATCAAAATGCAGACACGTACGGAGCCGCTTTATTCCTCCTTTCGACCGGCGAACAAAAAGACCTAGATACCGTCAAAAGCTGGTACTCCGGTAAACTAACCGACAAGGACTACAGCAAAGCGATTCCATGGGACATCGGTTACCACGGTTCCGGAGTCTGCGAATACTACCTCAGAACGGGTGACAAATCCGTCCTGCCTGCGATTGCGAAGATGGCAGAACGCCTTAAAAATACGATCTACAACGGAGCATGGGCAGGACGCGGCGGAGCTCCCTATCCCTACGGACAGCTCAATGCCTCCGGAGTCCATTGTGTGACCTTCCTCATGCTCGCCAAGGAATGTGGTGTCGCAGTTGACCAGAAGACCTTTGATTCCGCACTCAGATTCTTCTACCGCTTTGCCGGAAAAAACAACGTCGCCTACGGCAACCAGATGCCGGAAGGTGGCTTTGTCGATAATGGAAAAACCTCGAAGCTCGCATTCGCCATGGCAGCCGCCGCAGCACTCACCGACGGGCAGGAAGAATCCGTTTATGCGAAAGCACGTGACATTTCGGCTACCAAGGGATTCTACTCCACCTCATGGCTTTTCCACGGCCATACCGGTGGTGGCATCGGCGAACTCTGGAGAGGCCAGAGCATGAATATCGTCAAAGACAAACGCCCCGTCGCACACCGCACCTTCATGGATGGCCGCCGCTGGATGTATGAGCTGGCGCGAAGGCATGATCATGCCTTCGGATGGTTTGGCGGCTGGAATGTTAGCTACATGACCACGGGTCACTCGCCCAAGGGTAATTTCATCCGCTCATGGGGAAATTTCATTCCCATGGTCTTCACCCAGCACAAGAAAAACCTCCGCATGCACGGTGCTCCCAAAACAAAATTCTCAAACATCTACAAGCTTCCCACAAGACCGTGGGGAACCCCTGCCGATGACGCATTCCTGTCACTCACCCCCGGCGAGTATGCGCCTGGTAAACGGATCGACATTTCAAAGGAAAAACTGGTAACTCACGCATCAAAACCTCTTAGCGGCTTTATCAGCAAGAGCGATTCTGACGATGTCCTCCTTGGCTACGCTCTCCACATTGATCAAGGTATACGAGCCGTGGCAGCCAAAACGATTGCCAGTAAAGGCAAGGCAGACTTGGCGATCAGACTGCTGAAATCATCTGATCCGAGAGGTAGGCAGGCCGGATTGCTCACCATGACGGGTGGCTTCAAAGCGAAGCCCATGAGTAGCAGTAAAATCACT
>JBGCEU010000014.1:0-63622 GCA_045106535.1 Akkermansiaceae bacterium | reverse complement strand
TCAGTACTGGTGGGCGTAACAATCAGCTCATACTCCCAGCCCTCACGGATGGTTTTTAGCTCGTAGGGAAAGTCCTTGTTAGAACCGGAGTGCTCGAGGATACGGATCGGCTTGTCATTATTGACTTTGAGTTTGATTGTTTTTGCTTTCGCCTTTTCGTTTTGCTCCCAGAGGAGTGTCATCGGCGCGACCTCAAATAAAACAGGGATCGTCAACTCAACGGTCATAACAGTGGATGGCTTGTCATCCGGGTCTTCTGTGGTCCAGAGTAATACTGTCTTTTCAACGGTTCCCGAAAATGTACCTATGGCAAACTGGACGCGGATCTCACCTTTCTCACCCGGCTTGTAGACTAGCTTACTGCCTTTCACTTTGGCACTGAGGCATGAGCACGCTGAATCGTATTTCGCGATCGTGAGGGTGCGATCAGTTTTGTTTTCAAATTGATACGGCACCGTCACCTTGGTGGCATCAGGTGCGGCAGTCACGGCGACCTTGTTTTTGATGAATGTGAATCCCGTCAGTGGGACATCAGCCACCTTTTCTTTTTTGGTCGATGGAGATGCGGCGGTGTGAGAAACACCCAAGAAAACGGCGGCAGTTATAAGAACGAGCCCCAACAGTAGAGATTTCATATGCGTTTAGTCAGAGTAGATTGAGTATTATTTACTGAATTTATCCTCAAGTAACTCGACAGCAATGATGAGTGTGCCACCACGCCATTTCGGCCCGAGAATAAGCAGCGGTCGCCCTTTGCGAAGGACGGGGTCACTTTTCATCACCTTACGGTTATGTTGCCATAGTTCAACGTCAAGACGCATACCACCATCGGCAGAACGTCCACTCGACTCATAACTTAGAAGAATTTCCTCACTCGGCTTCAATGGAGAGAGCCAGTTTTCATAGCTTCGGAAAACGGGCTGCGTGTCAGAGCCAAGTTTACGGTAATGCTTAAAGCGCATTTTCTCGATGCTCTTGAGTCGCTTCTCCGCAGCTGCCTTTACTTTGGTGACTTTATCACCGAGTTTTTTCACATCCGTGTTGGTGCCTATGTATAGTGTGGCCATGAGGCTGCCGACCTTTTCTTCACCGCTGTCTTGGGCAAGGGCTGCGGGCGCGATGAGAAAAAGCGCTGCAATAAGTGATGTCGGTGTGAATCGGATCATGGCGTTGAGATGCTAATCGACTAATAGAAGCTACCCGTGCTGACCATAACAGCGCCAGAATCATCGCGCTGAGGCTCCCCTACCATTTCGAGGTTATCAGGAATATCTTCAAGTCCTTTCAGGACAATCACCGTGGCATCGGCACTGGCTGAGCTGAACATATCAGCGCTCACATCGCCATCAGGCGTGTAGACGGTTGGCACCGTGGATACCGATAAGGTCGACGGCGAGCCCGTTGGCACAGGATCAGATACTCGTGTCCCCATGTAGAAGCAGAGCAGCATAGCCGCAGCAGCAGCCGGCACAGCGAACCATTGCCAAAAACGACGCTTGCTTGCCTGAGAGGATGCAGGTGCCGCAGTCATTTGCTCATCCTCAATATGGCGGATGATTCGCTGATTAAAGAAGTCGGCATACGGAGGCTCGACACTTGCGGGAATGTTTTCACGGATATCAACGTTCATTGCCCGAATGGCGTCGCGCTCTGCGAGTAATTCTGGGTGCTCCTGTGCCCATGCTTCGACACGGCTCAGCTCTTCACCCTCGAGTTCGCCGTCGATCCAGAGTGTGAGTGTTGTTTCATCAGGTTGTTTATTCATGGCCTTGTGTGGTTTGTATTATAAAGTGAAAATTGAAGTTTGAAACTTGGAAATTATTCCGCGTCGGGCTTGAGAATACCCTGCAGTTTTTTACGTGCGTAGTGGAGCCGGCTCATTACTGTGCCCATTGAGTTCTCCGTGATGTCCGCGATCTCCTTGTAATCGAGACCTTGAACCTCGCGTAATAGAATCACCTCGCGGTGCTCTTCGGATAATTTAGCAATGGCGGCATTGATTTGCTCGCGCAACTCCGATTTTTCCATCGCCTGATCTGGCCGCTCATCATGACTGGGTTTTGTGACTGCACCGGGGTCAATACGCGAAGCATCAAACACCTCGTCGTTCAGCTCGCCATCGCCCTCGATACGGCGTTTTCTAAGCCAGTCATAAACCACATTATGGCTAATGCGGAATAGCCAGGTTGAGAAGCGTGCGCGCGACTCGAACTTTGGCAGTGCCTTCCACGCCTTAATGAATGCCTCTTGGGATAAGTCCCAGGCATCGGCATCATTTTTGACCATATTGTAGATCATTGCGTAGATTTTTCCTCTGTGTTTGCTTACGAGTCGGTCGAATGCCCGCATGTCCCCCGACTGGGCTTTTTTCACCCATTCGGCGTCTTCTGCGGCATCCTGCTTTCGGTCTGTTGCTTGGTCATCAGCGGGTTGAGCCGCATCAGATTTTTGGGAAGCTTCAGACCCGCCGTCTGAGCCCCCCCCTGAGGAAGAGTCCGGCGGCACGGGTCTATTCAGCCCATTGGACGCGATCTGGCGAAAAAAATTCATACAAATTCAAGGAATTAACTGGGGGTTAGAATGACGGCATGCGGGGTTTTTGGCAAGGCGCGGTTTTCTGATCTGTATGGATATTCTCCGACAGTAAAAAAATGTGCCATCGCGCTTCTTTTCCTTTCGCATTTGCCGCAGGCGGGGCTACGCTCACTCCCAGCGATGCAATGTGACTTCTGCGACAGTAAGGCAACCGTCTTTTTCACCCAGATTATTGACGGAGTGACCAAGAAATCGAACCTGTGTGATACCTGCGCTGCGGGAAAAGGCGTCACGGATCCAGATGGTTTCCTCCTCGATTCTTTGGAACTGCCATCGCCAATCATCTCGCCCGACGAACTGGCTGATATGCTCCCGTCACCGAACGCTCCGATTATGGACGACAAAACATGTTGTCCGGGATGCGGTTTTGCCTTTGAAGACCTAAAAAAAACCGGGCGACTTGGGTGCAGCAAGTGCTATGAATTTTTCCGTGAGGAAATCAAACATAACCTCGGAGGAATGCACAAAGGGACAAAGCACAGCGGACGTGTTCCCCAGGGAATGCTCGAAGCATTTCAAAAACGTCAGCAGCTTGAAGCTCTGGAAAAAGAAATGACCGAGGCGATCGATGCCGAGGACTACGAGAAGGCCGCCGGCATTCGCGACCAGATCAATCAGCTTGAAGAAGTTTCCCTGACCCCCGATTCCTGATTCCCACACCCTAACTTGCCATGATGCGATTTTCCACACTGCTAAAGCACCCCGCCGACTGGATGACGGGAGCAGATGCTGACAGTGCTGTCGTTCTTACTAGCAGAATACGGCTGGCGCGAAACGTCACGGGCTCACCATTTCCAGGCTGGGCTCGCAAACAGGAACGGATTGACTTGCTAGAACCTCTGCGCGAAAAAATCGAAGCACTCCCGGATATGAAGGATGCATTTTCACAAGAGCTCAATTCACTGTCATCTGTCCAAAAACAAGTGCTGGTAGAGCGCCACCTTATCAGTCGCGAACAAGCTGCACGTGGTGAGGGAAGCGCCACGGTAGTTAATCGCAGCCAGACGCTCAGCGTGATGATCAATGAGGAAGACCACCTGCGGCTTCAGTCGATTCGCTCCGGTCTTCATCTCCGTGAGGCATACGATCTCATCGCGAATGTAGACGTGGAGTTAGAAAAAACGCTACCGTATGCGTTTGATCACGAGCTGGGTTATCTCACCGCATGCCCTACCAATCTCGGTACTGGACTGCGTGCCTCTGCCATGCTTCACCTGCCGGGATTGGTGATCAGCGACCATATTGGGCAAGTTATCCAAGCCGTCGGCAAGCTGGGGCTAGCCGTGCGAGGTATCTTCGGAGAAGGCACGGAATCACTCGGCCATCTGTTCCAAATTTCCAATCAATCCACGCTCGGAGAATCCGAAGATGATATCATCAACAGGCTCGAACGCGTGATCAAAAGAGTCCGCGACCACGAGCGAAATGCACGCCTCAAGCTCATCGAAGACGACCCGCAGATGGTTGCTGACAAGATCGCTCGAGCTTACGGACTGCTTCGTTACGCTTATGTGATCGACTCCAAAGAGGCACTCACCCACCTCTCACTGATCCGACTGGGCAGTGACATGGGTTGTTTCCCAATGGATACTATCCGCCTCTGTGACGCACTGCTCATGGATATTGAACCCGCCCACCTGCAGCACCAGGCTGGGCGCAAACTCACCCCAGAGGAGCGTGACACAAATCGTGCTGAAATCATCCGTGACAGGTTGCATTCTCTGCAAACACCTGATATAGGTTTTATTAAATAGACTAAGAGCCCCACCGGGCGACGAATTACTACCATGAATAACTTCACTCCAAGAGCACAGCAAGTCTTGGCACTTGCACGCAAAGAAGCTGATCGATTCAACCACAACTACGTGGGAACCGAGCACATTTTATTAGGCCTCATCAAACTCGGACAAGGCGTTGCCGTCAGTGTCCTACAGAACATGGGACTCGATCTCGAGACTGTTCGCATCGAGGTGGAAAAACAAGTTGGCTCCGGCCCAGAGAGTAAAATCTCAGGCAACATCCCCTACACTCCACGTGTCAAAAAGGTTCTCTCTCTATCTAACAAAGAAGCCCAGCAACTGGATCACTCATATGTAGGGACCGAACACCTCCTGTTAGGCCTACTCCGCGAAGGCGAGGGAGTCGCTGCTCGTGTGCTCAGCACTTTGGAAGTCGACATCAACCAGACGCGCCAAGAAATCCTTGCAGAAATCGACCCCAATTTCAGCCCGGAAGAACTCGGTGCCGACTTTGAGGATTTCGAAGACGAAGGCGAAGCTGAAGAGCTCGAGGATGATGGCAAGGGCAAGACACCAGCTCTCAAGGCATTTGGTCGGGATCTCACCAAGCTAGCAGAAAAAGACAAACTCGATCCAGTCATAGGCCGTGAGTCCGAGATCGAGCGTGTCATCCAGATTTTATGCCGCCGCACCAAAAACAACCCTGTGCTTATCGGTGAAGCCGGTGTTGGAAAAACCGCCATCGTCGAGGGTCTCGCTCAGGAAATAGCCATTGGAAACGTCCCAGAGCTACTGCGCGACCGCCGTGTGGTCACTCTTGATCTCGCCCTGATGGTCGCAGGCACCAAATACCGCGGCCAATTCGAGGAGCGCATCAAAGCCGTGATGGATGAGATCCGTAAGGCAAAGAACATTATCCTCTTCATTGACGAGCTCCACACCATCGTAGGCGCAGGATCTGCTGAAGGTGCCATGGACGCATCTAACATCATCAAGCCCGCCTTATCCCGATCCGAGCTCCAGTGCGTCGGTGCCACCACTCTGAACGAGTATCGCAAGTTCATCGAAAAGGACTCCGCGCTTGAGCGCCGTTTCCAAAAGGTGAAGGTCGAAGAGCCATCACAGGAGGACGCTATCGCCATCCTGAAGGGTCTCCAATTCAAGTATGAGGAGCACCACAAGGCACACTATACACCAGAAGCGATCAATGCGGCCGTGAAGCTCTCTAGCCGCTATCTATCAGACCGATTCCTTCCCGATAAGGCAATCGATGTGTTAGACGAAGCTGGCTCACGTGCTCGCATTGGGCAGATGACCCGTCCACCACGCGTCAAAGATCTCGAAGCGAAGATCATCAAAATTCAGGAAGAAAAGGTCGCCGCCATCAACGACCAGAATTTTGAAGAAGCCGCCTCCATGCGTGACGCTGAAAAGCAGGCCAAGAAAGACCTTGAGGAAATCGTCTCTACTTGGCGCGCCGAGAGCGAGGAAACCATCGTTGAAGTTGGCGAAGACGAAATCATGGCAGTCATTTCCAAATGGACTGGCGTTCCCCTTCAGCGCATGGAGGAGAAAGAGGCTCAAAAGCTCCTGAAAATGGAGGACGAGCTCAAGGAACACGTCATCGGCCAGGACACCGCTGTAGTGACTATTTCCAAAGCGCTTCGACGCTCACGTGCTGACCTCAAAGACCCGCGCCGCCCAATCGGATCATTCCTTTTCCTCGGACCAACAGGTGTGGGTAAAACCTACCTAGCACGCAATCTTGCCGAATTCATGTTTGGTGATGCTGATTCACTCATCCAGATCGACATGTCTGAGTATATGGAGAAATTCTCCACCTCACGCCTAATCGGATCGCCTCCAGGATACGTTGGTTACGAAGAAGGCGGTCAACTCTCCGAGGCCGTACGTCGTCGCCCATACTCGGTAGTCCTTTTCGACGAAATCGAAAAAGCGCATCCCGATGTGATGAACCTGCTTCTTCAAATCCTTGAAGAAGGAATGGTAACAGATTCGTTTGGTAGAAAAATCGACTTCCGCAACACGATCATCATCCTCACCTCAAACGTCGGTGCTTCCAGCATCAAACGTCAAACCTCACTCGGTTTCGGTGCGATGCAAGAAGACGAGGCAGACTTCGATGGCATGAAGGACAAAATCCTTGAAGAAGCCAAAAAGCAGTTCAAGCCAGAGTTCCTCAACCGGCTCGACGACACCGTGGTATTCCACATGCTCGAGAAGAAAGCTCTCAATGTGATCGTTGATCTTGAGTGCAAGAAACTCTTCCAGCGCCTTGAAGACAAAGGTATCACGCTGAAACTCGACAAGGCCGCTCGAGAATTTCTCATGGATAAAGGCTACGATCCTAACTACGGAGCACGCCCTATGCGCCGAGCCGTTGAGAGGTATCTCGAAGATCCGCTTGCCGAGGCACTGCTCCGCGCCGATATCAAAGAAGGCGATACCGTCAAGGTTTCCAGAAAAAAGGATGCCAAGGAGCTTACCTTCAAGCCGGTTCAACCCAAGGGCAAAGCAAAAGCTTGAGCCGCAATCATTCTAAAATCACCGCTCTAGGAAGATTTCCTAGGGCGGTTTTTTTGTATTCGTATTCACCCTTGAAAAAAAAATGGGATTCTGCGCATATTAGGTCGCTCTCGTTCGTCAGGTTTTTCGAACGACAGCTAAACAAACAACTATCCCCTAACCCAACAACCCACAAATACCCATGGACATCAGCGAAGAAACTCAAAAAATCGGTTCTAACCCTATCATCCGCTACGGCATCTTATTTATCGGCCTGGCGGTGCTATTCCTAAGCCAAGGAATCCTCACTTGGAAACGAACGGCAGTGCAAGACGCACGTGGCGATGTCGACAAAATTCAGTTCAACATCGGTAAACTGCAGAAGGAAGTCGCCGATACCAAAGATGCTGGCGAGAAAAAGAGTCTTGGTGAAGAAATCAAAGAGCTCAAAGAAAACGACCTCGTTGAGGCGCAAATGGAAGCCGCCAGCGAGGAGGTCGACTCAAATAACGGCATGTGGCTCTGGAGCATGGCAAGCCTCAAGGGCATTGCCATTGTAGCAGTCGGCCTGCTGGTCATTGCAGCTACCGGAGGCTCCCACGAAAAGATCGGCGCACTCGTGGCACTAGGTCTGATCGTTGCACGAATGTAGTTATCAACTACTTACTCTCTAACCACGCTCTCCGGTATACGGGAAGCGTGGTTTTTTTAGGGGGTCATGCTTGACGTATGCTCAGCCAAGGTGAACATGCCTCATGATCAAATTTCTCCACACCCGCATTCGTGTCTCCAATCCACAATCCAGCATCGATTTCTATCAAAAACTCGGATTCGAACTTGGAGAGCAAAAAACATCTCCACAGGGAAACCAGCTCGCATTTCTTCACCTTCCTGGAAACGAGCACTTCCTTGAGCTGACCTACTCACCAGACTACAAGGTCGATTTCCCCGAGGATCTGATGCACACCTGTGTGGGTGTTTCCGATATCGTAGAATACTGCGCAAAGCTTGAGAACGACGGCATCGAAATCTGGCCTGATGCGTGGAAAGATAAATTTACCTCAGGCCAGAGGAAAATGGCATTCGTCACAGATCCCGACGGCTATGAGGTGGAGATTCTGGAGCAATAAACCACTTACAGCCTCAGCTTTGCAGCAGGCGAATCTTGACGATGACGGTGCAAGAGCCTAGCGGGTCTCGCGGGATGCGCTGTGTGGGTGAGTTTCGGGCGAGGAATGATTGGTAACGAGATAGTGCACCACAGCGGCGATACCTCGCCTCACTCAAAAGAAAAACCCCCACTCTTGGCTGATGGATAGTAGGATTGGAACGAGGGGTGCTTTTCATATGCCGGGTTACTCAAGAGGCTCCTTCACCAACTGCCGCATCGAGTAGAGCCGGGTCTGTGTTTTCTGCCATCCCACCCCCTTCAACGGTCTTGCACCGCTCTTGCGCTTTTCACCAAATCGTTCACGTGCGTCTTTAAATACGTCATTAACGAACTTTCGACTACCAAACGTCATGCCGTCACTGAAATACCTCACCCTGCACCGCAATGTCTCACCAACGCTGAGTTTGCCGCCTTTCGCGAGAACCTTTTCCACGTCCTTACGCTTGAAGCCTTTTCTGACACGCTTCGGCTTTCTTGCCTCAGGCGCTTCACCGGAATGGATGTCGTCTGCAAAGGCTTCCTCACCATCGGCGAAGAGCATCATCCGATATTGATCAGCCGCTACTTCATTCCAGACCTGCTGCTCTGGTGGCTTGTTCCCGGTTTCCTGGCTTGTTGAAAGCACTCGACAAATCCCTTCACGCGCCTTCTTCCGGCTGCTGCTAGCCTTAGACCGCATCGCTTCGCCATAAGAGCACCATTTGTAATCTTCAGGGCGATTCACCATACCCGCCCTGATAGGGTTCAGGTCAATGTATGCCGACATCACACGTGCCGCGTAACCATCCTGCACCAGCACACTCTTGAAGCGGCCCTCCCATAGGGTTCCGCGCCTGCCGTGGGCACCGTTATACCACTGGGTAAACCTTTGCTTCAACCCTTTCATAAACTCAGAAAGATCATGCATTCGGCTAGTAAACTTCTGCTTCAACTCAGAGGCCGCGGCGTCTGCACCATCAGCGCGAAACCTCTCCAGCATCTGCTCGATTCCCCGATAATACACCTTGGAATACATGGGTTTAAGTCGAGCTAAAAAATCCTCATCGGTGATATCCACAGCCTTCCCCTTCTTTTTGGGTGGCACTTCAACGAGCAGATGGAAATGGTTACTCATAATGCAGTAGGACAACACCTGCACACCACAAAACGCCTCGTATTCACGCATCATGCGCACAAAAACGTTCTTTTCCTCATGCCCGAGCACAAACTGCCGGTCCACCACACGTGAAATGCAGTGATAAAGGGAATTAGTCTTCTCAGAGGATGGGGAAAGGAAGCGAGGCTGGCGCATGACAGGGGGATTTAAGCAGGGAAGAAGAAATTTGAAAAGATGTTTCTCTATAAAAGGCCTGTCCCTTTATTATTGTCCCTTTATTACTAAGTTAGCCCTGGCTGTAGAGATGCCAAGGTTATAGATCTTGACAGTGAGTTACAGATTATCTATAGGCTCTATTTAGCAAAAAAGCATTATTCCATCTGGTTCGGATTGATTGCTGTGTCCTGCATTTAACCTTATGAAACTCCCTAATTTGCGACTTTTGTTTGTCGCGGTTGTTTGCCTGTTCACTTTGTGCCAGTGTTCCACGAATCAGGTGTATGCACCGAAACCGGGTGAGGCGTATCTAAATGCATTGCCTGAAGCGAAGCACCGATCTGGCTTGAAGGGCATGCGTATTGCAACGGTGAACGGAAAACAGGTGGATAAACGGGCGACACCTATTCACGCGGGAAGCGTGAATGCAGTTGTGTCTGTTAATTGGCCCGGAGTGGGTAAAGTAAATATACCCATGAAATTTCGGGCGAGGGAGAGGCATTCTTATTTTATCAAGTATGATGTCTATCCTCATGTGGGTTCAAATAACAGTGGAAAGGGAAACGGAGAGGGCCCCATCAAGGAAATATTTAGTGGAGGAGATCCTTATGGTGCTCTCGCTGCTGTTTTCATAGTGCCAGTTGTGGTTACTGCTGTTTTGACAAAAAAAGCAGTGCAGCATTATTCTGGCAGCGATCGGGATAAAGATAGAGCTATGAAGTATATCGATTTGATGGTCGTTTCGCGCTTATCCAGTGAGGGCGTGGTAAGTCATATGCGAGCCTACCCGTCGAGGACCGTGAACAGGCGATAGATTGAGACAGGTGTGACGTGCAAGTATATCGAGCTTCCCAATGTGGGGCATGGCATCAAAAACCCTATTACTATTTGGCTTACAGTCGTGCGTGTGAAACAGTTTTTGTGTTCCTATAAAAGGTCTGTCCCGAATGGCACTAACTTAAGCAGGTTTACGTGCAAAAAAGTTAGACGAAAAGCTGGCCGGTGTACGGTTATAGAGTGTGAAAAAACAACAGTTCCTGACCAACTTTCCGCTCACCGTCTTTAAGTGCCATTCGGGCCTGTCCCTTTATTAGATAGTCCCCTTCATTCCTTGATGGCTTGCCGGGGTGGCTCGATGGGCTCCATGGTTTGATTCTCCCGCCCCCCCTGCGGGTTCCGGCTGCGCCTCCGTCCAAAACGCCTCCGAACCCTCGGCGTTTTTCAATATCGAAGGGCGGGAATGAGAAGTATCTGAATGGGCTTGATTAGATCGACCTTGAGCTTGGGTTGGGTGCTTGGGTTGCCGTGCGACAAGAGTCTCCGCCCCTCCCTAACCCACCTCCACGTCACCGTCTTGGATGAGCTCAAGAAGGCGTGGATTTTTTTCCAGCTCCGGGTCTTGTTCTAAAACTTCTTCCGCGAGCGAACGCGCCTCGCGGATGAGCTCCACGTCGGCGAGAAAATCGATGAATTTTAAATCCGCCAGACCACTCTGCGCAGTGCCTAACACGTCGCCTGGACCACGCAGCCGCAGGTCGGCCTCGGCGATCTTAAAGCCGTCAGATGTATCGGCGAGCACCTGAAGCTTTTCCATCGCATCGGGCGACTTTCCATCGGTGGACAGTATGCAGTAGCTCTTGTGCTCTCCACGGCCAATACGACCACGCAGCTGGTGTAGCTGGGCGAGACCAAACCGCTCGGCATTCTGGATCACCATGATGTTAGCATTAGGAACATCCACACCCACTTCGACGACGGTCGTTGCAACCAGCACATGAGTTTCACCATCTCGAAAAGAAGTCATCACGGTATCCTTTTCCTCAGGAGCCATCTTCCCATGCAGCAGCTTCACTTCGTACTTTGAGAGCCGTTTTTTCCATTTTTCAAATTCGACGGTCGCAGCAGCGGCATCGAGCGCATCACTCTCTTCCACAAGTGGATAAACAAGATAAGCTTGGCGGCCAGCTTCTAGATGCTCTTTGAGGAACTTGGTAATGTCTGTAACCTTAGGCTTTTTCCTAACAGCAGTGACCACTTCGCCGCGGCCAGCGGGACGCTCATCAAGAATAGAAACATCGAGGTCACCGTAAATGGTAAGCGTGAGCGTGCGGGGAATCGGAGTCGCGGTCATCACCAGCACATCCGGCATGATACCTTGACGGATCAGGCGGCTGCGCTGACCGACGCCGAACTTGTGTTGCTCGTCGATGACTACCAGCCCTAAATCGTTGAAATCGACAGAGTCATAGAGCAGGGCATGGGTCCCGATAATAATCTGAGATTCACCATCCAGCTCCATATGACCGTCCTCCTGACGCGATCCTGTGCGTAACGCCACACGGACACCAAGTGGCTTAAGCCATTTCTGGAAAGTAAGATAATGCTGCTCCGCCAGAATCTGGGTGGGTGCCATGAGGGCTGCCTGCACACCGGAATCGACCGCCATCAGCATCGCGCACATAGCAACAAATGTTTTTCCCGAACCCACATCACCCTGGAGCAGCCGGCTCATCGGGTAAGGCTGGCGCATGTCAGCAATCACCTCCTTGATACTACGCTTCTGCGCATCAGTTAGATCAAATGGTAACGCTTTATAGAACTGGGTGAGCAGCTCGGTTTTCTTGCCAAGAACCCTACCTTCTTGGGCTCGCACTTGGGCTCGCTTCCACACCACTGATAGCTGCAGCGCAAAAAACTCCTCGAGAGCAAAGTAACGCCGCGCGGCATTCGCCTGCTCTTGGCTCTCAGG
This sequence comes from Akkermansiaceae bacterium, assembly GCA_045106535.1. Taxonomy (GTDB): domain Bacteria; phylum Verrucomicrobiota; class Verrucomicrobiia; order Verrucomicrobiales; family Akkermansiaceae; genus Oceaniferula. The sequence continues at coordinate 51,530 of JBGCEU010000014.1, read as the reverse complement.
AAAATGAGCCTCACGCAGAGCCTCGTGCCTGGGGTAGCTCGGATCGACATCATAAACGGCTGCTAATGACTCGACACCACAAGATTCTAACAACTGATGAACATAGACTCTCTGGCGGCGTTGTGGCACACCGCTGATGCCTTTGTAAATCGGGACGATACGCTCAAGGTGGATTGAGGTATCCGATTCATCATCGACGATCTCAAAATCCGGATGATCAATAAAAATGCCACCTTGATATTCCTTGGGCTTTCCATACAGAACAACTTCGTGCCCAGCGGCGAGAGCGTTTTTCATCCACGGCATGTTGAACCAACGGCAAGTCACCTTGGAGGAACTCAAAATACCATCACCCGCCTCGACAATGATCGCTTCGTAGAATTGCTTGCGCCCACCAAAGCGTCGCACCCTTGAATCAATCACCATACCCCGTAAACACAGGGAACCCGCACCAGCCTGAACAGGAAACTGATCAAAACGGCGGCGATCTTCATAACGCTTCGGCAAGCGCTCGAGTAACTCCCCCACTCGTTCGACCCCAGCTGACTGGTAGGCAAGCACGTCCTTGGCGGCCATCCCTTCCCAGGTCGACAATAGATCGCTAGCAGAGCAAATTTTCATTCTTCGCTACTCAGAACTATGTGAGCGCACGTCTTGAATAACAATCTGAAGTGATGTGCGCCCGCGAAAATTATTACGGTTGATCGTAAAGGCGATATCCCACGGCTGCGGTGGTAATTCACCCTGTCCACCGCCAAAGAACATGGCACTCTGCCAACACTCTTTTTGTTTCATTGAGAGCTTCAGGTGGTGATTTTTGAGTTCTCGGGGTTCCTCTGTAAGCCACACCTGACGCGTCATAAATATCGGTTCCGGATTAGCCGATCCAAACGGTTGCAGCAGCTCGTAACTATTCAAGAAATCCAGAGATAGCTCGGGAAAATCAATCTCCGCATCAATGTGTAGCCGCGGCAAACGATCGTCTGCCGATACATTATCCAACACGTGTTTTGCAAATCCTTCACGAAACGCATCGATCAAATCCTCATGGACACTGATGCCTGCCGCCATAGCGTGACCACCACCGGCTTCGAGATGCTCCCGGTTTGCATTAATCGCATCCATGAGAGAGACACCGCCGATGCTTCTGCCGGATCCCTTGCCCATACCGTTTTTATCAATGGCTATGATGAACGTTGGTTTGTGAAAACGGCGCATCATACGTGATGCTACAATGCCCACCACCCCAGGGTGCCAATCCCGCGAGCCTAACACAATCACTGGGTCATCCGGATCATGCTCTTCGGATAAACGCTTGAGTGCGTCCTTATGAATCCGGAGCTCTTCTGCTTGCCGGTCGCGGTTATGGTCATCAAGTTTCTCTGCGAGTTCGTGAGCATTATCAGTACCATTACACAGCAATGTCTCAAGAGCATCTTCCGGCTGATCCATACGGCCAGCGGCATTGATTCGGGGCCCAATCCTAAAACCAACGTCTGCACTAGTAAGTGGCCCCTTGACTTGGGCGACGTCCATCAGAGCACGCAACCCGGAATGCTGGGTTGCTTCCATGCGCTTTAGCCCGTGACGCACGAGAAGCCGATTTTCCCTAACAAGAGGTACAATATCAGCCACAGTCGCCATCGCAACCAGATCCAGATAGTCTTTAAGATCAAAGCCCTCAACCGGGCGCTCTTTTAGCAAGGCATGCGCAAGCTTGAATACCACTCCAGCAGCACAAAGATACTCAGCATCAACTTTAGCATCAGGACACTTCGGATTCACCACGGCAATACAATCCGGTTTTCCAGCCGGTGGCAATTCGTGGTGGTCTACCACAATGACATCCACTCCCTCGCTCTTCAGCTTGGCGATTTCATCAATCGACGCAGTTCCGCAGTCCACAGTAATCAGGAGCGAGGGTTTATCACCTTCATTCATGCAGCGTTTCAACGCAGCGGAATTCAAGCCGTAGCCCTCTGGCCCCCGGCGCGGTATAAAACTCCTAGCAGATGCACTATAAGCATTAAGAATATGTGCCATCAGCGTGACCGATGTAATACCGTCCACATCATAATCGCCATAGACACAAATATGCTCTCCCGCGTCGATAGCAGTCAAAATACGTTCCACGGCAAGCTGCATGTCAGGCATCAGAAACGGGTCTGTTAGATCCATCAGGCGAGGATGAAGAAATCGCTTCATCTCCTCGGGTGGAACCCCGCGCTGCACCATCATACGCACCAGTATTTCAGGTAACTCATCTCCTATGTCCGGGGGTAACTCCGGAATCTCGGAGAGTATCCATTGTGATTGCTTACGACTCATGCCAACAAGGCTACGAGTGACACTATCGCATCACAAGGACAGAAGCGTATTTCTGGAAATAGACACCCGTCTACCCAACCATTTGCTGTAGCAATAGAGGATCGGCATTAGCTTTTTCCCCGCAAATACGCTCAACTAATCGCTCCCATACATCTTGTCCTTTCAGGATATCTACTTCGATACGCAAGAAATAGATCGGCACATCAAGCTCTGCTGGTTTGGGAAAGCGAACAGCATCTTTTTCCGTGGTGATAATCAGTTCGATATCACGTCGTACACAGCGATTCATGAAACTATCGATGTCTTTTTGCTTAAAGGTGTGGTGATCCGAGAACACACGGTGAAATTCGATGCGTGCGCCCAACGAGTTGAGGATTTTTTCAAAGCTTTGCGGCACGGCAATTCCACTAATCGCGGCAACGTATTTTTTTTCCAAGAAATCCAGTGGCAGTTGCTCGCCTGTGAATAGGTTCTCGAGATGCTGTGGTCCGTGCGTACACTCGATGATCTCAGCATGACGATTATATCTGCGCATTTTCGTGATCAACTCTTCATTCGAACTTCCGTCACACTTGGTGATAAATATATAGTCCGCACGGCGCAGATTCCGCGCAGGCTCACGCAGCGTGCCACGCGGAAGCATCTGCCCCGTTCCAAAAGGTGAATTCTGATCAACCAACACCACATCGGTAGAGTGGGCGAGATTCAGATACTGCAAGCCGTCGTCCAAGATCAGTGTGTCAGCACCAAGTTCCCGCACGGCAAAGCTACCGCCTTTCACCCTGTCCTTGTCCACCACGACGGAGACACCGGGCAAATTTTTTGCCAGCATCCATGGCTCGTCACCATCGTAGCGCACCTTGATCAGCGGCTCGCCTCCTGCGCTTACGACTTTCGGCATTTCATCCGCAGGAATTGTTAGGCCGTTGTCTTTCCGCGTCCACTCCTGCGCCTTCTCCAGCTTCTTACTCTTATATCCCCTGCTCAAAATGGCAGGTTTCCTTCCTCTATCACGCAGTTCACGTGCAAACATTTCCACCATCGGAGTCTTGCCTGTTCCTCCCACAGTAAGATTACCAATACTAATGACCTGAGTTCCCAAATACTGCTGTTCCTTTCCTCCCTTGCGATATCGCCTGAGGCGAATAGCCACACCAAGCCGGTAGATGCCGGAGAGCATCCAGAGGAAAATCCGCATCATGGTCGCACGGAATCCACGAGCACGGCCGAAGATCACTTCGGTTCCCCATTGCTCTAGTTCATCCAGCGTTTCCTTCATTCGTGAAACAAGTATACACTCCACGCTTGTAAGTTGAAACTTGAAACTTAAGACTTCTTCCATGACCCGACCCGATGGACGCAACCACGACGAACTTCGCCCTATTTCTTTCCAACCCGGAATAGCACCTCATGCCACCGGCTCTGTGCTGGTCTCATTTGGAAACACACGCGTCATTTGCGCCGCCACGATTCAAGAGGATGTGCCACGATGGATGAAGTATCAGAAAGTGGGCGGCGGCTGGCTCACCGCTGAGTATAATATGCTGCCGTATTCCACGCTCGACCGGAAACAGCGTGACATTTCCGCCGGGAGGCTCGACGGTAGATCCTCAGAAATCCAGCGCCTTATCGGCAGGTCTCTGAGAGCAGTCGTCGATCTCAAGGCACTTGGCCACCGCACGGTGTGGATCGACTGCGATGTGCTTCAAGCAGACGGCGGCACACGTACGGCATCGATCACTGGAGGCTGCGTCGCTACCGCCATCGCGCTCAATAAACTGATGGCTGCGGGCAAGCTCAAATCATTTCCCATGAAAAAACTCGTGACTGGTATTAGCTGCGGAATTTTTCAAAACGAGGCGATCCTGGATCTTGATTACCCCGAAGACAAAGACGCAAGTGTCGACTTCAATATGGTCATGACCGAGGACCTGGAACTTGTCGAACTTCAAGGCAGTGGTGAAGAAAATGTGTTTTCGAGGCAGCAAATGAACGAAATGCTCGATCTTGCCGAAAAAGGCGTCGGCGAGCTCGTGGTGATGCAAAAGCAGGCGATACTTGACGCAGACCAAGCCTCTTTAAGTGATCTTAATGATCTAGCGGATGTTTTCAAACGCCCGTAGGCTGGTATTATAAGTAACTCCACCTTTTAAACTTGCGACAGATTCGTCTGGGCTTATCTTTACGTATCAAGGTTGAATTGGCAGTTGCCCGCTCGCCTTGGTATAAAAAACAAAAACATAAATAAAATAGATACCATGAAACTAACAAAAAGACATATGGCCAAGGGTTTCACACTTGTGGAACTACTTGTAGTAATCGCCATCATCGCTGCTCTCGCGGCCATGGCGACCCCTGTTATCCTGAAGCAAAAGAAGAAGGCTGACATGACAGAAGCAGTGAACAACGCCAAACAGATCTTCTACTTGATGATCGAGTTTGACGGTGACTTCGGCGAATTCCCATCGGATGACTCTGCTTCAGACATCGACACAGACCTCACCCTCGGATCAGCGAATTCCAACGACTACTTCAGGCAGTTCATTGGAGGTGGATACACTTCATCTGAAGAGATCTTCTACGCGAAGTCAAACGACACGAAGAAGCCCGATAATGCGGTGAACGGCACATCAGCTCTAGAGGCTGGTGAAGTAGGCTTCGCTTACCTCACAAAACAATCGACCAGTCAGAACTCGGCGCGCCCGCTCGTCATGGCACCAATGATTGAGGGCGGAGAAACATTCGACCCTAGTCCATATGATAACAAAGCTGTTGTATTAAGAATTGACGGCTCGGTTAAGCAGCTCCGTGTTAACAAAGAAAAAGAGGCCGTCCTGACTGGTCAGACTACGCTCTTTGACTCCGGAACTGGCACTGTGTTTGAAGACGATCCGTTTACACAGGGGGATCTGAGCTATCCTTTACCTAAGTAAGGGAATTTAATTAATTGAATATTATTCCAGACCGGAGGGGTTCGCCCCTTCGGTTTTTTTATTGTTTGCTGAACAACTAAATCCAGATCACATCAACCACAAACCAAACAATCATCAACACTCCCACGAGCACCTTGATAAGCAACCCAGCAAGCGTTCCCAGCACCGAACCTACACCCGACACAGTAGCAGGACGCACCTCTTTTTTAGCAAAGACAAACTCGCACAACATCGAGCCGATGAGTGGCCCCAGTATTAATCCGAAAGGCATAAAAAACATCCCCACTAAGCCACCTAGTAGCGCACCCGCCGCGCCCCAACGTGTGCCACCAAACCAGCGTGTGCCGATCGCCCCACTCATAAACTCAAGTATCTGTGAAACAACCAGCAGTATACCAAGCACCACAAACGTCCACCATTCGACACCTGAATCATCCCGCAGCATTAGCCAGTGACCCACAGCAGCAAAAAACAGGATAAGGTGTCCCGGTAAAAACGGAACTAGTGTTCCGATAAAGCCCAAGATCAAAAGACAAACAGTCACTATCCAAGCAACACCAACGCCTATCAGTGGAAGCCATTCGCTCAGAAATTCGGGCATACCCCACCAGTAATCCGCATCACCTCACAAGCAAGCAAACGCTGAATTTTTTTGCACAGATGCAGCTTTCATTGACTTAGTTTCAGTGCTTGGATGCCGACATGAAAAAAGAGTTGTTGGAAAACACTGTCTTCCGCATGGCAGCAAGTCAGTTCGATCGTACTGCAGATTTTCTCGATTTGGATCAGTCCGTCAGAGAGCGTTGCAAATGGCCAAAGCGACTAATCACGGTAACCGTGCCAATCCAGCGAGACAGCGGCGAGACAGAAGTATTTTTCGGCTACCGTGTGCAGCACCACTTATCGCGCGGCCCTGTCAAAGGCGGTCTGCGATACCACCCAGGAGTCACCTTAGGTGAGGTAGCGGCACTTGCCATGTGGATGAATTGGAAATGTGCGCTCATGGGTTTACCTTTTGGCGGTGGTAAAGGAGGCATCACCTGTGACCCCAGAAGCCTGAGCATTGGAGAAAAAGAAAACATCACCCGCCGCTTCACAACGGAAATGCTGCCGTTCATTGGGCCAGAGGTGGATGTCATGGCTCCTGATATGGGAACTGACCAGCAGACGATGGCCTGGATGCTCGACGTCTATTCCACCAATGCAGGCCACCTCGTACCGGGAATTGTTACTGGCAAACCAGTTGCCCTGCAAGGCTCGGAAGGACGGACACAGGCGACAGGACATGGCACCGCTTTTCTGATCACTCGAGCCTTTGATAAACTTGGCATCCAAGAAAACAAGGCTACTGCCATAGTTCAAGGATTTGGAAATGTCGGCTCGCATGCCGCGTTAACCCTCGCACGATATGGCGTGAAAATAAGTGGGATCTCAGATGTCACGGGCGCATTGTGGAGTGATCAAGGTATCGATGTAGTAAAGTTACTATCGCACGTGAAGGACACGGGTGGCGTGGCTGGCTTTGAAGCTGCTGAATCAATTGACCCTGAAGTGATGCTCACCCAGCCGTGTGATGTGCTCGTGCCTGCTGCCTTGGAACGTGTCATCACCGAAACCAACGCAAAAAAACTTCAATGTCGGGTGCTTGCCGAAGCCGCGAACGGCCCAACAACTCCTGCCGCAGATGCAATCATCGAAGACCGGGATGATATTTTTCTTATTCCAGATATTTTATGCAATGCTGGTGGCGTCACCGTTTCCTACTTTGAGTGGGTTCAAAACCTACAGCGCTACCAATGGAGTGAGCAGGAGGTGCTTACCAAGTTAGAGATAAAACTAGAAACCGCATTTGAAAAAGTCATCCACTTCGCTAATCGCGAACAAACTTCCCATAGAGTCGCAGCACTAGCATTGGGCATCAAGGAAGTTTCTATCGCTAAATCTGCCCGAGGTCTCTACCCATAAAAACAACTTATGATCAACTCAGCTACATTCGCAGCCTTCGGGCAACCGGAAGACGTCCTAACAATATCAACATCTAACCACCAAGGCATCTCAAATGGGGAAGTACGCGTCAAAATGCTTGCCGCTCCAATCAACCCGGCCGACATCAATCTAGTTCAAGGTATTTATGGCATTCGCCCAGACCTTCCAGCCACAGCTGGCATCGAAGGATGCGGGGAAATAATCGAAAGCCTGTCTCCTGATCTCACAGTGGGCGACCGAGTGATCTTTATCAGTCACAATGGCACGTGGCAAGACGAGGTCGTCTGTCCAGCTTCAGCCTTGCTGAAAATCCCCCAAGAAACACCCTTGCACCAGGCCGCTATGCTAAAAGTGAATCCCTTGACGGCATGGTGTATGCTCACCCAGTTACTAAGTTTAAAAAAAGGCGATTGTGTCATTCAGAATGCGGCTAACTCTGGAGTTGGTTGTTGCGTAATACAAATCGCTCAATTGTTAGGGATCAAAACTATTAACCTCGTGCGTCGTGACGAGCTACTCGACGAACTCAACACCCTGGGCGGCGATATCAATATGTTAGACAACGCAGACTCTATTGATTCTATTAGAGAGATGCAACCAAGCCTTGCACTAAATGCGGTTGGTGGAGATAGCGCCCTTCGCCTTATGGATGCTCTTGGCAAGAACGGCCTTCATGTCACCTATGGCGCCATGAGCCGCAACAGCCTTAAAGTTCCTAACAAATTCCTGATTTTTAAAGGCATTCGACTGCACGGCTTCTGGATGACTGAGTGGATTGAGGAAAACTCGAGCGAAAAAGTCGAATCCGCCTACCAGCAACTTGCACAATGGATGATTGATAAAAAACTAGCTCAACCAATCGACTCCACCTTTTCTTTAAATGAAATTCATGCGGCTGTATCCCTTGCACAACAAGATAAACGCAAAGGAAAAGTCCTCCTCTCGATGAACGAGTAAATTTTTTCTGAATAGAATGCATCAGCGACCCGTCGAAGTAAGCGAACACCCCAAAACAACAAAATACAGAACAATGAAAACAATACTCGCTACACTCGCCACCATCGCCATCAGCTTGATCGCTTTACCCGAAAAGGCCGAAGCCAGATCATGCAGTTCAGGAAACAGCTACACATACGTTAGCGGCCACACCTCTTGCGGATGCCCTGTCTATACTCGCAGAGTAGTTTCTGGATACGATTGCTATAACCGCCCTACCTATCGCTACTACAGAGTGCCCGTAACTCATCGTTGCAGGAGCCATTACAGCTCACGCAGCTACCGTAGTCACAATCATAGCTATGGTCACCGTAATCACTACTCCCGCAGTAGTCGCAACTATGGTCGCAGTTCAATCAACTATCGCACACGCTACGGCAGCGTAAGGATCTGCCGCTAATCTAGATAAATTTAGATTAACCATTCACTCAACAGGGGGAAGTGCCAATGCACTTCCCTTGTTTTTTTTAAACGCAAAGTATAGATTGTCATCGCTAACAATCCAACTGCGATGAAACTTTTTCTTCTATCACTGACCTTTTGCCTGCTCAATCATGTATTGTTACGCGGCGAGGGCGAAGGCAATGAAATCCTCGCGGCACTACAAAACAGAATTGATAACAACGGTGACGTCTCAGAAATTTACGGTGTCATTGAGGACCTACCCAACTCCGAAGCTAAGCTACTCTTCAAACGTATCAATCGAGCTTGGCCGTCATTACGCGACAAATACATATCCAGCTTTCAGCGAACAGCAAGAGCATCAAGTGGTGATACCAAAGATCACAAAAATCGAATCCGTGATCTACGTGCTCAGCTTGCCGGGCTGAAAACTTTACAGGATGGGCCGATGAAAACGGCTCTGAAAAAGAAAGGTATGCCAGCGCTGAATGAACTCCGCACGATACTCATGCCCAATGTGAAATCAATCATGGCCACAGCGGACAAGGAATTCAAAAAAGAGCGCCGCACAATTGTCGCCATTGCAGGACTGAGAGATACTCTGATTGAAGTTGCCATCATTCCAAACAATCAAAGCTCTATCTCTGAAATTACTGAAAAGGAACAGGAATCCATGCGCGAGCTTTCAGGACTGGACCGAAAAGGGTTAAAAATCATGTATAAAAATCGTAAGACTTCAGAAAAAGAAAAAGTCCCTGAAGCAGAGCGTATCGGTGTCGAGGACGCTAACATTATGCGCTTGCTCGCCGGATACAATGCCTTGGAAATCGATCCAAAATTATGCGCCACGTCAAGAGACCACTCCAAGGATATGGAGAAACATCAATTTTTTGCGCATAACTCACCCGTAGCAGGGAAAAGGACTCCATGGGACAGGGCTAAGAATTTTGGCACTACAGCCTCTGGGGAAAATATCTACATGGGATCAACTAAACCGCAGGCTGCCAACCGCGGATGGTTTTTCTCCCCCGGACACCACCGCAATATGTTTAACCCATCACACAAACGAATCGGCCTGGGACAGCATAACCGCCACTGGACTCAAATGTTCGGTCGCTAGTCAGCGCTCTTATTTGACTCTGACTTCTCCTCCTTTTTTCGCTGCCTCGCTTCCCTGAAAAAGCTTTGGAGTATACCCACACACTCATCCTGCAACACCCCTGATTGAATATCGCAGCGATGATTCAAGGGAGGGTTAGATTCTAACAAATTAATCCAGCCACCCGCTGCACCACCCTTTGGATCAGGACAACCGAATACCACTTTATCGGGTCGGCAGTGCACGATGGCACCCGCGCACATCGGGCAAGGCTCCTTGGTCACATATAGCGTGCAGCCTTCGAGGCGCCAATCGCCCAGAGCATTCTGCGCCGCCGTCAGGGCTAGCATCTCCGCATGCGCCGTGGCATCCTTCAGAGTTTCCACCTGATTCCAGGCGCGCGCGATGATCTTGTCATCATGCACAATCACAGCACCCACTGGCACCTCTTTAGCCTCATAGGCTTTCCTTGCTTCACGTAGCGCTTGCTGCATAAAAAATGCATCAGGTTGAAAGTCAGTCAAAAGATTATCGCTCACACAAAAATCATGTAAAATCCTGTTAATCCTGTCAAAAAATAACCAGAATTCATTCATGAAGAAATGGCAGCACATAGACCGTATCATTGCTCCCTCCCTACTCGCTGCAGATTTTAGCAGGATCAAGGAGGAAACGACCCGCGCGATTCACTCAGGAGGCGACTGGCTTCATCTCGACGTTATGGACGGTCATTTTGTTGACAATATCTCCTTTGGTCCAGCGATCATCCAAGCGATTCATGAAACAAATGATGTGTTTCTCGATGTGCATCTGATGATTTCCCGACCCGACCACTACCTGCCGCGATTCATCGAAGCAGGCGCAGATATGGTCACGGTGCATCTGGAGGCTGAGCACAATGTGGCGGAAACATTACGCCGCACACGTGAGGCAGGATGCAAGGCGGGGCTCGCCATCAATCCCGCAACGCCCCTAGAAGACGCGCTGCCGTTTCTTGATCAGATCGACATGCTACTTGTGATGACCGTGGTTCCAGGTTTCGGCGGTCAGTCATTTATGCATGAGACCATGACCAAGGTGGAGGGAGCCGCCAGCCATCGCGAAAAACATGGACTAAGCTACCATATCGAAGTGGATGGAGGAATCGATGCCGAAACTGCCCCTGCAGCCACGGCAGCTGGAGCTAACGTGCTTGTTGCGGGTTCATCCACTTTCAAAGCTCCGGATATGGCTGAAGCTATTTCTCAACTGCGCGGGGCTTGATTTTTGCTACCACCGTTCATGAAAGTAGAGTGTAAAATTTATTTAATTTTTATTGATTATTAAAAGTTATTAACATAAAGGGTTTTGCGTGCACCCTTACATCTTAGCGCCTTTCTTATGGATCATTGCGCCGTGCCTTCTCGCACAGGACGTGGCAACACTTGATTTCGATTACGCCCACGGGACAGTCATCAGTAACCAATATATAAGCCAAGGTATCACAATTAGTGTCGAAGGAGGGCAGGATATTGGTATCGTATATGATTCCGAACTAGCGGGTATCAATGGAGGGAGCATTGATGGCGCAGATACCGATCTCGAAAGGCTTTCATCAGCAGGCAACACGCTCGACTGGGACGGGGGGAACTTAGGAGCCGACTATCACGCCGGGGGCTTACTTATTATTCAGGAAAATGCCCCCGAATCTAGTGTTCCAACCTACGGATCAGGCGCGAATCAGGTGACCTCAGCCAGTAACTACAACCCTGATGACAATAGTGGGGGTGGCGTCATCACCTTTGAAATCGATGAAAGCAACTTTGATTATCATTACTTCAATGTGATTTTAGCTGATTTCGAAGAAGAGGGTGCGAATTACTCCACGACACTTTATGGCGTCAATGGCACCATCGAGACATTCAGCTTTGCCGATTTCACTGATCCTAATCATGCGAGTTACGATTCCTCCATCACCTCTGGTGACAACCATATCAACTCACTTCCAGAAATTTCGCTATCTACCGGCGAGGCGCTGTCCAAAGTCGACATCGCATTCGATAGTTCCAGCGGAAGCGTAAGTAACATAATTTTCAGCGAGATACCTGTTCCCGAGCCATCCTCGATATCTCTGCTTGGGATCGGCTTACTCGCGCTCATCTCTCGGCGTAAGCGATAGCGGATTTTTCTCTGCCGTTATCCAAATTCTTACGTGTGTTCCCCGCATCCATCGGGTAAAAAAAGCGCGTGACCACTGCTGACACCACAGGACTTGGTGCTTTTTTACGCGCCGACCAAATTTCATCCTCAGAGGATGTGCTTACCGAACACGCCTCGGATAAATGGCATGCTTCCGCACTTGCGGATGTTGTTGTCTTTCCCGAGAGCACCGATGATGTCGCCAAGGTTGTGCGTTTTGCATCGGAAAAAAACATCCCGGTCTACACGCGCGCCGCTGGAACCGGGCATATCGGTGGCTGTGTGCCAGTCAAGGGCGGCATTCTTATTTCTATGATACGGATGAATCGTATCCTTGAAATCAGTCCCTCAGATGGTGTCTGCGTCACCCAGCCAGCAGTCATCACAGGCGAACTTCAAAACGCCGTCAGAAAACACGGATGGTATTACCCTCCCGATCCTGCGTCACTGAAAGAATGTTCCATCGGAGGAAACATCGCAACCAATGCCGGTGGCCCACGTTGCTTAAAATACGGCGTGACCAAGCAGTATGTGTTAGGTCTGGAAGTCGTGCTGGCATCTGGAGAAATTCTTCGCACTGGAGGGCGCTGCCATAAGAATTCCACTGGCTTTGACCTCACCTCCTTGATGGTCGGCTCCGAGGGGATGTTAGGCATTGTCACCGAGATTACAGTCCGACTCATCCCCCACCCCGAAACGCGCGCGATGCTCGGTGCATCATTTCCAGACTTCACTACTGCCGCTGCAGCTGTGCAGGCAATCCTTGATTCCGGCACTTTACCATCAGCTTTGGAAATCACCGATGGCTTCACCATGGCAGCTGCACGCGATTACTTGGGCGCCGATAAGTTACCGCCCGGTGACGCCTACCTGATGATTGAAATCGATGGAAAAACGGAAACCGTCGCACGCGAGTTACCCGCCTTGCGTGATTTTCTGCTAGAGCATAAAGCACTACGTATCGATGAAGCACCGGACGAGCCTTCCTGTGAAAAAATCTGGCAGCTTCGCCGCGATTTCTCCTACTCGCTCAAGCATACCGGCCTAACAAAACTTAATGAAGACATTGTCGTGCCACGCTCCAAACTTGTTGATCTCGTGAACTTCGCCACTCAGCTTCAGCAAGACACCGGCATTCCGGTCGCCTGTTTCGGCCACGCGGGTGATGGCAACATCCACACCAACATCATGGTGGAAAATTACGCTGATCCCGACATCAAAAAGAAAGCCGACGCCGCGCTCGACCGACTCTTCACCTGGATCATTGAAAACGACGGCGTTATTTCCGGCGAGCACGGCATCGGCCTCGCCAAGAAACCATGGATCCGCCAAGCGCTGGGTGACATTTCCATGGATACGCACCACACGATTAAAGAAGCTCTCGACCCCAAGGGCATTCTCAACCCTGGCAAGTTTCTCGATTAGTAAAAAAATGGACGACCTCTTTTCACACGCAGCCTCCCAGCAATCTGATCCTGAGAAGCGCATCGCCGCGCTCAGCGCCGAACTAGAGCGGCACAACAAGCTCTACTACCAGGATGCCGAGCCTGAGATTTCTGACGCGGAATATGATGCGCTGATGAACGAGCTGAAGGAGCTCGAAAAAGAAAATCCAGCACTCGCCAAACCCGATTCCCCGACTCAGCGTGTTGGCGGCGCTCCACTAGAGCATTTTGATCAAGTTACTCACTTGGTTCCGATGCTATCTATCGAGGATATTCACGAGTTGAAGCCTGAAGAGCTTGAGGAAATGGATGATCCGTCCGCGACCTCTGCCGAGAACCTGAGGGGCTGGTATGCCCGGTTGGAAAAGAACCTCGGCCAGAAAAATGTGCCCGTCACCATCGAACCCAAGATCGACGGCGTGGCAGTCTCCGTGGTTTACCGTAATGGCATGTTAGACTACGCCGCCACACGTGGCGATGGAGCAATCGGTGACGATATCACACAGAACGTGAAGACCATTCAGTCGATTCCACTGAAGCTTCCCGCTGGCGCACCTGAAATTTTTGAAGTCCGCGGCGAGGTATTTATGCCGAACGATGACTTCGCCAAACTCAACGAGCAACGCGACGAAGCAGGCGAGCCTGCATTCGTCAATCCACGTAACGCGACGGCTGGCACGCTTAAGCAGCTCGACCCCAAGCTGGTCGCGGCTCGTCCGCTTGACTGTATTTTTCACTCCTACGGGTTCGTCGAAAACGCTCCATACTCCAACGTTAGCGAGTTTCAGCAAACACTCACCGACTACGGATTCAAGGCGAGTAAGTGGTTTCACAAAGCCAGCAATGCGGACGAGTTGTTAGGATATGTCAACAAGCTCAACCAAGACCGCCATGGCTTCGCCTATGCCACCGATGGAGCGGTCATCAAAGTGGATGATCTTGCCCAGCATAGCGTGCTAGGCTCCACCTCTAAGCACCCGAAGTGGGCATGCGCATTCAAGTTTCTTCCCGAACAAAAGGAAACCTTGCTCAAAGACATCACCATCCAGGTCGGCAGGACAGGCGTGCTCACTCCCGTTGCTGAACTCGAACCTGTGTTTGTATCCGGAACAACCGTCTCACGTGCCACACTCCACAATCAGGATGAAATCGACCGCAAGGATGTGCGTATCGGAGACACCGTCGTCATTGAGAAGGCAGGGGAAATCATCCCCGCCGTCGTCAAGGTGATTACAGAAAAGCGCAACCCTAACAGTCAACCGTTCAATCTCCACGACTATGTAAACGGGAATTGCCCTTCCTGTTCCGGCCCCATCGAGCAGGAAGATGGCTTTGTAGCATGGCGCTGCACGAACTTCGCCTGTCCCGCCCAGGCTGTCACTCGGGTAAAACACTTCGCCTCCCGGAAAGCCCTCGATATCGATGGCCTCGGAACGGCTGTCGCAGAAAAGCTAGTCGATAACGGAACCATCAGCACGACACTTGACTTGTTTGAGCTTCAGGCAGATTCACTCGCCGATCTTTTGTTAGATCCCGCCCAACTCGATGGCAAGGAAAGCAAACCACGCCGGCTCGGGGAGAAGAAAGCACAACTGATCACCGACTCACTAAATCAAGTCCTCACCGCGCCACTATCCCGCTGGATTTTTGCCATGGGCATCCCTCAGATCGGCGAGTCTGCAGCCCGGGAAATTGCCAGGCTTCATCAGAATTTACATGAAGCTGCTGATTCATCGATCCTTAACGACCTCGCAGAGCTTCCCAACTTCGAAGAACTCTCCGTTTCCAAACGAAAAAAAGAAAACCACCCACGGCTCGCGAAATATCAGATTGAATCCGAGCTGGGGCCAGTGGCAGCACAACACATCGTCACCTTTTTCCAAAGTGAGGCTGGCAGGCATGTGCTGGAAAAACTCACCGCACTTGGCATCGACCCACAATCGGATAATTATGATCCTGAGAAATCAGCCGCTCAAAATTCCGACTCCGCCATCGCCGGCAAAACCTTCGTAATCACCGGCACACTGTCAAAACCTCGACCTGAGTTGAAGAAGCTCATCGAAGCCGCAGGCGGCAAAGTCTCCGGCTCCATTTCTGGAAAAACTGATTACCTCCTCGCCGGAGAAAAGGCAGGCTCCAAACGCACCAAGGCGGAATCGCTCGGCGTCACCATTCTCGATGAAGCGGCATTTGAAGCCATGCTCAACGAGTAGTTCTTTTCTTACCTTCTCCGAGGTGGACGGTCACCACGCCGCTTGCGCCGCTCATCAATCTTGCCATCGGCATCGCGGTCTTCTCCCCAGGGCATGTTGTCCTCATACTTCACGCCAGTTCTGCGGCCTTTAGAGACATGATCAGAGTAGACCTTACGTTTTTCTGTGGTGGCGAAGTCCTTGTTCGCCTTTCCTAACACACTCAGGATTTCGGCAGGATTACTTGCGAGCGGAAGCTCGGCTATTGCCATGCCCTCTTGCCCAAACTCATCGGCGCGGATGATAAAGATGCCCGTTTTGTTTCGGTCACCTTCAACCTTCTTACTCCACTCAGCATCCGGGGTATCGGCAAAATCATAATGATAGCGCCCCTCAGCATCCGGATGATTCGCCACCTGCTGTATCGTTTTCCTAACAGCACCTCGGTGCTTTTTAGCCGCAACAGCGAACACCAACAGGCGCTGATCGCCCGAAGTAATATTGAGTGCTTGCTTGAAGCTATGGAAATCAGGCACCACCGCAGAAGTAACACTCGCCTTCACCGGATACTTTTTGGCGATTGCCTCCATTTTCTGAATCGAGGCATCGTTGTCTTCAGGATCACCGCCCCGCCCGAGGCCAAATCCCATTTGCGGACTCCTGCCTGGGCGGGAAAGCCTCGTTTTGCCATCGGGTGCCAGAATACAGAAAGCGGTGTTTTCAAATCTACCGTTAAGAAACTCGCGCACCATGTCCTGGTGCTCCTTACTTTCGAACGACTCCAGCCTCACACAGACAAATTTCCGTGAAACATTAATAAACTCCTTGGTCGCGAACAAACTGTTCTGCGTTTTGGCATAGCCGGGTCAGAAAACACCGGAGATACCATCGCACTGCGCCGCCGCCGCCATAAAAAAAATCGGCCGCTGGCTCCGCTTCGCCTCGGCAAGCGCTGTATCCCATGTGGTGTACCAGACAATGCCGGGCGATCCGATCGCCTGCGGGCTGGCACCAATATCGATTGAACGCGGCCCTTGGGCGCTGACTGGTATCACCATTGCCGCGGCTATCGCGGAGAGTAGTATCGTTTTCATTGTAGAGTAGTAAACTCAACGTGTGTGCCGGAGTCTCGCAGGAAACTGTTAAGTTTCTGTAAAATCCAAAAATACCTCAAACTTCTTGCGTCTTGCTTCTTGTCACTTTCATCACATTCTTCATACTCGTTCGCATGTCAGGAAACACCCGATCCGTTTGCCTACTTTCCCTTTTTATGGTGCCCCTCGCCATAGTGCTATCGAGCTGCGGCAGCGGTGGAGGATTTGTCTCAGAGAATCGCAGTAATCGTGGCTACAACCCAGGTGTGGGGCCATTCGACAGCCGGGGTAACTACGTCGAGCGCTGGGCAGATGACAAAAGTAAAGGGCGCTGGTGGCGCAGAAGCTCAACAAGAGGTTCGTCAGATATAGCATCGAATCAGCCCACTCCACCTGTCGTGGCATCAAACACAACTCCGGCGCCATCTACCTCAAGAACCTCAGCTCGCCCCGCTCCACCAGTAGGCAGCGTTGCCGCCGTAACACCACGACCGAAGCCTCGCCCCAAACCAACAGTAAAAGCCAAGCCAAAGCGTAAATCTCCTATCCGCCACACGATTAAAAAAGGCGATACACTCTGGGCTATTTCTCGGAAGTATAAGACGACTGTGACTGCGATTCAGCGGGCCAATGGACTCAAAGGAACGAACTTGAAAATTGGGCGACGCATACTGATACCTCGTTACTAGATTCTTGTTAGGCGAGTTATCCAATCGAGCTCCCACCCCACTGGCGGTCGATAATTTTGGCCTCACCATCGGATTCTGGTAGCCATGAATAATCATCATACCACTCGCGGCACACCACCCGCTGGATTTCATAATCACCTTCACCATGCAAAGGAAGTGCCAGCAGTCGCTCAAGCTGATAATCAAAAGCTGCGAACGCAGGCATGAGCCGCCCAGCCTCATCTCCGTAGACACGAAAGACAACGAGCTTGCGCTGCTCTGAAATACCTATGAGCTGCCTACCGAGAAAGCGTGCGTCGGCATCATAAGCCATGACAACTTGCTTGTTCACATCCGCAGCATTAGCGAGCGCAGAATGGGAGTTACATCCATCAAGCGCTAAGCATGAGTTCACTAGGGTTCCCATTTGAAGAACTTGCTCAAAACGCCTTTCGGTCTCAAGAAATACACGACTACCATCAGGAAGCTCAATCTCCGCACGCAAACCTGTTAGCCACACTCCCGCTTTTACAAATGGATGTGATCGCAGCCACTGCTGGTTAGATGGATGGGCAAGAATACCCTGCTCACCGAGTTGATGATAGCGGCGAATCAGCTTTTGGTATACACGTCGGTTCTCGTCAGCAGCCGAGGCATAGAGGCGGGTGTGTAGTTGCAAACCATCCTCTTGCCCAACAGAACCTAATAGCTCACTCTTGAAATAAAGCAGCAGTTTCTCGACGCGTGACCCCTCTAACTTATTTAATATCTGCCCCAGCGATTCTTCGCGCAATGGGTGCTCTCCAGAGTGGTGGCGCCTGAGCTTTTCCAAATCCCTACTTAACCCCAACAGAAAAGTGTAAGTTTCTAGGCCTGCCTTTTTTTTCAAATCTACGTCCATAAGCGGATGCTCTTTGAGCTTGGAAAAAGCAAGGTCTACTTGAGGCTGGAGCGTCTGCCTCGTAACACGGATAATTTCCAAACTGAGCCTAACACGATGCCGCAATCCGCTGCGCATGAGAGGTTTGGCAAAATCATGCTTCCAGCGCCCTAGCCCAGTTTCTAACGCATCTGCGTGATTTCTTGAGCGACACACCGTATCGATGCGCTTCCAGCTTGCCAATGGGATGTCAACGCCACCCCACTCACTCATCAAGTCACTCCACACGTATTTCGTATTCTCAGACGGAGAAAACGGCTTGGCGCAGATGCTGGAAATATGCGTCATCAAATTTGCGGCGGACATCTCAAGGGTCTGATCCCAGTATGCCCACTCGAAATATTCGATCGCTTTACTCCGATACGCTTCATCCATTTCAAACACCAGTCTCGCTACCTCACTAAAATCACGATTAAAGGCGACCACTGTTTCGAGATCAGGAAAATAATCCTTTGCACACCTGAGCAGGCGCACTAACCAGCCACGGTGACCATAAGGCTGGTCAAGGATCGCCTGGAGAGACTCCGTAAGCTCTGGGTGCCTGTGCATGGTTTCCCATAGATCCGCTGCCACAGTTGATTGAAAATCGCGCGTCGCTAACAGCTTGGTCAGCCGTATCAGAGTGTCTGTGTCGACCGTCCCACCAGAGAAAACCTCAGGAGCCCTTGTCCAGCCAAACTCTTGCCAAAGCCTAAGACCATCAAGCAGCTGCCCAGCGTCGGCACCTTTTTGAATACCTTCAACTAGGTAGCACAATCCTTTGATGTGTTCGTTGTCGATTTCGCACGCAGTTTTACAAAGGTAGACATGGTCACGGCTGCAGCGCTTTGCTTCGGGGTAGTTCTGTATCCATCGCCCCACCTCACGCGCACGGATTTTGCTAGGCACACGCATCCAAAAATCTATCCAATGCGAGCCAGCCTCAGCCTGAACGTGGCCAAGCACAAGCTCCATGAGATCCGACGCTCCTTTTTCCTCCGTATATGTTAGATAAGCATCCTCAAGTAGCCTGAGATTCCTGTATGATAGTTGCTTGCTGAAACTTGCTGCACGCTCCCACACGATAGATGACAGCTGCACGCCACCCAACGGTATTTTCTCACCACTGCGGGCGAGCAACCATGGATCGTAGACAATAGTGGCGTCATCAGTATCACAGAGGCACTCGCTATGATTTTTTTCAGCATCAAATTTGCTAAGTTGGCTGAAAAGTAATACCAGCGCCTTGGGATCACACAGCCATGGACGAATGTCTACAGGACAGGCTGACAAACGAGGAACAGGCACCGACCGGGCACGCGGGGCGGATGTCGTATCTGTGCAGAGTCTTCTGAGCAAAGCATAGGTTCGCCGCGAGAGTGTTGCCTTCTTCAAATGGCTCCACGTCTCCAAGAGTTCTTTTTCATGCTTCGTGAGCGGGCACGAAGGTGCTGACGGACGAAGCTGGCGAAGCCGGCTTTCCGCAGTACGTTGTTTGCCGCCCTTACCCTTTTGGGAAGTTAGCAAGCGACATTGGAGAATCCTTAAGCCGTCGGGGCGCAGGATCAGTGATTTGATAGGTTTCAAAATAGTAATAGGTTTTGGATACGCACACGTGAAAATACACACGTACACACGATCTCTCGTGAAAATGGGATACAGCTCTCCCAAGGGAAATTGTTTGCTATCCCCGATCATGAAAAATTGATCAGGAGACGCACGAATGACCTGTCAGCAGGTCGAAAACCAACCAGCGATCAGACTCCGCGCGAATTAGGCGCAATGGTATGGAGTGGCGTGAACATGAGTGCGAGATAACTTAGCGAATCATATTCAGCAAGCTCAAAAAAATTTCGTTTTTTAGAAGATTTCATAACCCCAAGCTGTATATTGAATTCCTATGAAGCGCCTACTATTTCTCGCTAGCACCGCATGTTTGATCACTTCCGCCACGGCAAAAGAGCCCGCCGCCAAGGCTGTTTCTCTATTCAATGGCAAAGACCTCACCGGCTGGAAAGGTGTTGGCTATGAGGTGAAAGACGGTGCCGTCATTTGCACACCGAAAGGACGGAACCTAATGACGGAAAAGGAGTATTCTAACTACATCTTCGAATTTGAATTCAAACTTCCACCAGGTGGGAACAACGGCATTGGCGTTCATTATCCCGGCAAGGGCGACCCAGCCTACACTGGAATGGAAGTGCAGATCCTTGACGATACCCACCCGAAGTATGCTAAACTAAAGGACTACCAGTTCCACGGCGGCCTTTATACGCTGAAGGCACCCGACAAAAAAAACCTCAAGCCCGTAGGCGAGTGGAATAAGGAAAAGATCACCGTCAACGGAAACAAAATAACCGTCGAGCTTAATGGCATGATCATCAACGAAGCCAATCTCGATGAACTCTCGAAAAAATTCCCGAAGCACAAAGGCGTCATGCGCCGCTCCGGTCACATTGCTTTCTGCGGTCACGGTGACCCAGTTCAGTACCGTGCTATGAAGATCACCGAGCTTAAAGGCGACAGCAGCACCTCCGCGCTGAAGACACCTACTCCTTTCACACACGCAGGATTCGATCCCATTTTCAATGGCAAGGACTTCACTGGATGGAAAATGGATTCCGGCCACGAGGGTCATTGGACGGCTAAAAATGGCGTCATTCACTACGATGGCAAGTCGAAGGCAAAGGACAAGAACCTCTGGACGGAAAAAGAATACGGTGACTTCATGCTCGTGTGTGACTGGCGTTGGGCAGGTCCAGGCAAAAAGAAAGCCAAGCGACCTCTCCTCGACCCCACCACGGGTGACACAAAGAAAGACGAAAATGGCAAGCCGATCCTCATGCTCGTCGATGAGCTTGACTCCGGAATCTATCTCCGAGGCAACTCAAAAAGCCAGGTTAACATCTGGAACTGGCCCGGCGGCTCAGGCGAGGTCTACGGATACCGTAACGATAAAAAATTCGACCAGAAAATTCGCGCCGCCCTGACACCCAAGGTGAAGGCAGACAAACCCATCGGCGAGTGGAATCGCTTCGTCATCACCATGAAAGGTGACCGGCTCAGCGTCGTTCTCAACGGCGTGAAAGTAATCAGCAAGGCACAGCTCCCCGGTGTGCCCGCCAAGGGAAAGCTGGCACTCCAGCACCACGGCAGTGCTCTGGAGTTCGCCAACATTTCCATTAAGGAACTCTAAAATTCCCCAGATCAGGGGAATTTTAGGATTATCTTTGCGCGCAAACCATGGTTTAATGCCGCAGTCACATGCCCGACTGCGAAATCAAACCCAACAGCTCAGCGCCGCTCCAGTTTTCAGTCATGCTGAAGAACCGAGCTGGTTCGCTCAGCTCGCTCGTGCGTCTGCTCCGAGGGGACAATATTGATGTCATTGGTCTCAGTGTGCAGGACTCCCGTGACGCATGCGTCGTCAGGATGGTGCTCTCGGATCCCGACACCGCGATGCGCATTTTCATGGAAAAAGGAATCCCACACACGACTTCCGAGCTAGTTGTGATAGGGCTAACGGAGTCCGGAGGCGGCCTTGCCCGCGCACTTGACACACTACGCGCCGCCGAAACCAACCTCGACTTCGCCTACTCACTCTTACCTCACCCCACCGGGCAGTCGCTCATGGCAATGCATCTGGAAGACACCCACTTCGGTGCTTCGGTATTGCACAACGCTGGGTTCAAAATTTTCTACGAAGCTGACTTGATACGCTAAATTGAAAGCCTGCTTCCTTTTACCCGATACCTGTCTCCAGAACATGTCAGAATCTTTCTACCAGAAAACCAACGAGTCACCGGATACTAAATTCGATCAGTCTCTGCGCCCTCCTGGGTTTGACGATTTTCATGGCCAAGAAAAGGTCACCGAGCGGCTCATGCTCATGGTTGAGGCGGCGCAAATGCGTGACGATGTCCTTGAACATATTCTTCTCTCTGGCCCTCCAGGTTTAGGCAAGACCACGCTTGCAAATATCATTTCCAATGCAACTGGAACCCAGCTACACACCACATCCGGCCCGCAGATTGAAAAGGCAGGAGACCTCGCCGGAATTCTAACAAATATTCAAAAAGGCGATATTCTTTTTATCGATGAAATCCACCGATTGCATCCCGCTATCGAAGAGTATCTATATCCCGCTATGGAGGACTACCGGCTGGATATCATCATCGACTCCGGTCCGTCAGCACGCACCATCCAGCTGAATCTACCGAAATTCACCCTCGTCGGTGCCACCACCCGCGCGGGTATGCTCACCTCACCACTGCGTTCACGCTTTGGACTGGTGAACCGCCTCGATTACTACACCGCTGAGCAGCTTGCCCACATCATCGAGCGATCTGCGAAGCTACTCAATGTTCCCATCAAAACCGTCGGCGCCATGGAAATAGCATCCCGCTCGCGCGGCACTCCACGTATTGCCAACAATCTTCTCCGCTGGGTGCGCGACTTCGCCCAAGTCCGCGCCGACGGCAGCATCACCCCTGACATTGCGAAAGATGCCCTAACCATGATCGAAATCGATAACGACGGCCTCGATGAAATGGACAAACGCATCCTCGAAGCCGCCATTTACAAATTTAACGGTGGCCCTGTCGGGCTATCCACACTGGCGGTTGCCATCGGTGAAGACGCATCCACTTTGGAGGAGGTTCACGAGCCGTTCCTCATCATGCAAGGTTTTCTCAAACGCACCCCACGCGGTCGCGTCGCACTCCCCGCCGCCTATACCAAGATCGGAGCAGCACCCTCAACCAACGGCCAACAAGAATTACTCTAATGCCTGATAATTTAGAAAAAGTCATCGATCGCTGCCGCGCCGAAGGCCTCCGCCGCACCAAGGCGCTGGAGGAACTTGTGGTGACACTGTTAGAAAGCAATCGACCCATGACGCTCTCAGAACTCGCGGAGTCGCCCCGTCTCGCGAACCAGTGTGACAAAGCCACCGTCTTCCGCCTCATCCAGAGACTCACCGACAAAGCCATCCTGCGCCGGCTCGGACTCCACGAGCGCGCCGCCTACTTCGCTTTATTACTCCCCGGCCAGCACCGCGACTATCTCATCTGTACCGACTGCGGCTCCATCGAACCCGTCAACGCCCCCTGCCCCGTTCACGAACTCGAAAAGGAAATCCAGTTCACCACCGGCTACAAGAACCTCTACCACGAGCTTGAATTCTTCGGCACATGTCCGGCCTGCTCGGTAGAATAATCCATTTGGTATTTGGACTTTAAGACTTAAAGCTTAATGTCACCAACATGGCAAACATCGGAGAGCGCGCGGAGCTGACAGTTCTGACAAAAAGCACACACGGTCTATTTCTGGATGCGGAGGGTGACCTTGGTGAGGTGCTGCTACCGCGCAAAGAGGTCGACGAATCGGTGAATGTCGGCGACGCGCTGGATGTCTTCATTTACTGCGATTCCGAAGACCGCCCTGTCGCGACACTTAAGCACCCGAAAGTCATGCCAGGTGAGTTTGCTTGCCTGGAATGTGTTGCAGCCACAAGTATCGGGGCGTTCCTCGACTGGGGGCTGGATAAGGATTTATTTTCGCCGTTCCGCGAGCAGACAAGTCGGTTAGATGTTGGCAAGCGCTACGTGGTTTATGTTTACGTGGATGAGAACAGCGACCGTATTGTGGCGAGCCGACGGTTGAACCGACATTTTTCAAAAGATCGACCCGACTACCTACGTGGCCAGCAAGTGGATCTCATGGTGTATGCTAAAACAGATCTCGGCTATAAGGCGATCATCGACGGCAAGCACACAGGTATCCTTTTTTCCAATGAAGTGTTTCAGGATCTTGCACCGGGAGAGACAACCACTGGCTACATCGCTCAAGTGCGAGAGGACGGAAAGATCGATCTCTCACTCCAAGCGCCGGGGCGTAAACATGTCGAAAATTTGGAATCACTGATCGAGCAGGAACTCGAGATACGCGGAGGATTCTGGGAACTGTGCGACTCCAGCCCAGCTGACGACATCTACGAATCTCTCGGCGTCAGTAAAAAAGCCTTCAAGCGCGCCACTGGATCACTTTATCGCCAACGTAAAATCACTATCGGCAAGGATGGGATACGGCTCACTCGGTAATCAGCACTTATCAAGCTAACCTTGACCTCAGATGTTATCATCATCATAGTGTTTGTATGATTGGTGCCAAATCCTTGGCTTTTTTTATCTTCATTGTGCCCATTGGCTTGCTGTATGGTCATGGAGATTTGCATCATGTGATCAAAGCATTGGATACGCAAATCAAGGCGGCTCCTAGCGATGCCAACTTGTTCCTACAACGAGCAAGCTATCATAGGAAACATGGTGACTTTCGACAGGCTCTTCGGGATGCTAAACATGCCAAAACCCTTCAGCCAAAACTCATCGACCACCAACTTCTCTGTGCAAGGATTCACGCTGACCAAAAAGACTGGACTCGCGCAAAAGCCGCGCTGGACTCCTACTTAACAGCCCGGCCAAAGAATGCAACAGGGCTAGCATTTCGAAGTAAAATTAATTCTTTGTTAGGAAAAAATGGTGCTGCAATAAAAGATATCAAGATGGCCATTCATGTGCACGAGCGCGCACCACTACCGCTTTACCTTCAGCATGTGGATTTTTTATTAGAAAACAAAAATGTCGATACAGCACTAGCAGTGTTTGCACAGGCCGAAAAATCTTTGGGATCATTACCGACACTACTAACATCAAAGGCTCGCATGCTCCGTGACTACAACAGACCGACCGAAGCTTCCCGTGTCTATACGACACTTAGGAACACCAACACCAAACTCGCCTATATTTGGTGGAGGGAGGAGGCCGAGATGTGGAAAAAACATGATCAGAAAAAAGCAAAACAGGCAATTCTCGAAGCCAAGCAGGCATGGTCAGATCTTCCTGCACGCACCAAAAAACTCCCGCACATGCGTCAACAATACCAAAACATGCTTTCCAAATAATGAACTCACGATTGAAAATCACCTTGGGCAGCATCTTATTTCTATCGCCCGCCTCAATAGCTCACGCCGATGTTATCATCGATAAAGGCCATACAACTTGGAGCATGCTCAACAGCAATGTTGACCCAGCCATTGCCGACACGGACTTCAACGCCACTTGGTTCAACCCCACTGTAGGCGGCTATACTGGACTGAATTACGATGGGCCGGCTTTCACCTCTGCTCAGTCAGCACCATTCCAGTTTGATAGCATCACAGGCCTCTCAGGTGGGACAACACTCACACATAAGGTGACCTCATATTTCTACCTAATTATCGACGGTGGCTCCATGGGTTTCGACAATCTCAAACTTTCTCTACTCGCTGACGACGGTGCCTTTGTTTACCTCAATGGAGTTTTGATCGCCCGTGACAGTATCAGCGACCCAGATACTTATTCGAAGTTTTCATCATCCACTGGGAACGAAAACAACTTTGATAACATCACCTTGATTGATGCACCTAAAATCATACCGGGAGACAACTTACTGGCTATTTCAATCCACAATAGAAATGCTACCAGTACTGATCTGGGTTTCGATCTCAAGCTCGAAGGCGATCCCATTCTGGTTAATGAAACAGCCACTGGCTGGGCGATGCTGAGCCCCATTGATCCTTCCAACAACGATGGTTATGACCCAGTTGTCGGCCACGGGACGCAAACCGCAGATGCCGATTATAATGCCACATGGCGAAACCAATCCTACGATGGTTACACTGGGGGAGCCTACAATGGCCCTGCCTTCACCACAGGTCAGCAAGCGCCTTTCCAATACGGGGGGGTCGATGGAATCACAGACGCGAACACAACCATTCCCCAACCCGACAGCGGAAGCCGTGGATCTGCGTATTTCATCAAAACGATTGATGGTGGTGTAACTGGCTATGACAAGGCCGAATTCACCGTTTTGGCAGACGACGGAGCCTATATCTATCTGAATGGTAATTTGGTCGGTGTCGTTGGTGATTTACCCAATGACCCAGCCCAGGATACATGGGGCAGGGAAACTGGAGCATCTGGGGATGAATCGGCATATCACACCTTCACCGTCTCAGGCACTAACATCATACAACCAGGAGCCAATTTACTGGCCGTGTCACTCCACCAGACCAACCTGACATCAAGCGATCTTGGATTCCGACTGCGACTGGTGGGGCAAACTCTACTTGCACCAACAATCCTCCGTGGACCTTATCTACAGTCAGCCAGCGACGATCGCATGACGGTGAAATGGCGCACCTCAGATATCGGGAATAGCATTCTGCGATACGGCGACGCCCCAGACAACCTGACCCAAACGGTCACTCTCAATTCAGAAGTAACTGAACATGAAATCACGCTCGCCGATTTAACGGCAGCTACCAAATACTATTATCAAATCGAATCCACTAACGCTGCGGGAACAGATTCTGCGGGTGCAGATACCGGCCATTATTTCCAAACGCATCCTGCACCAGGCTCACGCACACCCACTAGAGTTTGGGTGATTGGCGACAGCGGCACAGTTTCCACGGCAAAGAACAATGTTTACAACTCCTATCTAACACGCACAGGCTCAGCGCACACCGACATCTGGTTATTACTCGGTGATAACGCTTATAACACAGGCAGTGATACCGAGTTTCAAAACGCCATGTTTAATCCGTATGCGTCTCTGATTCGGAAGACAACCATCTGGTCTACTTTTGGAAATCACGAGAGTAATTACGGTAATGCCAATGTATACGATGACATTTTCAAATTCCCCACAGCGGGTGAATGCGGTGGCGTGGCGTCTGGGACTGAACGCTACTACTCCTTTGATCACGGCAACATCCACTTTGTCTGCGTTGATTCGGAAACCGACGGAAATTACGATGATACTCCGGGAAACGGAGGCATGATCGATTGGCTGGAACTGGATCTACAATCGACGGACAAAGACTGGATCATCGCCTATTTCCATCATGGACCTTACACCAAGGGATCACATGATTCAGACACAGAGAGTCATCATATTCAGATGCGGCGGTACGTGACTCCCCTATTGGAAAAATACGGCGTCGATCTGGTGCTTGGGGGACACAGCCATTGTTACGAACGATCGATGCTTATCAATGGACATCACAGCAACATGAGTCCTACGCAGGATTCCAGCAGTGGGCAGTTTGTACAAGCCACTCACTCCATCGACAGCGATAACGGCAGCAACCTTGGTAGTGTTGACGGCACCACAGGCACATTCCTCAGTTCAGGAGCCGCTGGAGCATATGAAAAGCCTCTTGCCGAGGGTGAAACTGGCACGATCTACAGCATCTGCGGTGCATCTGGAAAACTCAGCGCGTGGGACAATGGCTCCTCGGCACTAGTAAATCCAGCACCGCACCCTGTATTTATTGTTAACCTGCGCGTGATGGGGTCGATGGTACTGACAATCGACGGCAACTCCATGAACGCACAGTACATTGACGACAGCAATGTAATCCGTGATGACTTTACTATTGTCAAAGGAACCACAATTGCAGTCACGGCAACAGATGATACTCTAGCCGAACATGGGACAGATGACACCGCCACCTTCACCCTGACACGGTCCGGCGCCACTTCTTTTGCCGAGAATGTAACCTACCAGATTTCAGGCAGCGCTGCCAACGGCGTCGATTACAGCCCCGTGTTATCGGGCACAGTGTCTTTTGCTGCTGATGAAACCAGTAAACTAATCACCGTGACTCGCGCCACCGATTTTTTAGCAGAAGGAGACGAAAACCTTGGTGTCACAATCGCGGGCGCACAGCAAGCAGCTGGAACAACGGGCGTTCTTAGGGATCGTTATTTCCTTGGAAATCAAATATCGGCAACCGTTACTCTTGCTGATAAACCATCTCAAAACTGGTGGTTCAACCAATATGGAGCCGCCACCCTAACAAACAGTTTGTGGAATCTTGATACTGACAACGATGGTCTTGATCGGTTACAGGAATACGCATGGGGAGGCACAACTGGAGTGGATGACAGGGCTTTATTACCTACACATCAGTTCACCGGAAGCACTCTTGAGCTTCTCTATACACGCAATAACTCACTGGCCGACCTTACCTATCGCGTTTTAACCTCGACCGATTTGTCCATGTGGACGGAGACGGGGGTCAGCGATACTCTCAACGGCACTAGCAATCCAACAGGTGTCGAGCCCCGGAAAGGCTCTGTCGACGTAGGCACCCATGAACACAAAAGGTTTTTACGACTCAGCATCAGCCAATAGCTGTGCCACATAAACAGTACTCTCTGAATCGCGACCTAGGATCGGGTTTTCAAATGGCACCACATGCGTATCTACGGAGGAAAACACTTCATTCAGTGCCGCCATAAAATTCTTTTCCGGTGGATCATCTGACCACAGCGCGAAGGTGCCACCAGAGTGAAGCTGCTCCGTCATTTTACGTAAACCTTCTGCCTGATAGAAACTTGCGTGCCGCTCGTTGAGCAAGTGAGCTGGCGAGTGATCTATATCAAGCAGGATGGCGTGGAATTTTCTATCAGCTACCTCGGAATCAAATCCTATGCCGCCATCCGCTACGGCTCGTTTGAAAAAATCACCGTGTTCAAAATGGCAGCGCGGATCATTTGTTAGACCGCTCCCGAGAGGCACCAGACCGCGCTGGTGCCAGTCGATTACGGGTTGCAGGTAATCAACGACGATGAGATCACCGACGGATTGATGATCGAGCGCTACTTTCGCCGTGTAGCCCAGCCCCAAGCCACCGACCACGACATCAAGCTGCGTGTCGGAGAATACTTTTTCAGTAGCAGCAAGTCCTAGCGTTGAAAGCGCCTCCTCAACCACCGTAAACAGACTGGACATCAGGAACTCGCTTCCGAGCATGATTTCATAAATCTCCCTGTCACCCAGCGTCTGCATCGTGCGGCGGCGCAGAATCACCTCGCCGAGTGGAGTTTGTTGGAAATCAATTTCCTCGAATTGGGGTCGCATGCACATCTGTAACCACTTCTAGCTGCTATGGGGAGGCAATTTGGCGTTTTTCCCCATAAAAAAAGCCGCCTCTCCCACGAATGGAAGAGGCGACAAAGTTGTTTGCCTGTTGCGAAACAGAACAAACATGCCGTTGTGAAGCGGCGTGTCAGGGTTACCACACCCTGACGAAGATTGTTTTACACGGACTTGCTGATGAGTCAAGGTTTGAGAAATACCATAAAATGCTGCCACGGCAGAAAATCATCCGTGCGAACGTGCTTTAACCCGACAGCTTTCATCTCCTTGATCGCCTGAGCCTGAGCCATCTTGTGCAGCGGCTTGATCGGCACATCGGGATCCTCAGCACGATATTCTAACAAATAGACGATACCACCCGGCTTCAGGGCGTGAAATATCGACTGCATCATCTC
The DNA here is from genome assembly GCA_045106535.1 of Akkermansiaceae bacterium. Classification (GTDB taxonomy): domain Bacteria; phylum Verrucomicrobiota; class Verrucomicrobiia; order Verrucomicrobiales; family Akkermansiaceae; genus Oceaniferula. Next base: position 21,906 of record JBGCEU010000014.1, on the reverse strand, counting down.
GTTCGGGTGTGAAAACTCATGATAGGCATCCACCATGATCGCTGCATCGATGCTGTTCGCGGGAAGCTGTACGTCGTCAATTTTTCCAAGGTGAGATTCAACGTTATTCACCTTCAGCTGCTTTGCCTTCAGGGTAAGAAAATCGACCATTTCCTGCTGGATATCGACTCCTATCACTTTCCCCTTTGGCACCAGCGGCGCGATGCGGAACGTGTAGTATCCGGAACCTGATCCAATATCGGCCACCACAGCATTCTCGGCGAGCTGCAGTCCTTTTACCGCGCGGTTTGGGTTTTCTTCGCGATCACGCTCGGCACGTTCTAGCCAATCGATACCTGTATGGCACATAAACTGAGAGATTTCCCGTCCCATGTAGATCTTCCCAATGCCATCCCGACTTGGAGCACGCTGCTCATATTTATACGGCTTAGGTTTGAATCCAGACTTTGGTCTCACCTCCTTGGTTGGCTCTTCCACAGGCTTCTCTACTTTCGCGGTATCCTGTTGATTCACATCCGCCTGCTGTTCGTTTCTCTCTGGCCAATTAATGATCAACATCGCCACCACAAAGCTCAGCAGTGCAAACAACCAGATCCATTTTCCCTCGATACGCATCGCCGCCATCTTATTTGCAATCGTTTGCCTTGTCGATTACTCTCTCGTCACATGACCGAGCCCCTGAATATCATCTATCAAGACGATTGGTTAGTCGCCGTGGACAAACCTGCAGGTCAACTGGTACATCCGGCAGACAAACCAAAGGATGACGATCAGGTCACTATGAAAATACTCCGTGATCAGTTAGGCCAGCATGTCTACAATATCCACCGCATCGATCGCCCAACTACAGGCGTGCTGCTCTTTGGTATCGATCGTGATGCGGCACGCGCCCTGCACCGTGCTCTGGAGCGTCATGAAGTGCAGAAAACCTACTGGGCTATCGTGTCCGGTTCACCTCCTGCTGATGCCTGGGAATGCCACGTACCCTTACAAAAACATGATCAGGCTCCCGAGCGCGAAGCACACACATCATTTCGAGTGTTAGAAAAATCCACTTCACTCGCACTGATAGAAGCGACCCCTCACACAGGCCGCACGCACCAGATTCGCAAGCACCTGCTTCACGCCGAAATCCCGATCGTGGGAGACTACCGCTACGCCGGAATTGATACCTCCGACCATCTCGGCAGGCAGCTCGGCACCGGCACGCGGATGCTACTACAATCGCGCCTTCTAGAATTCATCCATCCTGTGACGGCAATTAACACTGCCATCAAATCCCCCGTCGACCCCTGCTTTTCAGACTGTTTTCCGTCTTTACTAAAAGTGACTTAACTATCAGAAAGAACGATGTTCCATGGTTGACGCTGCAACCATCTTGACTACTGATTGCATAATTCATAGTTAGGTATCAATTACACATGCACGAGTATAATAAAATAGCCAAACTGGCAGTTACCATCTTCTTTTTTAAATCCGCTTCATTGCTCGCAACGGAAATATTAGAAACGGAACCTAACAATAATTATCAACAGGCTCAATCAGTTAATATTAATGACACTTTCACCTTCACGTTAGAAGAGAAAGGTGATTTCGATTGCATTAAAATCAAATCTCCAGGCGATGGGGTTATCCGTGTCACTCAGCTCAAAAAATCCAAAACACATGGATGGGTTCACCCGTGGTGGATGATCAACAAAAAAAAATACCACCGTTCAGGCCTCTGGGACACCAAGGCAAAAAAAGACGAATTACTAGTCATTGGTCTCTGCAGTCACCGACACAGTTGGAGCTACGTGGCTTCAGATGAAAAAATAACTGTGAAAATCACCTTTGAACCCCATCTGACCTCGGAGCCAAATGACAATTATGCACAAGCAACCCCCGTCAAGATCGGCGAACCCATCAAATTACAAATCAACCCGCGCCACGACCACGATTTCTTCACATTTACCAGCCCCGGAAATGGCTCTGTGGTTCTCCAGCAAATCAAAAAATCCCCCACCCATGGCTACCTCCACCCATGGTGGATGATCAATGCGAAGCAATTCATCCGCAATGGCGAATGGAGCCAGCGAGTATCAAAGGACGAAAAAATGGTATTCGGTATCAGCAGCTCAAGACATAGCTGGCAAGAAGTCGCTAATACAGAAATCATCGAGCTAAAATTACGATTCATTCCAGAGATTTCCTCTCACGAGCCGAACGATACCCCTGCCCAAGCAAAGCAGATCAAAATTGGCGAAGTGGTAACCCTGATGATGGCGCCACGTTTGGATCGTGACTATTACCGAATCATCGCTCCAGAGGATGGTGTCATGCGCATTGAACAACTCAACCGACCTAAAGTCATCGGTAAACTTCACCCATGGTGGATGATCAACGATAAAAAATACACGCGTAGTGGCGAATTTAGCCAAGCCGTCACAAAAGGCCAAAACGTCATCTTCGGCCTACAGGCAGACCAATACACCCATCAAGAAAAACTCTCCGAAGAACCCATCAAGATACGAGTCCACTTCGATAAACACGCCACTAGCTATAATCATACATTCGCCACCGCTCGTCCCGTTAAGCTCGGTGTTCCCTTCACCTGCCAACTCATGCCGCGCGGAGACCGTGACTTTTTTCGAGTCACATCCCCCGGATCTGGAACTCTCAAACTCCGCCAAATCGCCAAAGGTAAAAGCCACGGCCAGCTCTACCCCACATGGATGATCGATTCCAAAACCTCCCACCGAAATGGCATGTGGGATCGAGCAGTCGAAGCTGGAGAAACCGTCACATTTTTCGTTCAGAGCAGTAAATATAGCTACCAAACACGCTCCTCTTCAGAGCAGATCGAACTCCTACTCACCTACACCCCAGAAGATGCGAGTGCCGAGCCAAACAACTCTGTCCTAGAAGCCAATAGCATCACGCTCGATACGCCTTTTGAATTCAAACTCAACCCCAAGAGCGATCGCGACTACTTCAAGCTCACCGCACCCCGTAGCGGTATCATCCGCCTCACCCGACTCGATAAGACAAAAGCACACCCCTCTTTGCAAAATTGGTGGGGCGAAACCGAAGATCGCTACATGATCTCCGAGAGGGTTATGGAAAAACGTGTTCGCCAGAACGAAACCGCCATCATGGCATTTCAATCTTCGAGACACTCATGGAACGATATCGGCTCAGATGCGAACATCCAATTCAAGGCCGAACTCATTGAGGAAATCGACCTCCATGAACCCAATGATGTAGGAGCAGAGGCCACGCCCGTTCGAATTGCTGAATTATTTCGTTATTACATGATTCCTTCGAATGACGAAGACGTTTTTGTCGTCAAAGCCTCATCAGATGGCATCCTCGTCATCCTTGGAAAAGACAAAAAACCTCTACCCCACCCTGCCATTTGGCTGGAGATCGGCACCGAACAATGGACTAAGCAACCGTGGATCACCTGCCAAAGCAACAAGAGATATCTGGTCAAAATTCTTGGTAACCAAAAAGGCTACGGTAGTAACCAGCCCACCGACGCCATCATCCTATCCGGCAATGCCAAAGACTTTAATCTCATACCACCAACGCCGCGCAAGCTTTGGTCGTTTGACATAAAAACCACCGAATAAGTAATATGAAAAACAAAACCATACCCATCGCCATCATTCTTCTGGCGTTTTTGGGACTCGTTCTATTCCTCTTAAACAAAAGCCCTGAAGAGCCAACTAATCCATCAAACACCGACAGACCTCAAATAGAATTCCTTACTGCGGAAACGATTGAGATCGAACGCGATTACAATCAAGACCGACTGATCGCGATCAAAAACCATGGGCCAGGCATGGCGAAATTGCGCCTCTCCGCCCAGCCACAGAAAGAAGATCTCTTGGCTGGTTTTGTGGGACGAGGCACCACTGAGTGGCACGAATCTAATACAATCGTCGGCATTCCCGAGGGTGAGACGTGGCAGCTCCCCCTGCTCCTTCATGCGGATCGCTCATCAGGTGAATTTTATGACGTCGACCTCACAGCTACCTTACCAGATAACAGCGCGACCAAGCACGCGGTTAAAATCAAAGTCACTCAAGCAAAACTCAAACTGAACACCCGCTGGGAAGGTGCTATCTCAGAGCTCAATCAAGCACGCCTAGCTCGCTATCTCATCATTAAAAATGAATGCAATACGCAAGTCAGTGACTTGGCGGTGCATTTTGAAATGAATGGCGAACAAGCTGATGAAAAACTCCGCTGGAGTAGACACATTGAGGCCTTCCCCCTCGCTATCAATCAAACCCTCAAACTCAAAATAGCACCACGCATCTACCCAACCTTCCAAAGCCTCAAAGGACAAATCGTCATCAGCGGCATTAACCAAAAACACACAGTCCCTTACGAAATCAAGGTTCCCGAGGACAAACAAGTTTTCGTGACGCTCTCCCGCACCACACGCAGTAGTTCAGGCAGTGGCAAGCGCTGCACAAACCGCCCAACAACCACCTACCCGGTTCCTCCAACTGATGGCACGGGTGGTAATTGGGCACCCTCATCCCACGGTAGTGGCTCTGGTGGTGGAATAAGTGGAGGGGACACTGTCGCAAAAGCACCGGAAAGCCCTGGCCTCAATGAAGACACCTCAGATGGAACCGAAGATGAGGAAGATGAGGAGTTTGGCTGGATACCCGAAGGCTATGGTGCCGATAAAGAAACCAAAGAAGACAAAAAAGATAAATTAGCATCTCCCGATGACAAAGAGACCAAAGAGGAGAAAAAGAAACGTGAAGACAAAGACATCGAGGTTGACGAAGTCAGCTTCGATCACTCTGACAGTAATCTAGAAGACGTTCGCGGCGGTTTCATCTCCCCAAAATCTAACGGAACATCACTGAACGATAACATTTTTAATAACTCAGAAAAACCTTTTGAGCTCATGGAAGCACCACGAATCGACCCTGAAACCATCGACCTACCAAATCATGATAAAGAAGTCAGTTCGCACGTTGATAAAAACGGTAAAAAGACTCACATGACGAAACGTTCTAGACGAGACGGCACGACATTTCTCAACTTCGGCTTCGGCATCCAAAAAGGAGTTCGCAAAAAAGTGCCGATGCGCATCCCAGGGATGATTGGACAACCGACGATGGGACCACGACCCGGCAAAGATGGTGGAAGCATCGCTGCCTACACGCGCAACGACAAAGAAAAAGGTCAAATCGTAGAAGTTATCGACCCCATTACGGGCAAGAAAATCACAGTCGGAGATGGCAAGGCAGACTCCCCGCAAATCGTGGAAAATGGAGATATGTCAGATCTTTACTACCGAGAAAACGGTGCTCTCAAACGTGTAATACTCGACAAAGATCTCAACCCATCTACCGGCGAAATACCGCCCAATAACTCAAACACGATTGGGCCGCTCACAAAAGTAGCAATGTCACCAGACGCGCTACCTATCATCATTTCCAAAGAAAAAGACGGCATTGGTATTTCCACATCCGGTAATAAAAAAATCCACAAAGCAACCAACGCCGACATCGAGTTCCTCAAGAATGGCAAAGCTCTCACCGTGCTTCGCCAGCCCGACGGAGCTATTTCAGCCATCGATACGAATGGAAATCCACAACCCATCATTTCTGCACATGCAGACAATAGCCCTCCCACGTTGATAAAAACCGATGATGGTGGCCTACGGATGTTCTTCTCAAGAACACTGCCTGAGGATAGTGAAATCCCAACAACGGGTATCGATGCTGGCGGCCATTTTTCCGTCGACTATAAAAACGGCCAATGGGGTGAACCAAGACGTCAACTCATGCCCAAAGCCGAAGTGGAAGAAGCCGCCGTCGTCACAAGCTTCAACCTCCCCTACGGGCACGCCCACTATAAACCGATGAATACCAAGGTGTTTCTCAACGACAAACAAGTAGGCGAAATGAGAAAAAAAATTCCGGCTGGCCGTTACGTTTTTCCCGCTGACCCCGCCGCACTCACATTTGCTGCTCCTTCCTCGAAAAAGAAAAATAAAATTCAGATACAATCCAAGGGCATAGGTCCAGGAAATTACCACACATCAGACCACGTCGGCCTCTACACACGCCACAAACTATGCCAAGACTGCTTGGTCGCTGTTAGCTCAGAAAAAGCCGAAGAACTTGCTAACCAAAGTGATCAATCGGTACGTCATCGCACAGCCGACATCATTGTTGCCTCAAATGGCTATGAGCTTCCCCGACAAGCAAGCCCAGGTCAGGAAATCGACGTGAAACTCAGCCTCTTCAATGCTGGTGACCGCTCCTGCAAACCCGGCAAACTAGAGGCAATCATCAACAACCGCATTGTCGGCGAAGCAGACTTCAAAGGCATCTCACCATTTCGTGGTCGGATCGCACGCATGAAGGTAATACTACCCGTGGACTGGAAAAAAGGAACTAGTCTTAAAATGACCATCAAAGTACCACAAACGAATGACGCCGATCCATCCAATAACTCACTAGATTTCTACATCCTTAAAGCACCCGATCAACGCATTGCGAACCGAGACAAACCACTGCGAATCGACCCATCACAACTCAACCCAGAACTCATCACTGCGGTGACTGCTGGCGACAAATCTACACCTAAAAAAATCGACCTCAAATCAGGTAATCATTGGTATAAGATAGAACCAAAATCTAGCAGCTCCGGCTCACTTCAAGTCGAAGTGGTAGGCGACGCGGCAGATGACCTTCACCGCATGTATCTCTTTGATGCCGATGGCAATCAGGTGAAAAACAAGCCGGTCAAAGGGCCATTCTACCTTCAAGTCCACGCACCAAAGCTTGGCAATACCAACACAAAAATCAACTTTTGGTGGGAATAATGAAAACAATATTCTGTAAACTAACCATCGCCATTCAGGCGATCTCAACTTGCCTTCTTTTTGCACAGGATCCTCCTGCTAAACCTGAAGTTGAGCCGAAGGCCAAAACCGAAAAAGAACTCCGCCTCACCGGTGAGTGGGAACTCTACCTTGGCGAGCGCCCTACAGGGCTTCTGCTTGATCTCCGCCAGATCAACAACCGGGTGCATGGTAACTACGGCAATATAAAACCCAGCAAAAAACTCGGTATTAGTAAGGGCACAGAGTTTTTCCGCGCTTCAATCACCAGCGACAACGCCAAAGGTGAAATCGTATTACGCAGTATCAACAAGGAGAGCAAAGAGCTTGAAACTCGAAGCAATCCATTTCGCTTTAAAATCCTTGAGAACGGCGACCGCCTTGACTGTGAGATCGGTGGAGAAAAAGTCAAAGAGAGTCAGAAAAAATTCACGTTACGACGATCCGCTACCGTCAAGAGCTTTCGCTTGTTAGTTAAGACTGCCGATGGGTGGGAACCATCAGCAAAAATCATTGAGAACATGCCCATGGCCATTGAGGCAGAACTAACAAGCCCTAGTCATAAGCTTTTCTCTTTCTCCGTTTCCAACGGTCAAAAACCTATCAAACTCAATGCTAAATTCATTTCACCAATGGGAGAAAAAAAGAGTGATTTCAAACACATTGCACGCACCCCACTCTTTTATCCCACATTTGGCCAACAGCTAGGCGTTCCTGAAAACCCCAAAAAGAAAAAAGAGGAAGACTTCGGCCGCGAGCCTACCGAGGAGGACTGGAATACCCTAGAGGGCATATGGAGAGCTGGCTATATCGATAAAGAACTTGGAGAAATCACCGGCTGGATCGATTTCAATCAAGGAATACAAAACACCTTCAGTTACCAAGATCCAGAGACCGAACAATGGACAACTATCAAGCTCGTTAAATCAGGCATCTTAGAAAGCAAAGATCCTAAGCTGCCACGAAAATGGAAATTTCAATTCGACGGCTGGGGCGTCGTGGGTGAAAAAGTCGAGCCAGCGAACAAGGACGGACTAACAGAGCTACTGCTAGATCCCATGGTGATACCTGTAAAAATCTCACACGAGAAGGTGGAAGCCAATGTGGAAATTGAGCGCTCCGATATTGCTGATTTTAGGACTCTCTACCTCGAGCTAACTCACCAGCAAAATAACAACTTACTAGCCTTTGAGTGGCGCTACACCGCCAACAGAGAAACTAACCGCGATCGCAAAGGCCTGGGGCGTGTGGGTGAAATGGAAGTCATAGACCCAAACTCCACGGTCGGCACGATGAAAGGCCGCGAAGTATGGATGAAAAACGAACCTAATATTATCGCTACTTTCTGCACTGATAATCAATTGGGACTAGTTGAAACAGATTTGCACGATACCGTGTATAATCCACTCTACGAGAGGAGGGAAAAAATAGAGTATAAACGAAATATTCCTCGTTTTCGTTTTGGCGACACTTCATCCGTACCTGATCGAAACGGCAATTTGGTGAATAAAGCTACTGACCAAAATATAGGTAAACGCGAAATATTTATCATTGCTACAGATCTTCCTGAGGATTTAGAAAAACGAATAGTCGTCAAACCGGAAAAAGGCTCAAGCATTAGTCGATACGATATCATCACGCAAGGCACTGAAAGTGAGGGTATTCAAAATGAAAGACTGGGCAATGCTTGGAAAGCCTACCGTGACAGCCAAAAAGTAAGTGCTGATGCCGAAACCTCTGCAAGTGCAGCAACAGCACAGTTAGAGAATTTATCACAGAGTCCTCTCTACGGTATTTTAGTGACAGCCACGCTTAAAGAAGGCGCATATCCAGGATTTCAGACACTCACAATGAATGATGTTCCGAGCGAGTGGAAACTTAATTTTGGAGACACCGTAGCTAGCCCCCAGTGGATACGACAACTGGCATCTGGCGAAGAGGGTGAAAGTGCACAATGGGAGCCCATAACGGTAGCGTTCCGCCCAGAAACCATTCGGCTGTCACTGCATGCCCAATCGGCAATCAAAGAGCAAGAACAGGTCTACGCGTCTGTTCTAGTGAATAGAAAGCGTCTGCCTATTTCTGGAGACGGAGAAAAGACCAACTTTAAAATACCACTCACTCCCGCCCAGAATGAGCCAAATCGCTATATTTCATCACCCATCCAACTTGTTTCAAAAACTCGCCTCGAGGAAGTTAAAAAGGCAAATCCAGGTCATATCTTCATCGTCTGCAATAAAGGTGACGTGCTAACAGCAGAATTCCAATCACGTCCGCTGTACACAATTAACACTGAAAACGCTACCTCACTCACGATTTCTATCACGCCCGACAGCATGAATGCGCTGTGGAAAATAGCCGTCAAAAAAGCTGCCGAAATTGCGGGTAAACCTATCGACAATTTTGACTCAATTACAGATGAAGAAGTCGAAGAGGTAACCAACTACATCGTTACTAATTTCTTTGTTCCTGGGAACAAAGTGAAACGTGAAATCAAGATCTCCCTGGGATCTCATGCAGCCATGCTAATGCTCCGCGACGTTTTCGTTGAAATGATGTCCGAACAACACACAGACTGGAAAAAAAATCAAACACTGCAGGATATTAAAAGAATCTTTCACGCTCACAAAGCCGATATCGAAGGACGCCGCTCACCACTTTCCTACTACAAAATCCCACTGCAAGAGCTCCCCCAGTTCCGCGGAACAGATATGCACAATGTGCTATCTCTTCACCAAATTTTAGATGGTTTCATGGAGACTCACCACAAGTTTAGGATCTATCCATATTTTAAATCTGAGAAACAACACTACAAGTACCGAGGTCTTGTAGAAGATCTACACTTCAGCGCGTTTCAATATGCATGGAAACACTATGGGGGCGATATGGCTAAGGTGATCAGCGAGGCCAAGGCTATTCCTGATGCAGATATCCCAAGTTTATTAAAACTCACTGGCCATAGCTTTAAACCCGTCGTCAAACGTCTTATTCCAAGGCTCATGAAGCTTGATATAAACGCCAATGCTAAAACCAAGCGATGGGTGCCAGATAAGATCGCACGTGGGCATGTGAGTTCTCTGACTAACCTAGGATCTGCTGTCCGAGCACAAGCAGATTTTTCCAAAGCCTCCACCAACTACTTACTCACCATCGCATCTATCGCTACCATCCCCTTCGGTAATGTCGGAGGCTTCTGGACAGCGCTAGCTGTAGGAAGCGTCTCTGCTGTAGACCTCGCAAATACAGTTTATCATGATGTCTACAAACAGTGGGATATCGATCAACAAATCAAAAATGAAATTGCCCGAGGAAAAATCTTGGGTGTCGAACGAGCGGCAAAAAAACAGAACGAAAGGATCACCGGTTGGCAACAGCTTCTGTCCGTCGGAGGCGCTGCCTTAGGAGGTGTCACCGATGGCCTCTCCGTTCTAAACGCAGTTAAAGGCCTCAGAACAGCTAAACTACTGGAAGCCGGTGCCGAAATACTCAAGCGAGCTGACTTCGCTGACCCTACCGTGCTTCGAAGCCTAAGCTTAGGTGATCAAGCCATCATCAAAAAAATTGCCGATCAGGCCGCAGAGCTTGCCGATGAGGGAAAAATTTCAGAACTCACTGAGCTTCAGCGTAAAACAATCGATCAAGCGAAAGAACTCGACATCATTTTCAACAACGATGCCGTCAAGCAGGTGGAGAAACTCAATGCCACTGAGCTAGCTGAGCGAGTGAAAGACATCGCCCAAAAAACAAAACTAGACGATGTCGATGCTCTCAAAAATCTCGATGAAGCCGATCTTGTCGCTCTTCGTAGAACCAGGGATAAGGCTGAAAATCTCAATCAAGCGGGAAAATCTGACGAACTAACCGATATTCAAAAATCTATCCTTAAAAACGGAGAAAAGATCGATAATGCCTACGATTCCACCCCTAAAGCTGCCCTGCAAAAGGAAATCGCCGACCGCTTTGCTGCCGCCTCCAAACCCATAAGCGAAAGCAAGCTCGCGGAGCAAGTCGAAAATCTAGAGCGTAAAGCCAAAGATCTCAAAAAGGTCACCAGCAATTCCAGAAAACATCTCAATGAAACTAAAAAGGCTTACCAAGATGCTATCGATGCAGCCAGAAAAACACCTTCAGCAGAAGCCACCAATCTTGTCAAAAAAACAGGTAGTATCTACCGGGAAGCTAAAAAAAGCACAGAACTCGTCAACGACCTAACAGGCGACATTACCCAGCGTGCACAAGCTGCAAAAAACATGTTGAAACAGGCAGCGCGGGGCAAAAAAGTTCGCACCACAGCAGCGGATGATCGTCTCCTCACACTCAACAACGACAAAACCGATATCAATCAGTTTATCAAAAGGCAACAGACCAACCCTACAAAAACTTTCACCAAACAAGAGCGTGATATGATGCGCCAAATTAGTGGTTTCAAGAAAAGTGATGTCCAACATGTAGAAAAACTCATTCGAGCTAATGGTGGTGACTGGAGTGACATCTCAAAGCTTGCAGCTGGCTCGGGTAATGACATGCTCAATATGCATCGTGTCTCTGCGTATCGTCGCCTTAAGGTCAACAAACTCGCAGATGAAGCAATCACTGAGACCCGTAAATATCTGCGAAACATCGGCATGGATGAAGCTGATATGATTCCACTCGAACGCAATGCCTTTGGTTCTGCTAACCTCACCAGCGACTACGATGTCGCGATCAAAGGCAGTGGAGCAGAACTTGCGGTGCAGTACTTTAATGAAAAAGCCCGCCAACTATTCAAAGGCATCGAAACGGGTGCCGTCGTAGACACCAATCTATATACCGACCCTATATACAATATTTTCAAACGCTCAGATTTGACAGGGAAAATCGGTGGCCTCAGCACTCAACAAATCGATGATGTCCGGCAATTTGTTCTCGTTAATATGGCCAATGCCAAGAAGCGAATCCCAAGTGATTTATCAGATCCGGCCTCAATGGGACAATGGAACCGTTATAAAAAGAATATCCTCAAAGATGTGCCTGAAGATGCACGAGAAGCCATGAGCGATTTAATGAATCAAGCCGTTGGCGCCCGCAGCTTATCAGAAAAACGAATAGCTGATAAAATAGCTAACGTGACAGAGTCAGCAAAAAAAGTTGATGGTAATGCCAAACTTCGCGCTACCAATGATCTCTATGGTGAAACCTTAACTGAAATTCACCATTACCGACGTATGTTGAATGATGTAAACCTTGTCACTCAGGGTAAAAAAGGCCTTAGCGAGATCCACCTCCCACCCGTGCTTCAGGACTCTAAATTTACTAACCAGCTCAACAAAATCGATGAACTCATGGCTAACCCAACCACCCGAGCAAGGGGGTTGCAGGAACTTGAGCAAGTAAAGCGCCAAGCCATTCTTAATATAAGATCCAAGCAGGGCGAAGCGCTCTATTTTGCAAGTGAAGCCTATCAAGGCAAAGCCACAATTACCCACGTTGTTGACGAATTACAAGCGGGTGGACAAAAAGTTACACTCGATTCAATCAAAAAGGGGAGAGAGACCAAGGCTGCACAAAACTCAATCCTAAGACCCGATGGCTACATCAATTCTTTCTACGAAAATGCAGGGATGCTAATTGGCGAACTCAACAATAAAAAAGTCCTCGATGCCAGAGGAGATGTAAAATTGGGTCTCGATAAAAAATATTACAATAAGGCAGCTCAGAAAGTTGCTAAATACTTCGAGCGCCAGCTCGATGCTGCCGCCAGAGCTGGCGTCGATATGAAAAAAATCTTTGCTCAAAGACCAGATTTATTAAAAACCGCCGAGGATACCCTCAAACTCAATAAAGTCCGGAACGTTGCTGATGACTTTACTGAAACGATAGCCAAACTCTACGACGTCAAAGACGCCAACGGAAAAATCATAAAGACAGTCATCAATCCTGAACAAAAATTTGTTCAGCAAGCTATCGAATTTAACGATCTAATAGAAAGTGCAGCCATCGGTCAGTCAAGCATCCTAGGATACGCTAATAAACTCGCAGCAACCGAGGACGCCATCATCAAAAGTGCTGTCAAATATACCAAACCTTGGGAGGCCTACGTTGCCCTGGGAGGTAAAACCATGCAAACCTCTCGCGCCGTTTCTGATGCTCTTGCAAATGAAAATGACGATTTCGATAATAAATATCGTGATGATTTACAGCTCCTCACTGGTAAAAAAACACTAAACAAGCCACTCACCACCGAGGAATCACAACGTTTACGTAATCACCAACAGCGATTCACTTCAATGAGAGAACTCAACATCCAGTCGGCATCAGCCCGATCAGCTGGCATCTCATCAGAAAATATCGATCAGATTATCAATCAAGCAAAGCAGACTTCACCAGACAATTGGCGCAAGGCCGCCACCACACAAGTGAATAAAATCCTGCGAGAAAAGGCCGCTAACACTAAATCGAGGGACATGAACGATGCCGTTATTTCTCCCGCTCTCGGTAAAAGTCTTGGTCTAAAAAATGTCTCTAACCAGCCCAGCACCGTTCAAACTCTAGCAGATCAATTCAAACGTTCTGGGAAGTACGTTTCGGTTGCTACATCCCCACTCAAAATCTCGCAACTCGAAGTCCAAGCAAAATCTGGACGTCGCCCAATCATTATGATGACTGATGCCGAAGGTAAGGCCACTTGGCAGGAGCTCCGCGGAGTTACCACGGACAGCGCCAGGCGCAAACTTGTCCATATCCGTGATACTACCACAGGCTCAGACATCAGGATGCCTGCCGCCCTCTTCAATCTCTACTCCCAAAACGCAAAAAACCAAATCATCGTCGACCCTTATCGATCTGCGAATGGGAATGTGTCAGTCGGCCAAGCCAACTAATTGACTTTAGCCGTCTACATTTTTCCTCTGGATTAATCCTCAGGTTGCGCTGTGAGTGTTTCAGGCGCATCATAGTCTTCAATGGCAAAATCTCTTCTCTCCCCTCACCGACTTCTCGGTCTCTACCGCGCTGGTAAGATCACTCGTGCGCAGTGGCTTGAGGCGATGCGGCTGCACTTTCTGTTAGCTCTGAAGGAAATCGAGGAAGACCGCAGCCAGCCAAAGCGTGCCCTACTGGAAACGTGGCGGTGCAAAAATGCCGCGCGCAGACTGCTTCGCGACCACACCCAGGCGGAGCTGCGTGAGGTCTTCATGGCACTCGCAGAACTTGATGACTTCCCGCCCGCCGCCTACCTCTGGAATGCCGATCAGCTGGACGTGCCGTTACATTGCCTTTTACGTGAGAAACGCGAACCCGTTCTGAGGTTCGCTAATGTGCAGATCCGGCGACTCACAGCAGAACTCACTATCGAGTATGGCGGCGCAAAAAAGAAAGCCCGCACCCGCGAGAAAATCACCCTGCGCCGCGACTGGCGCGGCACGATGGTGGTGGAGTCACGGGAGTGACCGAAGGACTACTTCTGCACCTTTTTCACAAACTGCGCCTTAAGTGCGATGGATACACCGTCCATCTTGCAGTCGATTTCATGGTCACCGTCAACAAGGCGGATCGGCTTGGACTTCATCCCGCATTTTAACACCTTGGAGGTTCCTTTGAGTTTCAAATCCTTGACCATCTGTACGATGTCACCATTTTCCAGCACATTACCGTGAGCATCCTTGACCACCTGCTCTTGATCCTCCTTTTCCCACTCGTGACCGCAAGTCATGCACTCGTATTTCTCAGCGTGATCTAACACATCATTCATAGTGCAGAGCGGGCAAGTTACATCGGACATAGCCAGAGCTAAACCTGATTCACCAATCAAACTCAAGACTGGAGTGCAGAAACTCTTTATATCCAAGTTCATTGAGGCAGGCACCATAGATCCGGCAGCTTGAGTCCACCGGATTCTGAGCATGAACCCCGCTATCGCTTACCACTACGAAAATCGCGGAAAAAATTGACCTTCGGGAGCCTGCCACCTGTGTTGGTGATGAAACCCAGGTGCTTGCTCTTGGCATCGTGCCACCACTGCTGCTCGGTGATGGGGGCGGAGGCACCTTTACCATTTACCTGATAGGTGAACTCGACATTATAGTAACCACTTTTGGCGAATGGAGCTTGTGAGCCTATCTGCGTTTGCGGATTTATCTTCACCTCATTGCCGCCTAGTTTTGCTGTGATTGCATGAGGTGTTAGGTTGACCCACAGGGTTTCGCCCGCCTTGAGCTTACCTCCACCCGCGTCGATAAGCCTCATCCTGACGGGAAATTGTTTGTTCTTCGGATCAGCAGTGATCAAGACGTAAAAATCGGCCACCCCCTTCGGAATTTTGAGCACCGGAAGGTCTTCGGTTATAGCATCAGGCTCAGTTATTTTTTCAGGTGACAGGACGATGGTCTGCCCACCTTTGGGCAGCCTAATCACTGGGGACAGGTTCATGCCAGGGAGTTTGATCCTATGGTTTTTCTTGCCGTCAAAAAGGTATACGACCTTGGGGGCGTCCTTCGGCCGCTCTGGGGAAGCAACGCGAAATGTATGATTTTCCGCACTGGTTTTATTGATACTGGTGAACAGCAGCGATGCGGCGAAAACGATGGTTGCCAGGGGTTTCATTGTTTCAATTTTCTGAGGGTAGCTAACGAGAGAAATCGATGCGAAAGTTACGGTAGTAAAATGCCTTCAGCCAATTCCCCCCATGGGTGAATACATCACTTTCTAATCCTCGATGGGTTTTTTCTTAAGTTTGCTACGAAAGTCTCTGAAAAAATAAATTCTAGGCAGCCTACTTCCCCGGTCGGCGATGAAACCGACATGCCTGCTGTTCGCATCGAACCACCATTGTTGCTCGGTGATTCTACGGAACTTTCCTGTGGAATTTGGCTGAAATATGAACTCTGCTTTGTAGTAGCCACTTTTCGGTAAAGGATCTTCGGAGATGACAAATTTTTTAGCGTCAACTTTCATTCGGCTTTCGCCAAGTTTAGCGGCAATGCGGTGGTTGGTGAAGTTATACCATAAGGTGTTGCCAGACTTGAACTTGGTGCTATCGAGCCTGAGCATTCTGGCACGCAGGGGCATCACATCGTTTGTCGTGTCCGGTGATAAAAAAATATACAAATCCCTGACCTCCTTTTTTATTGCTAGCCTCGGATACCCGGGGGGGATGTTTTCAGGATCGATGATTGGCTCTGGAGCAATGACGAGAGAAATGTCGCCCGGCCTGAGCTTGACCACGTCTGAAAAATTGACCCCGGACAGATAGACCTTGTGGTTTTCTTTGCCATCATACAGATAGGCAAACTTTGGGGAGTTGCTCGGCTTCTCAGGAAAGACCAGGCGACATGTGCGCCCCGCTAACGCATCATCCTGAGCCTTGGCTGACGCAAATGATAGCAGAACCCCTGCAAGGATGATTATTTGTTTAAGCATATTTCGAGTCAGTTTAGACTTCGTCGTCCTGCAGCCAGCGGAAGGAAACGATACTGTACTTTCTGCCATATAATTTGTTGATTTCGCTGGTAGGTGGTTCCGTAGTATCTGCGGAATCGCTATTGTCCACAAAATCCCTTTGCCTACGCACGGTAGCCTCACACCAGGCACGAGCTGTGATGTTACCCTCGGAATCCCGCGCATCCCCGTAGGCACGGATCGTGAAGGTGTCATCCCGTGCACTGAGCACGGGAGCGATCGGACCCAGGACGTCAGCTTGGCGAATCCAGCCCGGCACCCCGTAGGCGCTGCTGCCCTCCGCAGCCTTTTCGAATTCGTAATCAACACCCGCGAGACGATCATTGTCAGCTCGGCTGCCAGCTTCCGCTTTGGAATGCATCGTTTGGTCAGAAAGGAAGTTGTCCGGGTCGCGTAGTTCTTTCATCGGGTCGGCAGACATGTTGTTGATTGCGGTCTGAACCGCTCCTGCCATGGCCACACCATCGTCCGTGCTCAGCTGTCTGTTTATGAACTCAGACAAGGAAAGGAAGGGTCCCCTGAGACGAACCTGTTCTACAATTTTCTCAGCGAGATCGCTAATTTGCTCATCACTAAGCCCCCTGAATCCGGCGTATTCGGACGCACCTGCCATGCCACCTGCAAAGGCCGGGTCTTTTCCCGCTTCCACATCTGTAGCGACAGCTCCCCTTGTAACCGGGTGGTCTGCCTCTGGCTCCATTGAATCGACACCGTTTGAGCCATAGATAGCAATGTCATTTTTACTTCTCGCATGTCCAAGCAGGGCTTTCCATGCTTCAACGGATGTGGAGTTCACATTGAACATGCCGTTCACCTCGAGCCTAGAAGCCACCTTCAGCCACCCGTCGCCCTGAGGGCTATCGATGATCCCGGCAGCAAGTTGTGTAGCTTCACTTTCCGACAAACCTGAATCGACACCCGCAGGCCTGTACATACGGTTTGTGAGAAGAGCGTCTCCTTTTAGAAAATCCTTGTAAACTGTTACTATGTCCTTACCACTTCCTGAGCCAAGGTTGGCAGGCTGCGGAGCAATCGAAGACACGAAAAAGTCATCAAAAAGAAGGTGATTTGCACAGTATGCATCATCATGTTGCAGATTTTCAGCGACAGTGCCGGGAGTCATCGTCGATGGCACGATGTCGTCCGCTGGAATCATCGGAGTGGCATCACTGTTTCCGATCAAATGTGTTTGATACGGTGGCATCGGATTCTGGCCTCTGGGATTCCATGCCTGAAGCTCCGCGATGGAGGCCATGGGGCGCAGCGGCAGCTGGTGGGTGATGAGTCTCGACAAGCCGTCTCCGCTTTGGAAGCCGGTGACGATAAATCCTTTTCTATCGCTCAGGTTGGGTGTGAGCGACGAACCGAAAGACAGGGTGTTGTAACTCATCTCGAAATTTCCGTTCGCAGGATGGCTGTTCTGATCATCATTGCCAGGATCCACCAGAGACATTCCAGCCAAGGGGTCGTTCTGGATGAATCCTTTCGTGGGTCGGCTCTGCGCCGTCCCCACACCCGTGCCGATCGTGAATCTGGGTCCCAGTGTCATCGAGTAGAGCGGCATGGCAGGCACCGATGCGATTTCTTCGACGGTATATCGATGAGGCTCGAAGTCTTCATCCGGCCAGTAGACTTTCGCCCGATCACCGTTGGTAAGTGCCGTCATGCTCACCATTTCCTGCGACACTCCACTGTAAAGGGTCCCTTGTGTATAAGAGCCTCCACTGTTTGTCCCGAAAGACAGGTTGAATCCCCTACCCGGTTCACGGTATTTGAACGGCCGCGTGTACACTTCGTTTTTCAGGACATACCAAAAATCGCTATCCGGAGTTTGATTATTTCCAATGGTGACCGGGAAACCGGCCGGTGCTCCTGGCTGATAGCCTTCCTGAAGACCAAATGCAGTTCCTCCGAACCTTCCTTCAGCGTCACCGTTGGGAGAAAACATGCGGACTTCACCTGGCTCAAATACCAATTCCCCGGTGGGCAGGTTCGCCCCCCAGGTTCTTACATCCACCATTCTGTTCACCTTTGTTCCGCCCGGGTTATAGAGATCGATGTTTTGCTGAAGATCGGTATCATAGCCGTCTCCGTTGAAGTTTCCGTTCGTGTCCATGTATTGGAAATTTCCTGGGGTAAGCATTTTATATCGGTTTAGCGGAATTGTCTCCGGGCCGCCGGGATACGATTGGAATCGCTGCGAAGTGAAAGCCATTGGAAAAGTTCGCTTGCCACCAATCACCACACCGGAAGTCGGTGCTCCGGGATTGTCGATGGTCAGGCGCACGTTGTACGGATTCCACAACGTCACCACTGGAGCCAAGAGTAGCTGGGTTCGATACCGTTCCGGACTGGTCGAAGTCTGAATGGCCCTGACGTAGACGATGAACTGGAACCTTGCAATTACCGGATGGATCCGGGGCGTGTGGTTGTATGCGTAGAATTCCTGGTTCGTTGCGTCCCTCTCGCTACCCCTCCATTTCCATTTCATCACAGGAGCCCAGACAAAGGGACTCTCAACCACACCACTGCTTGCACTAAAGTTTTTATAAGAGGTTGCGAAGTTGGCAAGAGATTGCCACGAAGAGGATGCGGCATACCATGTATTGGGCCACTTCTTAGGGGTGAACTGTGAATGCCTGCTCCATGGGTAGAGCGTCGACTCGTCCGGAGTGTAACTGCTGTTGGTCGGCTTGGGAACCTGAGAGACAGCTCCCTCCTCTGGTGCGTAACGGAACAACGGAAGTTCTCCGCCTGGATAGGTGGCGTAGATTTCGTCCCACTTTTCGGTGAGGATCGAAAGGTCTTTCCGCCAGCCGCCGGTGGCACTGTTGGTCAGTAGCCCGACAGCGCTGGTAGTGAAATCGTGGAATTTCCGGTTCGGTTCAGTAGCGTTGCCAGCTTCGATCAGCGCAATGGATTCACGGCTGATCGCTTTCGCGCCCGGCTTTGCTGCAGCTCCGCTTGGATTATATGCCTCACGGTCATCCAGAAGAGATGAAAGGCCAAACACGTCCGGGTCGGGCACCGAGTGGGACTGCCCCATCTCAACCAATCCGGAAGGGTCGTTTGTCCTGGGTTCGTAGGGCTGGGCAAGGCGCGCCTTCTGGTTTTCTCCTGAAACTGTCCAGGCGAAATAGCCGCTGCCCTTGAGTTCGGTAGGCGTCACGTGAATCTGGCGTAAGTCATCGGGCGCAAGCGATCCATTAGCAACCAGCGGCACAGTGCTATCGCTTGCAGTGGTCTGGATGAGAGAAACGACATCGCCAATGGCCGGAGCCTCCATGTTGGCGGCACTGGAGACTATCCAGTCAAGAAAACGTCCTCCACCAGAGACTGGCTGATCTTTGATCGTATAGTTCGGTGCGATGGGCCGTCCAGTGGAATCATGGTTTGTGCCCTCCCAGCTGCGCCAGACACCGAGAACCGGTGGGTAGGATTCGTCAGCAATGTCCGCCATGGCGGTAATGCGTGTGTCTTGCCCCGTGTTCTTCTGCAATTCACCGATAGCTAGCATCAGTGCCAACCGGGCATTCGCTTGTGCCTCTATTTGGGCTTTACCTTGCTGCTGGGAGCGGATCTCGGTGGTGGAGAGCGTCAGCATGGCCAAAGCAATCATCACAATGAGTATCATGATAGATATCGTGGCGATGAGTGCAAACCCGGGGTGTTGTTTTGAGTATTTCATCTCTGGTGATTTTGCGATTAATCAGTCAATGGCTACTAAACGAACTTAGCTACAAAAAGTATATACAAAATACATTCCTTGGTCAAATTACATTTTAAACAAAAAGGAACGAGTGATCGCTTGATCAGTATTGCTCTGTAACCAGCGACAAAAAGCATATTTTACTCAACAACCTGTCCCTTAATGGATCAGATTCTCGATATTGATCTAATACTGAAAAACCGACTTTTTCATCAACGTATCCGGCATGCATCGGTCATGAGTTTTTGACAAGACCCATTCTTACGGCAGAATCCATCTATTCACTATGAACACAACCCAACGCTTCACCCTCAAGTTCCTTCTCTTTTTAGGCCTCAGCCTCAGCGCAATTGCCGAGGACGATGGTATCTATGCCGATGTCATTGTTTACGGCGATGCCTCGGGTGGCGTCACAGCCGCTGTGCAAACCTCACGTATGGGCAAGTCGGTCATTCTAGTTTCACAGTATGGCCATCTCGGTGGGCTGACCAGCAGTGGTCTCGGGTGGACCGATATTGGAAACGACGACATCCTCGGTGGCCTGTCGCGGGAATTCTATCACGAGCTTTATAAGCATTACCAGAGGCCAGAAGCATGGGCTTATCAAGACCGTGAAAAATTTGCTAACAAGGGACAGGGACAACCAGCACTGAATGACAAAAAGAAACTGGCCTCCACATTCGAGCCTAAGGTCGCCGAGGCCATCTTTGAAAAAATGGTCAAGGAAGCCAAAGTGAAGGTGGTGAAGGGTCGGCTCGACCTGAAGAAAGGCGTGATCAAGAATGGCAAGCGTATCACCGCGATCCGGCTGGAGGACGGCAGGGTGCTGCACGGCAAGATGTTTATTGATGCCTCATACGAGGGCGACCTACTCCCCGGCGCTGGGGTGTCTTTTGTGATTGGTCGCGAAGCAAATGCCGAGTTCAACGAAGTAGGGAACGGTAACACCGGAGTGGCAAAGAAAAACCAGCTACCTAACGGCATTGATCCGTATGTTGTGGCAGGCGATTCCTCCAGCGGACTACTGCCCGGCGTGAATCCAGATCTCGGTGGCAAGAAGGGTGACAGCGATCACCGCCTTCAGGCATACTGCTACCGCATGTGCCTAACAGACGTCCCTGAAAACCGATTAATGATCGAGAAACCCGCCGGCTACAATGAGGCCGACTACGAAATCCTTTTCCGAGCAATCGAGGCGGGACAAAAATGGGGGTTTTTCAAGACTTCACCCATGCCTAACAGGAAGACCGACAGTAATAACACCGGCGGCATTTCCACCGACTATATCGGCATGAACTATGGCAAGGACTGGAACTGGGCGACTCTTAACCACGATGAACGCGAGAAGCTCGCAGCCAAGCACCGCGACTGGCAGCTAGGTCTTGTTTGGACGGTGCAAAACCACCCGCGTGTGCCGGAGGCGACACGCAAGGCATACGGAAAGTGGGGCCTACCGAGGGATGAGTTCGTAGACAATGGTCACTGGCCATACAATCTCTACGTCCGTGAGGCACGTCGTATGCGCTCGGATCTCGTCATGACAGAGGATCACTGCAAAAATAAGATCGCTGTAACAGATCCAGTCGGTATGGGAGCCTACACGCTTGATTCACATAACACTCAGCGCGTCGTGCATAACGGCATGGTCAAAAACGAGGGCGACATCCAGACCCACATCGGTGGCAAGGCGTATGGCATTTCCTACCGAGCTATTGTTCCCAAGGCATCAGAGTGCGAGAATTTGTTTGTCCCCTGGGCACTCTCCGCCACCCACATCGCCTTTGGCTCCATCCGCATGGAACCCGTGTTCATGATCCTAGGCCAGAGTTCCGCAACAGCAGCTTGCATGGCAATCGATGCCGAGGTGCCAGTGCAGCAAGTTCCCTATGCCAAACTCCGC